>QZJP01000096.1 GCA_003599345.1 Bacillota bacterium | reverse complement strand
GTTACGCTTAGAGCCGTCTCCGCAAGGCCGGACCTCGGGTTCTTCCCGCTCGCCCAGCACCTTATCAGGCTCTCTCTGCCACTGTTCAGTTTTCAAGGAGCCGAAACCACCGCTAAACTTCGGAAACGGCCTCGTCAAAAAACCTGGCGCTCGACCTTCGAGCGCCAAGGTCAAACGAACTCAAGGTTCGACGGGTCACGTCCCGGACCCATATGGTAGCACGGGCTTTTGAGAGGTGTCAAGCGCGTGCCCTCACCGCATGGCCCGAAGGAGCCTAGACCCTGTCTCTCGCGGTATAGTGCGTGTGTAGCAGTTCATGAGACTTGTGACCTAGCGGTTCCCCGAGGAACTCCTCGTATATCTGCTTGATAGCCGGGTTCTCGTGGGACTTGCGTACGGCCATGCGCCGGTCTTCCTCGTAGATGGCGTCAATACGTCTCTCGCGTACGGCATTAGTGGTCCTGATGGGCTGTCCGCCACCGCCGATACAGCCACCGGGGCAGGCCATGATCTCTACGAAATGATACTGCGTTCCCTGCTTGATGCGTTCGAGGAGTTCTCTCGCGTTGCCTAGCCCGTGACCCACCGCCACTTTCAGGTTGATCCCGTCGATATCTATGGTCGCCTCTTTGATGCGCGCCATGCCGCGGACCTGCTCAAAGTCTAGCCTCGGCAGCTCCTTCTTGGTGACCAGTTCGTAGGCGGTCCTGAGAGCCGCCTCCATCACGCCGCCTGTGGCGCCGAAGATAGCGGCCGCCCCGGTAGACAGCCCCAATGGGTTATCATACTGCTCCTCTTCCAGGGCCTCGAAGTTGATGCCGGCTTGGCGCATCATCCGGCCCACTTCACGTGACGTCAGCACGACGTCAACGTCCCTATACCCGCTAGACACCATTTCGGGGCGTACGGCCTCGAACTTCTTCGCCGTGCAGGGCATGATCGAGACCACGAATATGTTCACCGGGTCGATGCCGGACTTATGGGCATAGTAGGTCTTGGCCACGGCGCCGAACATCTGCTGTGGGGACTTGCAAGTCGACAGGTTCGGCAGCAACTCGGGGTAGAAATGCTCAATGAACTTTATCCAGCCCGGGCTGCATGACGTAATCAGGGGCAGCGTGCCGTTGGTGGTCAGCCGCTGGATGAGCTCGGACCCCTCTTCCATGATTGTCAGGTCAGCCGCGAAATCGGTGTCGAACACGCGGTCGAACCCGAGCCGGCGGAGAGCGGCTACCATCTTGCCCGTGACAAGACTGCCCGGGGGTAGGCCGAGTTCCTCCCCAAGCGTGGCCCGAATGGCCGGAGCCGTCTGGACTATCACGTGCTTCGTCGGGTCGGCGAGAGCGTCCCAAACCGTCTCGGTATCGTCCCGTTCCGTGATGGCGCCGACGGGGCAGGCGTGAATGCACTGCCCGCACAGGGCACAGACGACGTCAATCAAGGGTTTCTCGTACGCCGGGACGACGGCCGACTCATGACCACGGTAGGCCGGGAACAAGGCCCCCACTCCCTGGACCTCGTCGCACGTGTAAACACAGCGCCGGCACAGGATGCACTTTGACGGGTCGCGCACCAGAGACGGCGTGGACGTATCAACCTCAAGAGCCCTCTCCTGGCGCGGGAATCGCACGTCGCGTATGCCCAGTCGCTCCGTAAGAGCCTGGAGCTCACAATGACCGTTTCGCGGGCAGCTCAGGCAGTCTTGCGGGTGCCGGGACAGGATAAGCTCCACGATGACCCTACGTGCCTCCCGGATGGCCGGGGTGTTCGTCCTGACAACCATGTCCTCCGCCACCGGATAGGTACAAGCTGTCTGGAAGGTCCGCGACTTCTCGACCTCGACCACGCACACCCGGCACAGACCTTTCACGGCCTGATCAGGATGGTGGCACAGCGTCGGGATGTCCACGCCTGCCTTCGTGGCCGCCTGGAGGATTGTGCTTCCTACGGGAACACTAACCGTTATCCCGTCTACGGTGAGCCTTACAGTAGCCACGCTTCCTACTCCTCCTTCCCGGTCGTGACGAGTGCCGCCCTATGGGCCAGAGACCGGCACGTTCCAACTGGGCACTGCTTGTCATTGATGTGGGCATCGAACTCATCTCGGAAGTACTTCAGCGTACTTGTCAGCGGAAGCGGTGCCGATTGACCGAGAGGACAGAGACTGGCCATGGACATAGTCCGAGCGAGAGCCTCGAGGTTCTCGAGGTCCCCTTGACAGGCTTCTCCGGCCGAGATTCTGGCCATTATCTCGCTGAGGCGCATCGTGCCTTCGCGGCAAGGGGTGCACTTTCCACACGACTCGTGCTCGAAGAACCTGGCAAAGACATGAGCCACGTCGACGATGCAGTGGGTGTCGTCGAGAATCAGGAGTGCTCCGGAGCCGAGCGCAGAACCCACAGTGGACAGTTCATCGTAGTCCATAGGAACGTCCAGCAACTCAGCAGATAGACAGCCCCCAGCCGTCCCACCGGTCTGAGCCATCTTGAACTGGCGCCCACCCCTGATTCCGCCGCCTATGCCGAAGATGACCTCGCGCAGAGTGATTCCCATCGGGACCTCGATGAGGCCTTCGTTCACGATGTCGCCCGTCAGGGTGAAAACCTTGGTCCCCGGGCACCGTTCGGTTCCGTACCCGCGGAACCAGTTGGCACCGTTCGATATGATCGGGGCCACGTTGGCCAGGGTCTCCACGTTGTTGATTACCGTCGGCTTCCCAAAGAGGCCTACCTGGGCCGGATACGGTGGCTTGATCCTGGGCTCGCCACGGTTACCTTCAAGTGACTCGAGGAGAGCGGTCTCCTCGCCGCAGACGTAGGCGCCGGCGCCGACTCGGACCTCGACGTCGAAGTCGAACCCGGAGCCGAAGATGTCCGAACCCAGGAAACCCTGCTCCCTGGCTTGGTGGATTGCCTGCTCCAAGCGCTCGATGCTGAGGCCGTACTCGCCTCGAATGTAGACGTAACCCTTCCGCGCACCCACGGCGTAGCCGGTGAGGACCATTCCTTCCAGAACGGCATGGGGATCGCCCTCGAGAATCAGCCGGTCCTTGAAGGTGCCCGGTTCCCCTTCGTCCGCGTTGCAGACGATGTACTTCACGTCGCCTTTGGCGTTGGAGGCGAACTCCCACTTGAGCCCTGTCGGGAAGCCGGCTCCTCCCCGGCCGCGCAGACCCGAAGCCTTCACCTCGTCGACGACCTGGGCCGGCGTCATCTTGGCGAGGGCCTTCCCGAGGGCTTGGTAGCCGCCGCTGCCGATGTACTCCTCAATGGACTCGGGGTCGATCAGACCGCAGTTTCGTAGCACGATTCGCACTTGCCCACGGAAGAAATCCATCTCGGGGATCTTCTGGTATGCCGCGGCTCCACCAGCGGCGGGTTCCTCTTGATAGAGCAGCCGCTCGACGAACCGGCCCTTCAGAAGGTGCTCATCGACTAGCTCGGGAACGTCGTCTGGAGTAACCTTGCAGTACAGGACACCTTCAGGGTAGACGACCACGGTAGGGCCTTGTTCGCACAGACCGAAGCAGCCTGTCTCCACGACCTTGATCTCGTCGCTGAGACCCCTCTTCTCGACCTCACTTACCAGCCGCTCCTGGACGGCCCGGTTGGCCTTGAGGGAGCAGCTCCCACCAGCACACACTAGGACGTGCGCACGGAACATTCGCAACGGACCCGCCCTCCTAGCTGTACTCCTCGAGCACCGTCAAGACGGTCTCCGGAGTGAGGTTGCCGTAGACGCGGTCGCCGATCATGACTGCGGGGGCCACACCGCAGGTACCCAGGCAGCTGACCGCTTCGAGCGTGAAGCGACCGTCGGGCGTGGTCTCCCCAAAGCCCACCCCGAGCTCCCGCATCAGAGCATTGATGACCTCCTGGGCTCCTTGGACGTGGCAGGGAGCACTCTCGCACACCCGAATCACGTACTGACCCTTGGGCTTGGTGGTGAAAAGCGAGTAGAAGGTCGCCACACCGTAAACCCGGCTGAGAGACAGTCCTAGGCCCAAGGCAACCCTCTTCAAGGCCCACTCGGGAAGGTAGCCGACCACCTCTTGGACCTCTCTGAGGACGGGGAGAAGGGCTCCCTCATGACCGGCGTGAGCGGCCACAATGGTGTCGATTGCCTCAGGGTCAACCCTCTTGAGACCCTCTGAGGGCGCTCCATTACCTGGCATCCTAACCCGCTTGCCCATCCCGTCACCTCCATGACACAAACGAAGCCGAATTGGAGCAGGACCGCGGTAACCGGTCGGACCCGGTCGCGGCCGCGCGCATCCAGGAACTGAGCCCGGAACAGCGCAGGAACTCAGCCCAGCAAGGTCCTCGGTCAGGGTCGTGCTCGGAGAGAGCGGCGATACGGCCAACGCGCTCCTGGGCCGCCCCCTCGGGGCACGTCATCTACTCGGCCGCTGCGGCCTTCTTGGCAGCTTGACCTACAAACGCCTCGAGGTCCGCTGTCCTCACTCGCCAGAGACGGCCGATCTTGACGCCCCGGATCTCGCCGTTGCGGAGATAGGTCATGACCGTCATCGTTTTGACCTGCAGGAGGTCCGCTACTTGTTTGGGCGTCAGAAGCCTTTCCATGGCCTTGTTGCTCCCCACCTTCCCCATGCGTCTCCCTTGGCACGCCACGAGGTTCGGACTTGGCGCGGGTCCTAGTGTGCCGGCGCGACGGCCCACTCGCCGACAACGTGTCCGTTGACTACATCTTGGGCAACGATGCGGCGGGCACGTTCGGCGTCCACATTGGTGTACGTCACCTTCGGCCTGCCGGCCTTGATGATGTCGACAATGGGCTCCTTATCGCACAGGCCCGCGCATCCCGTCTGAGTGACCGTTACCCAGTGGAGCTCGCGCTTGGCTAGCTCGTCGAGAATCGCGGCCAAGACCTCACGTGCTCCTGCGGCTATGCCACACGTTCCCATCCCGACGACTACCTTGACCCGCCCCTGGCCACCGCGGAGGTCAACTTCCTTCCTCACCCTCTCCCGTATGGCGGCCAAGTCGTTAAGCGTACGGACTACCATCTTCTCTCCCTCTCTTTCTGAGCCAGCTGGCTCCGGGTCGAGGCTCAGCCCGGGCTGACCGTCCTCGACCAGTCTTGACGGGATTGAAGCTACTTCGATGCGCCGGCGTGTGGTTTGACAAGGTTAGCCGATGTGTAGGCATGTAAGAGTCATCTTCCTGAATGTAGAGAATAGTTTTTGTGATTTGTGCAGCGAAGCACATGTAGCAAGGCAATGATACCACGACCAGCCCAAAGAAGGCGTCATTGTCGGACAAGTAAGTTATCTTGGGTTAAATGACTTTAAGGGGTTTGGGCGATGCCGCCGCTCAGTTAGCCGACGGCGGACGAGGCTAACAGATCCTCGGCATCTGATGTCCGGTTAGCCTGTCAAGCGTCTTGGTGCCGCCGAGCCTCGTTCTCAGGTAGGCCCCGGCACCCCAAGACCCCATCATTCCCTGGGACGTGGCGACTTGCCCTACGACCGCGGCTTGGTCCTGCCCTGCCTCGCTGAGTAGGGCGAGAAGCCTCGGCGTGGCCTCGGGAGCCGCCACGATGAGAACCTTGCCCTCGTTGGCGAGGTAGAGAGGGTCGAGCCCTAGCATCTCGCAGGCACCGCAGACGTCGTCGGGGATGGGGACGGCCTCCTCCTCAAGCACGACGCATTGTCCTGCCGACTCCGCCAACTCCACGACCGTGGTCGCCAAGCCGCCACGCGTGGGGTCGCGCAGCCACTTGATCCCCTCACCGAGTTCCACCAGCAGCGTTTCGAGGACGCCAGCTAGCGGAGAGCAGTCGCTTCGGATGCTAGTCCCGAAGTCCTCACCCTGGCGGGCGCACATGATGGCCGCTCCGTGCTGCCCAACAGCTCCGTTTATGACCAGGCAGTCTCCCGGCAAGACCCGGGCGGAACTCAAGCTCACTCCCGGGATCAGACGCCCCACCCCCGAGGTGACAATGAACAGCCCGTCACAGCTCCCCCTCTCCACAACCTTCGTATCACCGGCCACGACCTGGACCCCCGCGCGACGCGCCGCCCGGGCCATGGACGCTGCCACGCGGTCCAGGTCCGCATAGGCGAAACCCTCCTCGATGATAAACGAGGCGGTCAGGTAGGCGGGACGGGCCCCCGCGACCGCAAGATCGTTCACTGTTCCGAAGACCGCGAGTTCGCCGATGTCGCCCCCCGGGAAGAAGATAGGCGTCACGACGAAGGCATCCGTAGTGACCGCGAGAGAAGTCGCACTGTCGCCGTCACCCGGCGGCAGGACCGCCGAATCCGACAGGGCCTCCAAGTACGGGTTCATGAAGTGGTGCAGGAATACTTGCCGCACGAGGTCGGATGTAAGCGTTCCGCCTGCCCCGTGCCCAAGTGTAATTCGCTTCATCGCGCATGCCTCCGACGCTCGTGGGCGTAGTGCGCCGCGCAAGATCCCTCGCTGGATACCATGCATGGGCCGACCGGGCTAATCGGAGTGCACCCCCGGCCGAACAGCGGACACTCCGGGGCCGCAATCAGGCCCCTGAGTACGTCCCCGCAACGGCAGGCCGAGATGCCGGCCGCACGGCTCCGGCTCCCGCCAAGCGCCGGGTGCAGAGAGGACTGGAGTCCCCCCGCACCGGCGAACCGCTTCACCGCATTAAACGCCCGCCATTCTTCGCGAAGGGTCAGGCCGCTGTCCGGTATCGTGCCGAGTCCGCGCCACGCGGACGGGCAGGGTTCAAGGACTTCACGGGTCAGGGCCTGTGCCCTGGCGTTGCCGTCTTCACGCACCACGCGAGGATAGAGGTTGACCACCCTCTTCCCGCCCGCGCGGGCCATGACGGACCTGACCAGCTCTCTGACAGCCAGGAGTATGTCAACGGGTTCGAAGCCGGTAATCACCCCGGGCAGCCCGAAGTCGGCAGCCAGGAAATCGTAGGCCTTTCTGCCGATGACCGCCGACACGTGCCCGGGAAGAATGAAGCCCTCGATCGCGGGCGGTCCCCCGCTTCCCGTCGATGCCTGCGAACGGGCCGGGGCAAGCAGGGCCCGGAGAGCGGCGGGGATGGTCTTATGAGCGGGATGGAGCGTGAAATTGTCAAGACCTCTCCGGGCGGCCTCCTTCACCGCGAGCGCCGTGCCGGGTGCCGTGGTCTCGAAGCCCACGGCAAGAAACACGAATTGCCGGCTCGGCTCCGCGCCCGCCGCTCTAACCCCGTCAAGCGCGGAGTAAAGGACCCGGACGTCCCCCCCCGCGGCCCGCGCCTCCTCGAGCGTCCCGGTAGCGCCGGGAACACGCAGCATATCGCCGTAGGTTAGAACGGTCGTGTTAGGGAGGTAGGCCAGGGAGATCATGTGGTCGATGTCCTCTTGAGATGTCACGCAGACCGGACACCCCGGTCCTGAACGAAGTTCGACAACACCGTCCAGGAGGTTGCGAATGCCGGACCGTGATATGGCGACAGTGTGAGTACCGCAGACCTCCATCAGCCGCACGGGGCGCCCGAGGTCGTTGATGTCCCGCCGGATGGCTTTGACGAGACCTCCGGCTAGTTCGGGATCACGGAAATCCTTATTCATCGTTCCCGGTCGCCAGCGAGGGGGATGGACCTGACGAAAGGCCGGCTATCTCTCGGGCCAGAGCCAACGAGTCGGTGGCAGCCTGCTGGTCTATCCTCTCGAGAACATAACCCGCATGGACTATGACCCAATCCCCGACCTGGGGTGCGTCAACGAGAGATACGTTGGCTCGCAACCTGTTCCCGGCCAAGTCAAGAACGCAATGGCTACCGTCGAGTGCCACAATCCTTGCCGGTACGGCCAGGCACACGTTTCGGTTCATCTCCTTCCGGAATCTGATAACTCCCCGCTGGCGTCAATGCGGGCGCGTCCCGGCACCCGTGGCGCGTGCCGATGCCATCCAGGCTGCGGCTACCACCTGGCCGAGGGCCAGCCCGCCGTCGTTGGGCGGAACCCGCCGGTGGGTGAAGACCTCGAAGCCCGAGTAGAGCAGCCTGGTCCGCACGGCCTCAACTAGATGCGGGTTCTGGAACGTGCCGCCGCTCAGGACTACGCGGCTCAAGCCGGTGCGGCGCCGCGCGGAACTCAGGGCCGCGTTTAGCGCGCTTGTCATGGCCTGGTGGAACAGAATGGCCACCCGGCGGGGGTTGGCCTCCCCGGTGTCGAGGTCCAGCAAGACAGACGTCAGGAACGGCCGTGGATCAATTACTATGCTCCGCCCCTCCACAACCGTGAAGCGATATCGCTCGGGTGGGTCGGCCACGAGGTCGTCTTCCTCTTCGAGTTGTTCGCTGAGGAGCACGGCCGCCTCGCCCTCGTAGGTGTTCTCGGCTGTCAGACCGGCAATGGCCGCGACGGCGTCGTAGAGCCGGCCGCAGCTCGATGTCACGACCAGCCCGGCTGAGTCCCAGTGGTCGGGCCCGCCCGCGGCGCCGGGTTGCACCGTGTCCTTCGTGGCCCGCGTCAAGAGCCGGCACGTAAGCTCGATTTCTTCGCGGTGGTGTGGGCGCAGTTCGGCTAGCCTTTTCACCCCGGGCAGGCCGGCGCCGCGCAGCAGGTGGGCGACGGCGGACCGGTAGGGACGCCTCACCGTGACATCACCGCCCGGCATGGGCGTACATGCGAGGTGACCCAGCCGGCTGAACCGCGAGGCCGTACCGCGCAGAATCTCGAAGCCCCAGACGGTTCCGTCCGGACCATGACCCGTACCGTCGCACACGGTCGACAGGACCTCCATGTCCCCGGGTAGGCCGTTGTCAGCGAGGCAGGACACCATGTGGGCATGATGGTGGTAGACAGGAACGAAGACAGGGTCAGGAAGGCGGACAGAGTCGGCAGCCGCCGGGCGACCCTCCCGCGGCCGGCCCTTGACCGGTATCTCGACGATGAGCCGTCGCGCGAACCGAGACACCAGATAGCCCGGGTGAGGATCGTAGGCGATGAGGTTCGGGCTGACCCCCAAGAGATGGAGGTACCGGTCGAGTGCGTCCTTGTAGGCTTCCAGGCTCTCCAGGCTGCCAATCTCCCCGAGGTGCGGGCTGAGAAACGCCTCCGCGTCCCGGACGAGACAGAACGCGCCCTTCATCTCTCCTCCAGCGCCGAAGGCCGAGACGGGGAGAGCCGGGGTCGACGAACGACGGGACTCACCATGGACGTCAGAGGCCGGTGCCCCCGCGCAGGCCGGGAGGGGAGCCGGTAGCGACGCGCGGAGGTCGAGAGGGGCCGGCGCGTACCCTCGTGATCTTCGATAGGGGATGACCAGGGCCTTCGCGCCTTGATCCGGTGGCGCGCTCCCACGCCCGACATCACCAGCGAGCGCCCGGCCACCCTCGTGGACCCTGACGACCGAGTCCTCACACCGATTGACGATGTCCCGGTCGTGAAAAAGGTAGTAGTCGGCAATCCCGGCAAGTTCCGTCCGGGCGGCCTCGTTCTCCCGCACGATGGGTAGATCACTCCGGTTCGCGCTGGTCATCACCAGAAGGTCCATCTCGTCATCGAAGAGGAGGAGGTGGAGTGGAGTGTATGGGAGCATCACCCCGAGGGTCCTTGAGCCAGGGGCCAGAGAGGGGGCGGCGACGCCTGGCCTAGGCGAGCTTGGGCCGCCCATCCGGCCGTGGCCGGAGTGGGCGGGACCCGGTTCGCGCGCGGCGGGCCTGAGCGGGAGGACGACTATCGGCGCCGCGGGCGAAAGCAATAGTCTCTCCGCCACGGGACCGACGGTGACGTACCGTCTCGCGGCGCGGATGTCCCGGGCCATTACCGCAAAGGGCTTCGCTGGCCGCCGCTTCCTGGCTCTCAGGCGGGCCACCGCTTCCTCGTTCCGGGCGTCGCACGCCAGGTGAAAACCGCCAAGGCCTTTTACGGCGAAGATGGCGCCTCTCTTCGCCAAACCAAGGAACGTCTCGCGCCAGGCACCCTCGGCAATCCGCCCGCCGTCCCGCCCTTGGATCCAGACGTACGGCCCGCACTCCGGGCAGGCGTTGGGCTGGGCGTGGAACCGGCGGTCCGCGGGGTCTTCGTACTCCTCCCTGCAGTCGGGGCACATGGCGAACGAGCGCATCGACGTGAGGGACCGGTCGTATGGAAGACCTTCGATGATCGAGTACCGCGGTCCACAGTCAGTGCAGTTGGTGAAGGGGTATCCATGGCGCCGGTTGGAGGGGTCGCGGACCTCCTCTCGGCAGGCGTCACAAATGGCGACGTCAGGCGACACGACAGTCTTGCGGGTCCCGTCAGACTCGCTCGCCGCAATGGTGAATGGGTGCGGCGGGGCGTCCAGGTCCACCAGGGGAACATCGCTCACGGTCAACCGGTCGACGCTGGCCAAACGGGGCGGATTCCGCCCGAGCTCGTGTGTGAAAACCTCCACGGCTTCCCGAGGTCCCTGGACCTCAACGATTACCCCACCGGGGGAGTTCCGGACCCAACCTCCAAGTCCCAGGGCGGTCGCCAGGCGCCAGACATAAGGCCGGAACCCGACTCCCTGAACGAGCCCGGTCACGCGTATGTGCCGCCGGATTACCGTTGGCTGCGCTTGAGAGCAAGCTTCGCTTCCAGCCAGTTGGTCCATTCCGCAACACCGGTCCCGTCGGTAGCTGATACGAGGAAGACCGGCGCCTCCGGGTTCAGGAGGCTCACGTCCTTCCTGAAGCGTTCCAGGTCGAAGACGACATAGGGGAGGAGGTCCACCTTGTTCAGAACGCAAGCCGACGCCTTCTCGAAGATCCTCGGGTACTTCCGGGGTTTCTCGTCCCCTTCGGTTACGCTGGCCACGACGGCTCTGAGGTCCTCCCCGAGGTCCCAGCCGGCCGGGCACACAAGGTTACCGACGTTCTCAATGAACAAGAGGTCGGTCCGGGCGAGATCAAGCTCGTCCAAGGCGCCGAGAATCATGTTCGCATCGAGGTGGCATGTCCCGTCGGTGTTGATCTGGACTACCGGAACTCCTTTTTGTTCTATGCGCTCGGCGTCAAGAGCCGTCGCGATGTCCCCTTCGATGACCGACGCCCTCAGCTCGCCAAGGTGTTCAAGAGTCCTTTCAAGGAGTGTGGTCTTGCCGGAGCCGGGGGACCCCACCAAATTAACCGACACTATGCCCTGGTCCGCCAGTCGTCCACGCAGGTTCTCCGCCAGGAGGTCATTGGCCTTGAGGATGTCTCGGGCCAGCTTGACTTTCACCAACGCTCCGCCTCACTCGCCCTCGTAGTAGTCGACCAGGAACTCCTCGCCGGACAGGATCTCGGGCGCCAGGGCCCCACACCGGGGGCAGGGCAGGGCCCATCCAAGCCCGGACGAAGCGCATCCGGTTCGAGCCCAGCGTCCCGGGTCTTTGCCTTCGGCGTCTCCCGGATTCCCGCTCGACCACTCTCCTTCCTCCGTGCACCAGTCCTTATCGTCGTGTTCGGAGTACTCCAGCCCACAGGCGCGACAGCGCGCCTTGGTCGGCCTGTCCTCAATCTCTAGGACGGCGCCCCGGAAGAGCCCCGTCCCCGGCTCTACCGATTCAGGGGAATCGTTCTCTTCCGTGAGAACTTCCTCTCCCGTGAGAACCTCAAAGGCGAACCGCAGCGCGCCGGGAAGAGCTCTCAGACGTTGGCCGACCACGACCCGAATGGTCGTGACTTTCGTCACGCCCTGCCCCCTAGCGCTTTCAGTCACAGCGTCGAGAACGGCCTTCAGCATGGAGAGCTCGTGCATGACGTCTCACCTCAGAGTCAAGCAGTTCTCTCCGACCCCCGCGCTCCTCGCGCTCTGACCTCGGCCACCACGCGAATAACGGCGTCCACGATGGCCGGAAGGTTACGGGCAACGGCTGGGGTCAATCGTTCCGAGAAGGTCTTAACGTCGGATGCCTCGATTCCCAGAATCCGCACGTGGGACGGAAGTGGGACGCCGAGACGTCGTCCGAGCTCCCATGCCGTGCCTAGGTCGACCTGATGTGAGAGACCCGCGGTGCCGAGGCGACCCGTAGTTTCTACGAAGGAGGGGGCCACTTCTAGGATTTCACCCGGGTTCACCGCGCCCGTAACGACGGCGTCGACCAGAACCGCTCCGTCGTGGCCGGAGAGGATGTCGATGAGACCGAGGCCACCCGTCTCAGCCTCGACCAGCGTAACCCCGCGGAGGTCGGCTCGGTCGCGCAAAGCACGCAAGACGACAAGACCGACTCCGTCATCGCTCAGGATTGGATTGCCGAGGCCGACAACCACGACCGAGTCCGTGTTTGGTCCCCCTCCCGACGGAGCCTAGTCCCCTTGCCCCCCCTTGGTCTGGGGTAAAGAGTCGGGGCCTTGGCGTAGCCCCTCCCCTGGGGGTCCGGGGCAGCCACAGGCGCGTAGCCCCGGACCCCTCCCGTCTGGTATCTACCGGCTCAGGGTCTGGGTAAGACGTCCCTCGTGGTCGTAGATGTTGGCCACCAGAGGCATCTCCCCGGGCAGGCTATGGGTCGCGCAACCGAAGCACGGGTCGTACGCCCGGAAGGCCATCTCGACCATGTTGAGGAGACCCGGTCTGACCTCGCCCTTGTGGATGACCGCCTGGGCAGCCTTCTTCACCGACATGCAGATGGCGGCGTGGTTATTCCCCGTGGCCACGATGAGGTTGACGCCACGGATGAGCCCGCGCTCGTCTGTCTGGTAGTGGTGAAACAGCGTGCCGCGGGGAGCTTCGATCACCGCCGCGCCCTCAACCGGTGTCTCGGTCGGGACGACCCGTATGTCGTCGCTCGTGATATCAGGGTCCTCGGCCAGTTCCAACAGCCGTTCGGCCGCATAGAGCAGTTCGACCAGGCGGGCCCAATGGTTGGCAAGGGTAGCGTGGACCGGCCTTCCCCCCAGAGTCGCGAAGTACTTCTCGTACGCTTCCTGGGCCGCCGGCGTGGCCATACCGTCGGCGGCGTTCAACCTGGCCAACGGCGCAACCCGGTAAATCCCGCTGTCCTGGCCGTCCACAAACCCCTTCCAGCCCTTACCCTTGAGGAACGGGAACTTGAGGTAGGACCAGGGTTCGGTGTGCTCGGCAAGGTGCTCGAGGTAGGCGGTCCCCCGGGCCGGGAACCTACAAAGCTCCTTGCCTTCGGTATCCACGACCCGGACATCGCCGTCGTAGAAGTTCACCTTGTTGTCCTCGTCCACGAGGCCCATGTAGTGGGTCTTCATGGCGTAGCCGTCGGAGAGGATGAGGTCGACGTAGGCCTTGTTGCCCAGCACCACGTCCTCGAACAGCTTGAGTGAGAACTTGGCGAACTCCACCTCGGACTTGGCCCACTCTATGATCTGGTTCCGCTCGTCGCTGGAAAGCCGTCTGGACACGCCACCAGGAAGGCCCATCACTGAGTGCGTGGCCCGACCGCCAAGGATCTCCTGGATCTTCTGGGCGTAGGACCGGTGGCGGATGACCGACCCGCCTATCTCAAGCCCAACCTTGGCCACCACTCCGAGAATGTTCCGCTGCGCTGGGTCGGCTTCGGGTCCCATCACGAAGTCCGGAGCTGCCAAGGCATAGAAGTGGGCGATGTGCGAGTGGATCATGTGGGCGCAGTAGAAGAGCTCGCGCAGCTTTTTGGCCGCCGGAGGCGGGTCGACCTTATACAGGTCATCCAGGGCCCGAGTTGAGGCGATGTGGTGCGCGCTCGGGCAGACGCCGCATATGCGGGGAGTGATGCGCGGCATCTCCTCGGCCGGCCGGCCCTCGCAGAACTTCTCGAAGCCCCGGAGTTCGACGACCTGGAAGTAGGCGTTGGCCACTTCACCGTGGTCGTCGAGGAAAATCTCGATACGGCCATGGCCCTCCAGCCTGGTGATAGGATCGATGGTGACTCGCTTCATCACGAAGCCACCTCCTTCGGGGCAGGCGCGGCCCCGGCCCTCTCGGCCTCCCGCGCCGTGAGACTCCTGTTCCTCAGGCGGAGGAACGAGTCGGCCAACGTGAAGCGGTAGAAGGTGCCGAGGGGATCAACGACGGTCTCGAGAGCCTTCGCCAAGGCCTGCTCGTCCTTGCCCTCCACCATGGTAGCCACGGCCCCTAGCATGTTGGCTCCCTGCTCGATAGCCTCAGGGGTCGGGCCGAAGCACCCCCGGCAGGGCATGTTGGCCGACAGGCACCGCTCGCCGCATCCGCCCCGGGTGACGGGTCCTGAGCAGATGATACCCTGCTCCAGAAGACACTTCTCCGGGTCCGGGATGAACTCGTGGACCCGTCGGAAAGCCGTCACCGTCTTTTCGTCCTTCCGCTTGGTGCAGAAGTGGCAGACGGCCTTCTCTTCGGCGATCACGCTGCCCGGCGGCGGCAGGTTCCCGCTGACGATGGCTTCGACCGCCGTCCAGATCAGTGACGGAGGAGGTGGGCAACCCGGAAGGTAGTAGTCCACCTTCACCGCGTCATCCAGCTTGTAGACCGCGTTGTAGAAGGTTGGAAGGTGGAGCTCGCCCTCGGGAACCCGGTACGAGGTCTGGGGCAGGACCTTGCCGGGGTTGACGGTTGACGGGGTGTCGAAGTATACCCGCCCGAAGATCTGGTCGCGGTCGAACTGGTTCGCGAGGGACGGAATCCCCCCGTAGCATGCACACGCGCCGAAGGCGACCATCACTTTGCTCTTCCGGCGCAGGAGCTCAGCGATCTCCCGCTGTTCGCTGTTCCTGATGGCCCCGTTGAACAGGCAGACATCAAGGAACCCGTCGGCCAATGCCTCGACGTCCTTGTACTTGAAGTCGAGAGCCACCGGCCACAGGTAGATGTCCGCGAGTTCGGCCACCTTGAGAATCTTCTCGTCGATGTCCAGGACGGCTATCTCGCAGCCGCCGCAACTGGCGGCCCAGTAGAGGGCCAGCTTCAGCTTATCAGCCACTCGCGGCCCCTCCCTCGTTGCGAAGCTCCAGGGCGTCGGCCCGTGCCAGGCGTTCCCGCGTGCGACCGAGCGGGCCGAGCCGCCGAACCCTTTCCGTCATCTCGTTGGCGACCCGGGCCAGCTTCTCGCCCTCGGCTCCCGATATCCACTCGAGGCGGAAGCGGTCCTTCTCGATGCCGAACTGGTCCAGGAGGCGGTCCATGACCAGCTTCCGCTTGAGGGTCTTGTAGTTGCCCTCAAGGTAGTGGCAATCGCCCGGATGGCAGCCTCCGACAAGCACTCCGTCGGCTCCCTCGTGGAAGGCCTTGAGAATGAAGCCGGGGGCCACTCGCCCGGAGCACATGACCCTGATGATTCGGACGTTGCCAGGGTACTTCAGCCGGGCGATACCGGCCAGGTCTGCGGCCGTGTAGGAACACCAGTTGCACAGGAACGCAACGATTCTGGGCTCGAAGGTGTCTTTGCCGCTCATTCGGCGCACACCCCCTCGATCTGGGACAGCACCTGGCTGTTGTCGAAGTGCCTGACACGCATGGCCCCGCTCGGACACGTAGCGGAGCAAGTCCCGCAGCCGCGGCACAGCACCTCGTTGACCACAGCCAGAGCCTTGTCCTCGTCCATGCTGATGGCTGAGTACGGGCACATGAGAACACACATGTGGCATCCCGAGCAGAGAGACTCGCGGACTTCTCCGGTCATAGGACTGATCCGCACGGAACCCGGCAGGAGGAGAGTCATAGCTTCGGCGGCGGCGCCGGCTCCCTGCGCGACCGTGTCGGGGATGTCCTTGGGGCTCTGGCACGTCCCGGCTACGAACACCCCGTCTGTCGCCGTCTTCATCGGCTCGAGCTTGATGTGGTACTCGAGGAAGAAGCCGTCCGCGCTCTTCTGGATGCCGAAGACCTGGGCCACTCGCTGGGAGTCGGCCCGCGGAACCATGGCGGGGTTCAGGATGACCATGTCGACGGGAATCTCACGCAAGACGCCGAGCAACGTATCCTCGACCCTGACCATGAGCTTGCCGCTCTTCGGGTCTTTCAGGACTTCCGCCCCGCGGCCTCGGATGAAGTAGACGTTCTCCTCGGCGGCGACTCGATTGTAGAACTCCTCGTACTGCTTGCCGAACGTGCGCATGTCCATGAACAGGTCGTAGACCTTGGCGCGGGTCTTCTCCCTGACCAGATGGGAGAACTTCACGCTGGTCATGCAGCAGATGCGGGAGCAGTACTCGTTGTAGTTCTTGTCGCGGCTGCCCACGCAGTGCAGGACGGCGACCGCCTCGGGCTCGCGACCGTCTTTGCACAGCAAGCGGCCCTGGGTCGGGCCGGACGCGTTCGATAGACGTTCGAACTGCAGGCCCGTCAGAACGTCGTCGTACCTGCCGTAGCCCCACTGCTCCCCGGCAGTCGGGTCGAACTGCTGGTAACCCGTGGCCACGACGATGGCCCCGACGTCGAGTTCAACCACCTCGTCCCGCTGGCAGTGGTCGACCGCTACGGCCTCACACGCCCGCACGCATTCACCGCACTCCATGCATATACTGCAATGCAGGCACCGCGCCGCTTCCGCCCGGGCCTCCGCCTCACCGAAGCCCTTCTCCACCTCGGCGAAGCTCCTGGTCCGGCCGGCAACGTCCAGTTCCGGCATCTGGTGGCGAGGGCTAGCGTCATAGTGACTGAGGTCGAGCGGGTCCTCGTGCGCCGGCATCCTGAATTCCGGTTCCGGCAGAGCCTGGCCGCGGACGAAGGCGTCAACGGCTCGCGCGGCCCGGCGCCCCCCGGCCACGGCCTCGACGAAGCTGGCCGGTCCCGTCACGAAGTCGCCCGCCGCGAAGACACCCTTGAGAGCCGTCTCACCCCACTCCCCGGCCTTGACACGGTGCCCCGCAGCCAACTCCTGGCGTTCCTTGGGGTCGAAGCTCCCTAGGTCGACAGTCTGGCCGATAGCGACAACCACCGTGTCCGCGGAAACGTCGTACTCAGAGCCCGGAACCGGGACGGGACGCCTCCTGCCGCTGGCATCAACGTCGCTGGACAGCTCGTTACGGACGAACTTGACGCCCGTCACCTTCCCTGTCCCAATTACAGCCACCGGCGAGGCCAGGAAGGTGAACTTGACACCCTCCCTCTCCGCTGCCTCGATCTCCTGGATCGAGGCGGGCATTTCCGCTCTACTCCTGCGGTAGACGACCGAGACGTTCTTGGCCCCCAGGCGAACAGCCGTACGGGCTGCGTCGATCGCGGCGTTGCCTCCGCCGATGACAATCACGCCCGTGCCGACCGGCGGAGCCTGGCCGTGGCTCACCGCCCCCAGGAACGAGAGGGCAGTGTGCACGCCGGGGCAGTCCTCTCCGGGGACATCCAGTGAGACCTCACTTCCGGCCCCGATGGCCAGGAGGACGGAGTTGAAGCCCTCTTTTCTGAGTGACGCCAGGGTGAAGTCCCGCCCGAGCTCTTGACCCGTGCGGAACTTCACGCCCATAGTCTTGAGGCGTTCGAGCTCTCGGTCGAGAACCTCCTCGGGAAGCCGGTAGCGCGGAATCGCATGGCGGAGGAGCCCGCCCGGTTTCTCGTCTTTCTCGAACACCGTCACCGCGTGGCCCATGGCCAATAGGTAGTACGCGGCCGAGAGCCCGGCCGGCCCCGAGCCCACTACGGCTACAGACTTGCCGCTCTTCTTTCCCTCCGGCGGAGCCGGGGTGAGGTTGTTCTTTACCTCCCAGTCTGAGAGGAACCGCTTGACCCCGTTGATGGCCACAGGTTGATCTACTTCCTGTCGCCGGCAATCACTCTCGCAGGGATGGAAGCAGATGCGGCTGCAGATGCCGACAAAGGGCATCCTCTCTCGGATGAGAGCGAGAGCCTCATCGTACTTCCCTTCCGCTGTAAGGGCGAGGTACCCGCCACCGTTGACTCCCGCCGGGCACGCGGCACGGCACGCGGGCCAGCCTCGCTTGTCGATCTGGTACACGTTCGGCACTGCCTGGGCGAAGAACTTGTAGGCCGCCCGGCGCGTGGCCATTCCTTCCTCGAAGGAGTCTATCGTCTGGACCGGGCATACCTTGGCGCAGTCTCCGCACCCGGTGCACTTGGACACGTCCACATACCGGGCGCGCTTCCTCACCCTGACCTTGAAGTTGCCGACGAACCCCGACACGTCCTCGACTTCCGAGCAAGTCAGGAGGGTGATGTTGGGGTTTTGGCCGACGGCGACCATCTTGGGGGTCAAGATGCACGCCGCGCAATCCAGGGTTGGGAACGTCTTGTCTAGCTTAGCCATGTTCCCGCCGATGGACGGTTCCTTCTCAACCAGGTAGACCTTCTGTCCGGCGTCGGCGATCTTCAGCGCGGCCTCAAGGCCCGCGATTCCGCCGCCGACAACCATTGTTGTCGGGTTCACCGGGACGGTCTTGTCCTCCAGCGGCTCAAGCAGGCGCGCCTTTCTCACGGCGGAAGCCACTAGAGCCTTGGCTTTCGCGGTCGCGGCCGCCGCTTCCGAAGTCACCCACGAGCACTGCTCCCGGATATTGGCCATCTCCATGAGATAAGGGTTGAGGCCCCCGGTCTCACAGGCCCGCTTGAACGTTGGCTCGTGCATTCGGGGCGAGCAGGAAGCGACCACTATCCTATCAAGGGCGCAGTTTCGGATGTCCGCCCTGATCAGGTCCTGCCCCGGCTCGGAACACATGTACTTGTAGTCCCGGCTGACAGCGACGTCGGGGAGCGCGGCGGAGTATTCTCTCACGGTCTCCATGTCAACCTTGTCTGCGATGTTCGTGCCGCAGTGGCACAGATACACGCCGATCTTAGGCCCTGCCAATCCCAATTCACCTCCGGTTCTCAGGCGTACCTCCTCAGGTGTCTCGTGGCGGGCACGAATCCCCGGCTGAAGCCCATACTCTCCTCGCTCAGGCCCAAGGCGAACCCCACAAGCTGGCTGTAGTAGACGATGGGGGTGTTGTAGCGCGTGCCGAACCGGTTGTTGATCTTGCCTTGGTAGGCATCGAGGTTCATCTGGCACATCGGGCAACAGACTGCGATCAGCTCGGCTCCCTGAGCTTGCGCCTCGCGAAGCAGTTGCTCGTTGAGCTGAAGGACGACGTCTTCCTTTGTCGTCATCAGGGCGCCCCCGCAGCACTTCGTCTTGCGGTCGTATCGGACGACGTCCGCTCCTATCGCCTCCAGCACCTCGTCCATTTCTACCGGCAGTTCAGGGTTCGCATCGGCGTACCGGGGCCGTGAGAACTGGCAGCCGTAGTACGGCGCCACCCGGAGCCCATAAAGAGGTCTCTGAACTGCCTGACGCAGGCGTTTCAGGCCGACATCCTCCCGGAGGATGCTTAGCGTGTGACGGATCTCGGTCGCCCCTTGGACCGTGCGGCCTATGGCCCGCAAGGCGTTCTCCACTCTCTCCCGCCACTCACTCTGGCCGTCCAACACGGCGTTAGCGCGGTTGAGCGTGACGAAGCACGAATTGCAGGCCACGGCCAAAGGCCGCCCGGCTTCCTGGGCAAGGGCGAGAACCCTGGCAGGAAGGACGTAGGAGAGCAGGGTGCCCGTGGAGGAGAGCGCTGTGGCCCCGCAGCAGTTCCAGTCATCGACTTCCTGGAGATCAACACCCAGGGCGGCAAGCGAGAAGACAACCGAATCGTGATACTCGCGGGCTGTTGAGTGGAGCGAGCAACCCGGGAAGAAACTGTAGGCCACCACTGGCGGGACGCCCTCGGCCGTGGAGGCGCCCCTTCTTCTCGGCTTCTCCGCGGCCGTCGTGACCGGGCTGACCTTCTTGGAGCTTGTCATACCCCTCCCTCCATTTCTGCGACCTTGTCGTAGAGCTTTGCGATTTCCTTGGCCCCCCGGATCGCCGAGGGGAGGCCCAAGCTCATCTTCCCTTTGGCCAGCATCCTCAGGCCCAGCGGTCCCATCTTCAGGAGAGACAGCGGGCTTGTCCTGAGGGCAAATCGGACCATGAGGTCTGACTCGTGCATCCTCCCGTACCTGCGGACAGTATCAGCGAACGTCTGGTAGAAGGCCGCGCTCAGGTTCCTGGCCGTCTTCGTCGCTATTGTCCTGAGCCCGTACATGACCTCTGCCAGGTTGATCCCCTGCGGGCATCTGACCGTGCAGTAGTAGCACGAAGCACAGAACCACATCGTGTCACTCGACAGGACCTGGTCCCTCATGCCGGCCTTGATCATCTCAATGATCTTCCTGGGGGTTTCCGTCATCTCGGAGCTCAGGGGACACGAAGCCGTGCAGACTCCGCACTGGATGCAGTTCTTGATGTTGTGTCCCGAGGGGTAGGCTCGGAGCTCCTCTAGAAAGGGCGTGGCGTCCAGGGTCTCCTGGCGAACGAGCTTAAGAACCGTCGTCTCCGTCTGTCCCATCCACACTACATCCTCTCCCGAACGAGTCTGTCGACCACTCGCGGCCTCGGTACAAGGCCCAGGCACACCCTTCCACACGCGCCGCGAATTCGGCGGCCTGGTGGCGGCCTAGAGACCACTCGGGGTATCGAACCCGGAGGTGCTACCGACTGCCTTCGTTGACCCACGGCTGAGGAAGGACTCAAGGTCGGTGCTCCTGATCCTCCATAGGCGGCCGACTTTGACTCCCTTCAGTGACCCGTTCCGGAGGTAGGTCGTGACAGTAACGAGCTTGATCTGTAGGATGTCGGCCACCTCCTTCGGAGTCAGCAACTTGTCGACCACAGCCTTACACCACCTCTCCGCTCACTGGGGCTTCGTGGCGCAGGTGGGCGGATGTGAAGGATGAGGGTCAGCCTGGCCCGAGGTCTCTCGCGAGTCAGTGTGCGGGCTTGGTGGCGAGATGACCCCATAGAGAGCACAGAGCAACGACATTGGTACTGTCAAACCTACGACAACTATCTCAAACCAACGTTAGTGCATAGTGAAGCAGTGCACAGTTTGCCAGTCGCATTATAGCACATGTGGGGACGCCAAAACAAAGCGGGGACGGTGAAAGAAGGCTGAACTACCGATAAGTTTCTATTTTCAGAGTTGGGCGGGCTCTTTTCGATATCTCTCGATTAGGCCGGACTCGAGCTGGGCTAAGGCCGTGGTTCCGTCTTAACCCGCTCTCTGAGCCAACTGATCTGCAATTCCAGGTGACGCGCGCGGCCGGAAAGGTGTAAGAGATAGAGAAAGAGCGCGGTCCACACAGCCGTGTAGCCGAGAAACAGGTAGAGTGTCACTCCACACCACTCGTCCTTTCCTTCCAGGTTCTCTTGATGTCGGCCAAATCCGCTTCGAGCTTGCTAATCGTGAGCCTCTCCATAAGGAGTAGGAGATAGAGCAGAGTGAAGGAGATAACGGACGCTACGAGGGCCAAGACCATGGGCGGCTCCAGGTTGAGCTTACCCCCGGCCTCAACCACTACGGGATGCACCGAGCGCCACCATCGGATGGACATGAACACCACTGGGACGTCCACGAAGGCGACGATGCCGAAGACCGCGCTCAGGCGGGCCCTGCGGTCCGGGTCCTCGACGAGGTTTCGGAGCACCAGCAGGGTCACGTACATCAGCCAGAGGACGAACGAACTCGTCAGGCGCGGCTCCCACTCCCACCAGACACCCCAGGCGAACCGGGCCCAAATCGAGCCCGTGACCACCCCCATGGTTATGAACACGACCCCGATTTCCGTCGACGCGAGGGCCAGCCTATCCCATTCGGGCGTTCGCTTCATGAGATAGGCCACCGCGGCGACGAAGACCACAGTAAAGGCAAGCAGCCCGTTCCAGGCCGACGCCACGTGAAAGTAGAAAATCCTCTGCGTCTCCCCGAGAACGACGTCGGGGGGAGCGTAGAGGAAAGCCAGGAACAGGGAGATCTCCACACTCAGAAACACCAGCCAGGTGAAGGCCGTTCTCCAGCGCAAGGCGCAGGACACCTCCTCTCAGCCCGCCGGGCGGGCCTCAGCTTTCCATTATGAAATCGAAGACCACTAGTGACACGGCTACGAAAAGGACGTCATAAGCGGCCAGCATACCGATCCACTTCGGCCAGTCCAGCGCGTTCCCCAGTCCCAGAAGCGAAGCCGTGGCCTGGACGGCTCCGATGATGGCCGGTATCAACACCGGGAACGCAAGTACGGGAAGCAGTATCTCGCCGGCTCGGGTGTGGGTCGCGAGGCCCGAAAGCAGTGTTCCGACGGCAGCGAAGCCCGTGGTCCCGAGAATGACAACCCCAGCGAACGGCAGGAGCGGAGCGGTGAACTCCACGCCGAGAAGCGCGAACTGGAGCGGAATCGAGACAGCCTCGAGAGCGCTCAGGAACAAGAGGTTCGACAGAAGCTTGCCGACGTATATGTACGACGGGTCGGCCGGTACGAGTCGTAACCCCGCGAGGGTGTCCTGAGCCTTCTCGCCGGCGAACGAACGGCCTATGCCCAGAAACCCGATGAAGTAAGTGGATATCCAAATCAGGCCCGGGAACACGGGGCGCAGGCTCACACCCGCGAGCTTCAGCCCGAACCCGAACACAGTCACGACAGTGAAAGCAAAGACCAGCATGGGCGTGAAGCTGTCGTGCGTCCTTGACTCCGACCGCAGTTCCTTCCAGAGCAGCGCCGATACCTGAGGCCACCAACCCACGGCCCCGGCGGCACCCATCCCACGTTGCTCCGCGCGAGGGGGGCCGAGAAGCTCCTCACGACGCTCCCCGCCGGCTACGGAACCAGGGGTCATTGGACGACCATCCTGCCGCCGGAGGGGTCTGCCGCGTCGTCGACCAGGGCCGGATCCACGTCGCGTGAGTCCGCGAGGAGCGCTACCTGACCGCGACGCAGGACGACCACTGTGTCGCTGGCCCGGATGGCCCGTGTGGGATCATGGCTTGTCATGATCACCGTGCGCCCCTGGGGCCGCGATTCGCGAATGATGACGTCCAGGAGGTCCGTGGCCCGCCGGTCGAGACCGGTGTACGGCTCGTCCAGCAAGAGCAGGCGCGGGTCGTGCGCGAGGGCCCGGGCCAGGGCCAGCCGCTGCTGCATTCCTCGGGAATAGGCGCGCACCGTCTCGTGAGCGTGCAGCTCCAACCCGACAAAGGCCAACAGCTCCTCGGCACGGTCGCCCGCCTTACGGACGCCGTAGGCGCGCGCCCAGAAGTAGAGATTCTCCCAGCCGGTGAGTTGGGGGTAGAGAAAGGTCTGGTGCGCGACGTAGCCGATGAGGCGGCGGAGCGCGGCCCCCGCGTCCCGGAGGTTCCTTCCGAGGACCCTCACCTCTCCCCCGGTGGGGGCCAGCAGGGTCGCCAAAACCTTCAGCAGGGATGTCTTGCCGGCACCGTTGGGACCGAGGACGGCCAAAACCGTACCCGGCTCAATACCGAAGCTGACACCTCGCAGGACTTGGTTGTCCCCGAGACGGAGGGCCAGGTCTCTCGCGAGGACGCCCGTGTCCTCACTCATTGGGACTACCCGCCGGAGCTCGCGGGTTCACCCCGAGCGATCGCGGCCAGGCCGAGAGCAGGGTCCCGGCCGCAAGAAGGTATCCGCCGATCCATATCCAGGCCACCAGGGGCTCCCTGATCACCCGCAGGGATGCCGAACCGTCCGGTGACCACGCCTCGAGGATGACGTAGATATCCTCGACGAGGCCGCCAAGCACCGCCACCTCCGTAAAGGCCGACTCGTAGTTGGGATAGTACTGCTTCTCCGGCCGGAGGGAAGCCAGGCCGTCGCCGCGCACCTCTATGCTGGCGACCACGCTGACCCGATGCGGCAGGTGTTCGGCCGAAAGGCCCGTGAACTTCAGCTCACGCCCGGCCGCAGTCGCGGTCTGTCCGGGAAGCAGCACGAACGTGGCTTCCTGCCGGAAGGGCGTGCCCGCGAAACCCAGCGCCATAGCGGCGATCGCGAGGTGGACGATGAGGGCGCCGTACCGTCTCGGGCTTAGCTCAATGAGGGCGGCTAGGGCGCGTAGGGGCCCCTCGCCCGTCGACGAGCGCCTGGCTCTCATGTCCCGGGCAAAGAGAACGAGCGCCGAGAGCACAACCAGAAAGGCGGCGCCGAAACCCCAGAGCGTGTTAGGGGCGGGACTGCCCGGCGCCAGGAACCAGGCGAGAGCGAAGGACCCAGCCACCGAGACTCCCAGAGCAGCCGCAAGGACCCGCAGGAGAGGGCCGGTAGAGGTCCTGCTCCACCCCAGTTGCTGGCACAATCCGAGGAGAACGACGGTGACGGCTCCTATAGGCACGGCGGACCTCAGGTAGAAGGGAGCCGCAACCGACACCTCGCGGCCACTCGCGAGGCGGGAGAATAGCGGGACCAGCGTTCCCCAAAGGACTACGGCGGCGAACGCCACGAAGAGGAACCCGGCTAGCACTACCGCCGCCTCGCGCGAGAGGAACGACCCCAGGGGCTTGGTCTCTTTGACACGCGACCAATTGCGGGCGACGACATAGCCCGTCCCCAGGACGATGACGGCCATGAACGGGAGGAAGTACGTCTCGAGCCCGCTCTCCGCGAAGGCGTGGACAGACGAAACCACCCCGGTGCGAGTGAGGAAAGTGCCCAGAATGGTCAGGAAGAAAGTCGCTGCTATCAAGGCTACATTCCAGCCCGCCAACGTGCCTTTACGTTCCTGGACGAGTGCCGTATGAAGGAACGCCGTGGCCGTCAACCACGGAATGAGGGAGGCATTCTCCACGGGGTCCCAAGCCCAGTACCCGCCCCAGCCCAGTTCGACGTAGGCCCACTGCATTCCGAGAATGATGCCTATAGACAGGAACAACCAGGAGAAGATGGTGAACGAACGGGTAAGAGTCAGCCACTCCGCTCCCGGAGAGCCGGTGTGGGCGGAGTCAAGCGAGCCCCGGCGTGACTTCCTGGGGGTCTTGCCGCCGCCGGTGCTCTTCCCGCCCGAACCCCCGCCCAGCATGTACGCGACGGCGAACGCGAACGGCACGGTGAACCCGACGTACCCTAGATAGAGGGTTACCGGATGGGCGAGCATCCCGAAGTTCTGGAGAAGAGGGTTCAGGCCGATCCCGTCGTCAGGCACCGGTGACGCGAGAGTGAAGGGATTCGCTCGGGCGACCATCACCAGAAGGAAGAAGACGTTCGTGGCCAGGATGAACGTGAGCGCCCGGGCGGAGAGTTCAGGGGCGCGGCGCCAGGTGACGCGAGAGACGTAGACCGCGAACCACCCGAGTACCAGGGCCCAGAGCAGAAAGGACCCCTCTTGGCCCGCCCAGAAGGCGGCAATCTTGTAGACCGCGGGTAAGGCGCGGTTGGTGTGGGCAGCCACGTAAGCCAAGCGGAAGTCCGACACCGCAAGGTACCGGATAAGTAGTCCCGACGCGACGGTAAGGGCCCCGGCTGACAGCAACGCTGCGACGCGCCCGTGCTCGACCAGCTCCCGGCGACCTCTCCCGAAGGCGCCCAAAGACAAGGCGCCCGTGCCGTAGGCCGCGGCCATGAGAGCCAGAACGATCAAGGCGGTCGGGAAGGTCACGCTAGACCCGCCCCCGCGGGCGGCGGCCTCGGCCGACAAGCAGGGCGACGCAACCCACCAAGACAGCCGAGCCGGCCACGCCCGCCACCCCGATGAGAAGGGTGTTGCGTCCCGACGCGGTTTGCGCGGAACCTTCCTCGTACTTGCTCGGGCACTTTATGATGAGACGGGTCGCGACCATACCACCCGTGCCGTCACCCGTGCCCTCAGCGACAACCTGCTGCCCGGCGGCGAAGTTGTCCGGAAGGGAGCCGGCGTAGAGCACCGGCACCGCACTGGTGTCGTCGACCACGTCGAATCTGAGTTCCCCCTCGGCAGCGTCGAACACGACGCTGCCCTCAGCCACGACGCCGGCGAGACGGAACGAACGCCCGCGCAGAGCCTCACCCTGAGAGGCCACCTCGGAAGGCGTCAAATAGTACATGGCGGCGCCCTGCCAACTCGTATAGGCCAAGTAGACCACGGCCGCAAGGACGAGAACGCCAGCCAACATCAACCGACTCCGCACCGCAATCCTCCGCCCCATGCCGCGCCCTGTAGCGCATTCCGGCCGGCTATGCCGGCACCGGCCGTTCCGCCGGCAAGCGGCTCCTTGCCCCGTGAGTCTGCTACTGTGGGATGAGTGGTATGAGCGAGTAGTAGACTCCGACGACTATGGCTGCATAGACAAGCAGTTCGGCAACCATGAGTATTCTGCTGTTGCTCCATCGACCCTGCCTAACATCGTGAGATGGAGGCAGATTGTCACCCACCGCAGTCTCATAGACTAAGGCATGGTCTTCATGGAGCTGGGCCAACGACAACCGACCATTGTACCAGACCGAGCTGCTGGGGAACACCAGGGGGCTGAAATGCACGGCGAACGAGTGCCCGACGAGGACCGCCAGGAACGCCAGCAGAGCCTCGTTACTGTGGGCTACCCGCAGCACCCCGATGACCCACCTCGGCACGTACTGCGCCGCATACTCAGGGAACGCGAGCGTAAGGCCTGAAAGGCCCATGATGATGGTGCCCCAAACCACCGCCCAGAACTCGAACTTCTCCCACCAGGTGAACTTCCCGAACCGGGGGGCGTCGGAGCGCCGTCCTACGAGGTACCCGAGGTGATGGAAGAAGTCGCTGAAATCGCGGAGACGCGGGAGAACGGCGTAGTCGAGCTGCCGGCGCGCACCCGCGACCACTAGCGTCGCGAGGTAGTAGACCGCCGTGAACGCGAGGACGGTCGCAGCGGCGAGGTGCACCGCGAGCATGCCCTCGAAGCTGCCGAATAGGCGCACCACGGCCGCCGCCCACGCCTTATCGGCGAACTTTATGGGAAACCCCGTAAGCATGAGAACGCCGAGGCTGACCGCTAGAAGGCCGTGCTGGAGCCGCGCGTGGATGTTGAACCGCATGGTCCAGTGGGCCAGGAGTTCGCCCGTTCCGGCTGTGGTCCGCCCTGCGGCGTCGCTAGGTGTCTTGCCGGCCATCAGTTACGACCCCCTTTGCCGTTCCCGTTCCC
>QZJP01000031.1 GCA_003599345.1 Bacillota bacterium | reverse complement strand
GAGGAGTTCCGACCAATCAAAACCTAAGACCCGCAAGCCGGGCCGTGCAGCTCATTATACGAGAAGCCCATCTACCCGTCAAGGCGACCTCGGCCTCAGCCCGCATGGCGTCCCGCTGTCTCTCCTCCAGCCGGTGGAGGCCAGATGCGCGGAGCGTCGCCCCAAAAGCGCTCCAGACCGTAGAACTGCCGGTCGGCCCGGTTGAAGACGTGACACACGAGCCCGCCGAAATCAAGCAGTACCCAGCGCTCGATTCCTTCACGGTGAAGCAGTCTTAGGCCCGACCTCGTGACGGAATCAACGATGTGCTCGGCAATGGCCTTCACCTGGCGGCCCGTCTCGCCGCTGGCGATAAGAAAGTAGTCCGCCACGAGCGTCAGGCCCCGCAGGTCGAGGAGAAGGACGTCGCCGGCCTTTCGCTCCTCCGCAGCCTGGGTCGCCACCAGAGCCAGATCCCGGCTGACCTCCAAGCGAACGTCCCTCCTCCCGGCATCGTCAGGGCAGACTGCCCTGTCCTCCGTCGCTTGTAGCCACGAAGCTGGCGTAGTCAACGCCCAGGATTATCGTGAAGTCGGCGCCGTCCTCGTCCGGCCGGGCCCGCCCTAGCTGCGCGTCGGGCAGATAGCGGAGGACGGCCCTCGACACGCACCGCAGCTTGTCCCGGTCTCTTGAACGATCGATTATCCGCGTCTTGACAAAATCGGTCGTGTCGGCGTCACCAATACCGATGACGTCATAGCCTTGCCTCTCCAGTTCGCCCGCAAACGTGGCCGCCAAGCCCGGCATGGTCGTCCCGTTCCGCACCTCGACGGTTATGCTCGCGTTGGCCTCCGGGTCCACGCCCCATATGAGTAGGTCGATTACCCGAGCGCACTCGTCCTGGTCGATGACCCAGTAGCTCCGGGGGTCTTGACCCGGGTCGGTGATCGTGGCGATCTCACCGGGCAGCGTGCCGGTCTCGAGGTCCACGCCGTCGAGCTTAGCCGCCAGGCGGGCGTACTTCAGCATCTCACCGGCGGTCATGTTGGTGTCGACGCAATCCACGACCTCGTCGAGGATGGACGGGAGCTTGCTGATGGTCCCCAGCTGGAAGAGCTGTTCCTTGAACGCCCGGATGAACTTCTGCTGCCTCTCTATCCGGTCGATGTCGCTCCCGTCGGAACGGTAGCGCAGGTACTGCACGGCCTTGTCCCCGTCGAGAAGCTGAAGCCCCGGCTGTAGGTCGATAACCAGGTCCTGATAGGGGTCTACGTAGTGCATCCGCTTTTCTACGTAGATCTCGACTCCGCCCAGAAGGTCAATGATTCTCGCCACCCCGGCCGAGTTGATCCGGACGTAGTAGTGGATGGGAACGTTCAGAAGACGGGTCAGGGTGCCCACTATCATCTCCGGCCCGCCGTAGGCGTGAGCGTGACCGAGCTTGTCGTACCCGTAGTTCTCACGGCCGGCGATTATGGTTCTGGTGTCGCGCGGCAATGACAAGACGCTCACCTGTGTCGTTTCCGGGTCGACGCTGACCAGCATCATAGTGTCTGTTCGTGACCCCGTGGCGGTGTGGATGTCGAACTCGGGGCGCGCCCGGAGGCGGGCGTCGAGGGGGGCGTCAAGCCCCAGGACCAGGATGTTCACCCGCGTGCCTGGTATTTCCTCGGCCAGGCTGTCGTAGTGGACCGGGTTTGTGAGCCCGTTGAGGACTACCCACATGGCCACCCCACCGGTCAAGAGGAGCGCGGCCACCGCAATTCCAGCGATGGCCGCGGCGCGCAGGACCACGCGTCTACGGCCGTTCCGGCCGCCCCGGCGTGACCTCCAACCAGTCTCGAGGCTATCGCGCGCCCGGTCACGCCGGGGACGGTACCTTGCTCCAGGCCAAGTCGCCATACCAGGTTTCTCCCATCCACGCTCTTATCCAGGCAGTCCGGGAGTGCGTCTCCGGACCACGCTTTAGACGCCGGGTTCGGGCCTGTAGAGCCCGTGGCTAAGAATATAGTCCTCGACCGGTTCCGGGACAAGGTACTTGATCGTCCGGCCCTCGGACACGCGCCGGCGGAGGTCGCTCGAGGAGATGTCGAGCGCGGGTACGTCCACGTCCAGGAACCTACAGCCGTACGTTGCTTCGAGCCGTCCGAGGCCGTCCTTGGCCCCTCGCCCCGGGTAGCCGGGCCGGGGGGCGGCCACGAACTGGCAAAGGGTCACGAGCCTTCCCGGTTCTCGCCAGGTGTCTAGGCCCAGGATCGCGTCCGTCCCCGTTATGAAATACAGCGTCGTATCGTCCGGGACCCGTCCGCGAAGTTCCTCGACCGTGTCTACCGTGAAAGAGGGACCCTCACGGTCAATCTCGACCCGGCTGACCTCGAAACTCGGGTTGGTCTGGGTAGCCAGCACAACCATATTATACCGGTCCTCGGCCGGGCTAATCGCGTGGTCGAGTTTGTGGGGTGGACGGCCAGCAGGGACAAAGACCACGCGGTCGAGCCCGAACTGCTCGAGGGCCGCCTGGGCCGTGACGAGGTGGGCCAGGTGTATGGGGTCGAAAGTGCCCCCCATCAGACCCACTGGCCGCACGGCTCCACCCGAAGCCATCTCGACACCGCCTTGCGCTCGTGCCTGCGCTTTTATCTACAACGGCGGGGTGGGGAATCCTCCGAGAGCCCTAGTCGACGAACTCGAACTCGTATGAACCGATACGGACCGGCGAGCCGTGACGGGCTCCCGCGGATTTCAGACGGCGGAAGACCCCCCGGCGCCGGAGGACGTGGTCGAGATGTCGCAGGGCCTCCTCGTTTTCCAGGTCGGTCATGAGAACGAGCCGCTCCACGCCGGGGCCACGAACGACGTAGACGCCGCTGTCGATTTCGACGATGAAGTCCCGGGAACCGCGGGCGTCGCCCTCTGGGACATCGGCAGGTGAAGCCGCCGCTCTTTCGACCGGCGGATTGGCGGCCAGCGCGCCGGCTATGGCGAGAATCACCTTGGTGACTCCCTCTCCGGTGAGAGGCGAGGCCCGGAGAACGACTCTAGTCGGGTCGCCGGCCTTGACGTGCCGCTCCAGGAGCGAGGCCCTTTCCTCGTGTCCGGCCATGTCTACTTTCGTGGCCACCACTATCTCAGGGCGGCCCACCAGCCCCGGATCGTACAGCTCCATTTCCTTCCGGACCTCTTCATAGGCCTGAACCGGGTCCTCGCCGAGCGGGGAGACATCCACGAGGTGCACGATTACCCTCGTTCTCTCGACGTGCCTCAGGAAGCGGTCTCCGAGGCCGGCCCCCGAGTGGGCTCCGCGTATCAGGCCCGGGATGTCCGCGAGCACGAAGTCTTCGCCGGGGCGTCCGGGAACGGCGACGACCCCGAGGTTCGGGACCAGAGTCGTGAAGGGGTAGCTGGCTATCTTGGGCCGGGCGGCGGACACACGAGAGAGAAACGTCGACTTGCCCGCGTTGGGCAGGCCCACAAGACCGGCGTCGGCGATGAGCTTCAGCTCGAGCCTGACGGTCAGTTCCTCGCCTGGCTCGCCCTTCTCGGCGTAGCGTGGAGCCCGCTCGGTGGAAGAGGCGAACCTCGCGTTCCCCCGTCCGCCCCGGCCGCCTCTGGCAACTACCTCACGCTGATGGGCGGTCGTCAGATCCCCAATGAGGCGCCCGCTACCCGCGTCGTAAACCACGGTTCCCTGCGGCACCGGGACGACCAGATCGTCGCCGTTACGCCCGGCCTGATTCTTAGGACCGCCCGGTTGGCCGTTGGGCGCGACGAAGTGCCGCCTGTACCGGAAATCAAGAAGAGTACGAAGACCGAGGTCGGCGGCCAAGACGACGTCTCCGCCCTTGCCGCCGTCCCCGCCGCTCGGCCCTCCCCGGGGGACGTGCTTCTCGCGCCGGAAATGAACGAGCCCGTCTCCGCCGTTACCCGCTCGCACGTATATCGTGGCCTCATCGACGAACATATCCGCACCACCACGCTAGCCCGTGGCCGGTCAAGGTCGGCCGGTCACGGCCACGAGCAACAGCCCGTTCCCTGACCCCGGCGTCCCCGCGCCGGCTGGTGACATCTCACGCCCGAGCGCTCCCTCGGAGCCCGAACCCACCCCGATGAGGGTCGAGCCCCAGGGAACCCCGGCGGCGACATCGCTGGGTCCGGCTCGCTCGCCCACCAACGAGAGGCCAAGCTCCCCGACCACGGCTCGCGCCGTCTTGACAAGGTCGAGAAGCCCTGAGCGCTCCATCCCGACCGCTCCGACTCTCAGCTCGACCCTGTCCGCATAGACCACAAGCTCGGCTCGCAGCGAGGACACTGCCGTTTCGCCCGACTCCGCGACATCGGCGATAATGCGCAACAACACGCGGAAGAACACCCCGGCCGCTGACCGCAGGGCGGCCTGACGGTCACCCCGCCCGGTTTCCCTGAAACGGCCGTGGTGCGACCAGTCGCCGCGATCGCGCGCGGCGGCGACAGCGGCCGTCGACGCGGGATCCGGACCCCTGACCCCGACGGATAGTTCAAGGCCCCGGCCCAGGGCGGTAAGACGGGCTACGAGAAGGGCGGCCTCCAGATCCGGGGAGTCGACTAAGGACCAGGCAGGGTCACGAGTTAGTCTTGATTGGAGCCTTGTGAGGTATTCGATTGCGGCCTCTGTCTTCCCGAGTTGGAGCCAACCCCCAAGAACCTGAAGATCGTTGAGAAGAGCGTGGCGGTCGTGGCGCGCGAAACCTAGCAGACCCTCCGCGGAGAGGACCACACCCTCCACCGGGGGACCGACGTACCATTCCACGCGAGAACGGCACCTCCGGGAGTCAGGGACTGTGATGGCCGGTCACTTCACCAAAGACAGCACAAGAAAGGGAAAAGGGAACCCTTTCGGGTTCCCTGAATCGGCAACTCGGCGCCGAGAAGACGGGCCGACTCTGAGCAGGACAGGCCTCTCTACTCAGCGAGGTCTTGGGCCGTCGAGTCGGCCGGGCTCATAATGATGGGGTTCACCACAGCTCGGGTCTTGCGCCGACCCTGACGCTCGAAACCCACATACCCGTCGACGATGGCGTAGAGTGTGTCGTCGCGTCCCCGCCCCACATTCCGGCCGGGGAGGACCTTGGTGCCGCGCTGCCTGACGAGAACACTCCCTGCCGTGACCAGCTGCCCGTCATGGCTCTTGATCCCGAGCCTCTGGCTCCGGCTGTCACGCCCGTTTCTGGAGCTACCCATGCCTTTCTTGTGAGCCATGTCGACACCTCCTCTTACCGCGGGCGGTGGACCAGGAGACCCGGGCCCGCTCGCCGCGCTCAAGGCGTTGGCTAGCCTGCCACGATGTCCTCGATGAGAACCCTGGTGCCTATTTGGCGGTGACCGCGCTTGCGGCGATAGTTGACCTTGCTCTTGTACTTGAACACGATGACCTTCTTGCTCTTGGCTTCCGAAACGATCCTGCCGGTGGCCCTGGCTCCCTCGATTACCGGGTTGCCGAGGACGAGTTCACCGTCATCCCTCCTGAGCGCGAGGACGCGGTCGAAGACGACGCTGTCGCCTTCGCTCCCAGGGAGGCGTTCCACGCTGACCGTGTCGCCCTTGGCCACCCTCAACTGCTTACCGCCGGTCTCGATAATCGCGTACACTGACCCTACCTCCGTGGACGCCGTGCTCCAAAGGGCGCTTCACAAAACGAGCCCGGAGCGTCGGTGTCGCGGCGCCGACCGGGCCGAGAGAACGATTAACTCTAGCATGGGCCCAAGTTCAGTGTCAAGGAAAGCACCGCGTGTGGTAGATCTTGTGAAGAGCTGTCTTCCGACTCGCTGGAGAGCGATCTGCCGCCAGGGGATTCCTTGGGGCGATTCACTAGAATCGCAAATCCTCCCAGAAGGTGTCGCCCCAATGGCGTAGTATGTGGCTTATTCGCACGCGCAAGAGCCCGGCTCCTCACCCACGCGGTGCGGAACAGAATCCGGTCGCTCGACGTCAATTGCAGCCAGGGACTGCGAGATGAGTTTCGTGCCGCTTCTGGAGCTTCGCGGTATCGGCCGGGAATACCGGATCGGCCAGATCCGCGTCAACGCGTTGAAAGACATCGACCTCGACGTTTCTCACGGCGAGTTTGTATCAGTCATGGGCCCCTCAGGCTGCGGCAAGTCGACCCTCCTCAACATAATAGGCTGTCTCGACCTACCCACGTCCGGCACCTATCGCCTGGCGGGGCAGTCGGTACAGGACCTCGACGACAGTGAGCTTTCGGATCTCCGCAACCGGTTCATCGGTTTCATCTTCCAGACCTTTCACCTGCTGCCGCACTTCACGGCCCAGGCCAATGTCGAGCTGCCTCTGGTCTATCGCGGCGTGTCCAAGAAGGAACGTCGCGAAAGAGCCCTTGCCGCCCTCGAGGCCGTGGGGCTCGCCGACCGCTCTAGGCATTTCCCTCTCCAGATGTCAGGCGGCGAGCAGCAACGCACGGCCATCGCCCGAGCCCTTGTCGGTCAGCCCTCGGTGATTCTGGCCGACGAGCCCACCGGCGCCCTCGACTCTCGCTCAGGCCTCACCGTGATGTCCACCTTCGAGAGGCTGAACCGGGAGCAAGGGCTGACCATAGTGCAGGTGAGTCACGACGAGACGGTCGCTCGGTACGCCCGCCGTATCGTGCGGCTCTTGGACGGCAGCATCGAACGCGAAGAAGAAGTCGTCGGCCTTCGGGGGGCGTAGGCAAATGGTCCGGAGATGGGTTGTCCTGCTCGTCATGGTCGCTATGGTCTGGGGGGGAGGAACCCTCGCTTACCGCCTGCTCGTCCCGGACTCCGGCGACGCCGGAGGCCCCGTCTACGCTACCGAACCCGTGGTCCGTGGGGACATCAGCGTCGGCGTGGACGCGACCGGTCCGCTGGACCCGGCCGAAGGCGGTGCCATCGTGGCCCCGGGCGGCTGGGGCCCGACCGGCCCCATACCTGGGCCAAGCAGCTACGTTGTCGAGGAGGTCCTGGTCCAGGAGGGTAACGCCGTTCAGCCCGGTCAGATACTGGTCAGGCTCAGCGCCTCCGAACTCCGCGAGCAGATAAGGACCAAGGAGGAGCAACTGAACGCCGACCGCCAATCACTGGCAAGGCTTGTGGGAATGTCCCCGGAGAACCTCGGTAACGTAGATCCGAGCCGTGGCATCACGCTGCGCACCCCCATCCCGGGGAGAGTCATGGGCCTTTCAGTTAGGGAAGGCCAGGCGCTGACCCAGGGCCAGATTGTCGCCAGGGTGGTGGACGACTCGCGCTTCCGCGTCACAGCCAAGCTCCTGCCCCTTGAATACCAGAGAGTGAGCGTCGGCCAGAGGATGCTCCTCAAGTTCGACGAGTTCGACTCCTTCACCGAGGGCGTGATCGTGGAGATGAGTCCCGACCCGGTCCCGGAGAACGCGGCCAACCTCCCGGACGTCCTCGGAGAGGCGGGAAGCCAATCCGGTTACGTCTTCGTCCACTGGGTGACCATCGAGGGCCAGAACCGCGGCCTCATCCGGCCCGGGATGGACCCGATCGTCGCGGTGGCGTCGGAGCAGACGAGCGGCTCTCAGACCCCGGCGTCCTACTTCCGCTACCGGGCGGTCGTCGAGGGGTACGCCGCCGAGGAGCAAATCCTATGCGGCGCGACCGCCGTGGCCACCCGCGTCTATGTCAAGGAGATGCAGAGGGTCAACGCCGGCGACGCCATTGTCTCCCTGACCGGAGAGGACGCGCAGCAGGCGGTGACCCTCCTCCTCGACCGGGTCCGCCAGCAGGAGGCGGAGCTGAGGCAGATGGTCGCGCAGCTCGACAACCTCGATATCCGCGCCACCATGGAGGGCATCGTGGCCACCATAGAAGCCAGGCCGGGGATGGTAGTCGAGCCCGGGCGTTGGATGGGTCACATCTTCAACACGGCCAACATGCGGATGTGGGTGCAGGTGGACGACATCGACGTCCTCCAGGTCCGCGTGGGGGCCCCGGTGCGGATAACCGTCGACGCCGTCCCGAACCAGACCTTCGCCGGCGAAGTCGAGTACGTGGGGATGATGGGAAAGGACGAAAGTGGTGTCACGCACTTCTCGGTGACCATAAAGGTTACGGGCGGTCCGGAGCTGAGGCCGGGGATGCAGGCGACGGCCCACATCGAAGGGGGCAGCGCCGAGGACGCCCTGCTCGTGCCGCTCGAAGCGATTTTCGAGGAGGACGGACAGGCGAAGGTGGAGGTCCTCCTGCCCAACGGCATCACTAAGGTCGTGCCCGTGGACCTCGGTTTGATGAACGACCGCGTGGCCGAGGTGAAAAGCGGCCTCGCCGAGGGCGACCAGGTCATAACCGGCAGCACGGCCGATCTTCTCCCGAGCCAGACGATCGAATCCGATGGACTCCTTCCCGGCGGGTCCGGTTCGGAGCCGGACACCGGGTCGGGGTCCGGTCCGAAGTGAAGGCGGGGTCCGGTCCGAGATGAGGCCGAACTTGCGGTTCCCCGGTATTTCGCGACGACCCGCGGCAGGCCGTCCGGCGGGCCGCCGCCCCACTCCCCGGGAGCTACTGGGGCGCACGCGAGCCCGCATCGCCTCATGGGCGCGAGCCGCGCGAGCGTGGGCCCGGCACGCCGCGGCTTGGCTTAACGAAGATTCCGATTGGGGTAGCCGGGTATACCTCTGGCTCCAAGGCGAGGCCGTGTGGCTTCGTCCGGCCGCCCGGTGGCTGGGCCGGGGCCGCGTGAGCCTCGGCCGGTTGCTGAGGCCCGGGGCGGTCGCCTCCGCCCGGGTCGTTCGCAAGGCGTTGTCATGGGCCCGGGCCCGGGTAGCGGCCGCCGGGAAAGTCACGGCCGCCGAAAGGGCCGCCCGCCGGCTGGGACTCAGCCTGACTGCGGCCCGGCTGGGACTCAGCGCGCAGATGGCCGCGCACGGCGTCCTAGCCAAGCCCCTGCGCTCGGCCCTGACGATTCTCGGCGTCGCCATCGGCGTGGCCTCGGTTGTAAGCCTGATGGGTGTCGGCGAAGGCGCGCGCCAGGCGGTCATGGCCCAGTTCGAGAGTCTTGGCACCAACGTGGTCGTGGTCCGGGCCGAAGACCCATCCGTGGTTTTCCGCCCCGAGGAGGCCGAGGAGCTGGTGGAACGGGTGAGCCGGCTGACCGCGGCCACGCCGGTCATCGAGACCAAGGCCCCTGTCCGCTGGCGTCGCACCCGCGGTCAGCTGGAGGTCCTCGGGGTGAACCAGGATTTCCCGGTTATCAGGGACCACCCCGTCATCTCCGGCCACTTCTTCACCGTGTGGCATGTCAAGCAGCGTTCCCCGGTCGCCGTTCTCGGTCATCGACTGGCGATGGGACTCATGGGCGGCCGCAGTCCTGTCGGGCAACAGATCATCATCAGCGGGCGGGCCTACCGCATCCTGGGCGTGCTGGCACCGAAGGGAGGTGGCGCCGGGGACGGCATCGACGACAAGGTGCTGATCCCGTACACCACCGCCCTACAACTGGCGAACACGCGCCGGGTCACCGAAATCTGGGCCAAGGCGCCTTCCGCCAGGGATGCGGACCTCGCCGTGGTGCAGCTCGGCCGCATCTATAGGCGCCAGCTCGGGCTCGACCAATCCGCCCCAACTCCCGTGACCCCGGGGGGTGACGGGAGTGACGGGGGCAGGATTGAGCCGGTTCCTCCCATCGAACCTGAGCCGCCCGGCGGTCCCGTCCTGCCCAGCGGGAAGAAGCTCATTACCATCACCAGCCTCAACCGGCTGGTGAAGGAGGCCGACAAGGCCAACCGCATAATGACCCTGCTCCTCGGAGGAATCGCCGCGGTGTCGCTGCTGGTAGGTGGGTTGGGCATCATGAACATCATGCTCGTCGCCGTCACCGAGCGGACCGCCGAGATCGGAGTCAGGCGCGCACTCGGCGCCCGTCAAGGCGACCTCCTGGTGCAGTTCCTGCTCGAGGCCCTCATCCTGAGCGGGATAGGCGTCATCGTGGGCATAGGTGTGGGTGTGTCGGGGTCGGCGCTCTTCGAGCGCTGGGGCCTGGAGACCGCCATCAACCTCCAGGCCGTCGTCGTGGCGGCATCCGTCGCCGTGCTCACCGGTCTTCTGTTCGGGGTCTACCCGGCCTACGTGGCGTCGTCGGTGCCGCCGGCCGAGGCCCTCCGCCGCTAGCGGCGGAACCCTAGCTGGCCTCCCCCTCCAGGACCCGCGCCTTGGCGTAGGTGCGGTGAACCTTGGTGACCTCGACGCGCACGCGCTCGCCGACGAGCTTCGCCCCACCCTCCACGTCGAGAACGTACCCTTCCACCCGCGCGATACCGTCCCACAGGTTGGACACGTGGGGCTCCTCGACCTTGACCTCGAGGATCTGGCCCGGCCTCACCGGAAGGGCCTTGGACTCGACTTCCTCCCTGGTGCCCATCGCCCGCACCACGAGGTTCTCCAGGTGACACTGGTCGGACCCCCGTATGTAGATGGACTTGCCGGTCTCGTTCTCCAGGGCTCGCAGGTTCGTGCCACCGGCGCCTATGAGGAGAGCCGCGACGGCCGGATGGACCTCTACGAGGATGGCGTCTTCGGGGCTTCGGCGCAACATGGCTTTGACCTCCCGGCGCAACTTGGCGGCCACGCTCTCCTCCGACATGACCCTCCCCTTGCCTTCGCAATATGGGCAAGGCTTCTGCAGGGCATCGTCGAGGGACTGTTTGGCCTTCTTGCGCGTGATCTCGACAAGCCCCAGTTGGGTGATGCCCAAGACGTAGGTGCGGGTGCGGTCTCGCCTCAGGTGCTCCTCGAGGGTCTTCAGCACTTTCTGGCGGTGGGATTCGCTCTCCATGTCGATGAAATCGGCGATGATGATGCCGCCTATGTCACGGAGGCGCAACTGCCGGGCGATCTCCCGCGCGGCCTCGAGGTTCGTGCGGAACACCGTGTCGGCCAGGTCGACCGTGCCCACATACTTACCGGTGTTGACGTCTATGGACGTGAGGGCCTCGGTCCTGTCGATGACCAGATAACCGCCGCTCTTCAGCCACACTCTCCGGCGCAGGGCCTTCTCAATCTCGGGCTCGAGGTTGTAAAGGTCGAAGATGGTTCGCTCACTGGAGTAGAATAGCTCAACGCGTTTCTTTAGAGATGGCCCGATATCGTCAAGAAGCTCAAGGACCTTCTCGTATTCTTGTTTGGAGTCGATGACGAACCGGTCGACGTCTTCGGTGAAGGAGTCACGGATGACCCGGTAGACTAGACCCATGTCCTTGTGCAGTAGCTGGGGCGCCGGGCCTGTCCTCTTCTTGTCCTGGATCTTCCCCCACAGCTTGACCAGGAACTCAGCGTCCTGAGAGAGCTCGTGCTCGCTCTTCCCCTCGGCCACCGTGCGGACGATGAGCCCCATGTTACGCGGCCGCACCCGCTCGGCGATCTTGCGGAGGCGGTCACGCTCCCGGTCGTTGTCGATACGGCGTGAGACCCCCACGTAGTCGACCGTGGGCATCAGGACGAGAAAGCGGCCCGGTAGGGTGCAGTGCGTGGTCACCCTAGCCCCCTTGGTCCCGATGGCCTCCTTGGCTACCTGGACCATGACCTCCTGATTAGGCTTGAGCAGGTCCTCGATGGTCAGCCTGCCGTTGCGCTCCTTGTGCTCGACACGCACCTGGCCGTCGGCTTCTTCGTCGGCGTTCTTCGGGGGCAGGGCGTCGCTGACGTAGAGGAACGCGTTGCGCTCGAGGCCGATGTCGACAAAGGCGGCTTGCATGCCTGGAAGGACGTTCTCGACCTTACCCTTGAAGATGCTTCCTACCGTTCTCTGGCCGGTCGGCCGTTCGTAGTAGACCTCGACTAGAATGCCATCTTCGAGGATGGCGACCCGGGTCTCCCCGGGTTCCACGTTGACCAGAATCTCCGTCTGCACTTTTTCCACTCCTACAATAGGGCCGGTAGCCCCAAAATCTGAAGCTCGAACACTTTCGAACACTCGGGCACTCGAACACTCGGACCTTCAAACCTTCCTCAGCCCGAGCCTGACAATCTCAAGGCCCTCGAGCCCGGGCATCGGGTCCGGCTCGTCATCCCTCACGGTCTCGAGCGGGCACGACTTGCATAGCGCCGTCTGGAGCAGGGCCGCGACCTCCTGGGGCCGGCCGACCCCCTTGTCTCCTAGACTCAACTCGGTGAACACGACCACCTTGCCGTCCGGGGCAACCTCCCGGACCTCGACCCGCAGGATGAGCGGGCGCACGTCGACCGTCTTCCTCATGACCTTCCCGCCGGCGCTACTCCGGCCGGACCGGGCACCGCCCGGCTCTCCCGCCCGCTCGCGCACCACCTCGAGCCGGTCACGGGCCATGACCTCGCTGGCCGCCTCGCGCCACTGGTCAAGAGACCGCCCGAGCGAGGGGATGCGGAGGACATAGGCCGCCGCGTTCAGTTCGGCCATGAGCGACGCGCCGTGCGGGCTCACATAGCGGGCGTCCCTGACCCGTATTCCCTCGGGGAAAGCCCGGTTGAGGCTCTCGGCTGCCGCCTCGGGGTCAACGCGCTCGGTCAACTCGATGTCAGCGTATTCGGCCAACCCGGGCATCCCTACAGGCAGGGGCCAGCCGTAGGCGATTCTCGGGGCCGGGCTGTAACCGCCGCTGAACGCCAGCGGCAGGCCGGCCCGGCGGGCTGCCCTTTCGAAAAGCCGGACAAAATCAAGGTGCGAGATGTAGCTCGGTCTGCCTGTCTTCTTGTACGAGATCCTGAGCCGCCACCGGGGCTCGGGGACGGAGCCGCCCGTCACGGGTCTCGGCCCCCTCCGGCCGGTCCTTCCAGACCTTGAGCAGCCCTCGCGGCCAGGAGGTTGTCGCTGGCGGTGGCGTCGCAGACACCGCAACCCGTGCACGGCGACCACCTGCAGTCGGGAGTCGGCTCGGCCGCCAAGGCCTTTCGCCTCTCGCGCGCCAGGAACCGCGTCTCCACACCGCTCGACAGGTGATCCCAAGGGAACACCTCGTCTTCGGACCGCTCCCTGTTCGCGTAGAACGCCGGGTCGAGCCCGGTGGCCCTGAACGCTTCCTCCCACGCCGCGGGCCGGAAGAACTCGCGCCAACTGTCGAAGAGGGCCCCGCGGCGCCAAGCCTCCAGGATGACGGCGTGCAGCCGGCGGTCTCCCCGGGCCAACACGGCCTCGAGGCGGCTCATCTCCGGGTCGTGCCAGTCGACCTTGATCCCCGGCCGCCGCTTCCCGCGGGAGCCGGCTCTCTCGCTCCCGTGAAGATTCTGGCGGACTACCTCTATCCTCCGGCCGGCCTCCTCCACCGTGACCTGCGCCTGCCACTGGAACGGTGTGTGGGCCTTGGGGATGAACGTCGCCAGGCTGATGGTCATGGCGAGCGGGCGCCTGGTAGCCATGGTGCCCTCGCCCCGGTCCTCGTAAACCCGGCGGACTTCCCAAGCCTCCTCTCCTATGCCCTCCAGGTCCTCGTCCGTTTCCGTCGGCAACCCGACCATGTAGTAGAGCTTGAGCCTGTCCCAACCCGCTCGGAAGGCGGCTCTCGCGGCCTCGAGCAGGTCATCCCGGGTCACACCCTTGTTGACCACGGCCCTCAGCCGGGCCGTCGCCGCTTCGGGCGCGAACGTCAAGCCGGTCTTTCTGACTTCTCGTATCTTAGACGCAAGGTCGACGGCGAAAGTGTCGGTTCTTAGTGACGGTAAGGATACGGCCACCCCACCGGGGCCGTGTTCCGCCACCAGGTCGCGGATGGTATCGGCGACGGGCCCCCAATCGCACGTCGAGAGGGAGGCCAGGGAGACCTCCTCGTAGCCTGTATTGGCGAGAACGGCCCTGGCCCCGTCCAAGACCTCGTCACCCGTGCGTTCGCGGACAGGGCGGTAGACCATGCCGGCCTGGCAGAACCGGCAGCCCCTCGCGCACCCCCGCATCACTTCGATGGCCGCCCGGTCGTGCACGGTCTCAATGAACGGCACTACCGGGGCTGGTGGAATGGGGTGTCGGCTGAGGTCGGCTACGACTCTCTTGACGACGGTTTCGGGGACCCCGGCGCGATTGGGGCGGATCGAACCTACCGTGCCATCCGGGTTGTAGGCGACGTCGTAGAAGGCCGGGACGTAGACCCCGGGGACCCGGGCCAGGGCCTCGAGAACTTCGAGCCTGCCGCCGTTCGCGCCGGGCCCTGGCGTGGGGCCGCCGGGCACCGCGGTCAGGTGGCGATGCCACGTAGAATAGGCCTCGACCAGCTCGCCGACCCCCTCCTCGCCTTCTCCGAGGAAGAAGAGGTCGAAGAACGGCGCCAGGGGCTCGGGGTTGAAGGCGCAGGGCCCGCCTCCGATGACCAGAGGGTCTCCGTCGCCGCGGTCGGCCGCGAAGAGAGGGATGCGCGCCAGATCCAGCAGGTTGAGGACGTTAGTGAAAGTCAACTCGTACTGGAGGCTGAACCCGAGGAACTCGAACTCCCGTACGGGCCTGCCGGACTCCAGGGCGAAGAGCGGAAGGCCGAGACCCCTCATCTCCGCCTCCATGTCGGGCCACGGGGCGAAAACCCTCTCGGCGAGGGCGTCGGAGCGCTCGTTGAGCACGTGGTAGAGAAGGCTTAAACCCATGTTGGACATGCCCACGTCGTAGACGTCGGGGTAGCAGAGGACGAACTTAACCAAGCCGGGAGAGTGCTCCTTGTGGACGGCGTTGGGTTCCGCGTCGAGGTATCTGGCCGGGCGGGCCACCCGCATCAGGACCTCATGAGGTACGGGAAGGCCGCTAGCCAAGGTTCGGTCGGGTATGGAACACCGCCTCCGAGGTGGGGTCGAGGTCCTGCCGTAGCCGGCCGGGGAATGGCCGCGATGCGCGCCCATCGCCGAGAGCATTATAACCCAAGCCCGGGAAGCTAGGCACGTCGCTTGTCCTACTGGCTGTCCGAGAGGCCTTTCATCTGGAGCGGGTCCACCGGCTGGCCGGACACCACGACCTCGAAGTGACAGTGGGTGGTCGTCGCCCGGCCCGTCATGCCTACTAGCGCTACGGTCTGGCCCTGGCTCACGGGGTCACCCACGGAGACGAGGATGTCACGGGCATGGGCGTACAGAGTGACGATGCCCTGCCCGTGGTCGATTTCAAGATACTTCCCGTAGGCGTCGTCCTCGGCCACGTTGGTCACCGTCCCGGCCAGCGCGGCCACCACCGGCGTCCCCTCCGTGGCGCCGATGTCGATGCCGGTGTGGAAGGTCACCTCGCCCGTGATGGGATCGGGCCGGTAGCCGAAGCCCGACGTCACTGTCCCCTCGACGGGCATGGCGAACGAGACATCGTCGTCCAGCTCCTGGTCGTCCCGCCCCGTGAGCCGGTCCCAGAGTTCGGGGAACACTCTCCAGCCCCGCGCAATCTGCTCGCGCAGTCCGGACGAGAAAACCTGCTGGGTCGCTCCTCTGAGGTCCAGGTCCGTCGTCAGGTAGTACCTTACCTGCCCCTGGAGACCGGCAAGGAGGGGGGTCGACGCCCGCATCACGGCGAACAGGACACCAAGAACCAAGAGAGCCACCAGAGACTGGCGGACCAGCCACGAAGACTCCCAGACTGCCGTCGCCAGCCTCCCCAGGATGCCTCGGCCGTCGCTCCAGCGGCGCGTCGCAAGGCGGCTTCCGGCCCAGGTTGAGTAACCGGGCGGGGGCGTGCTCCTTGTCGATCTTCGACCGGCCTTTGGTCGGCCGCGCACTTGGCCCACAACCCTCCCGCTGGCACTTGCCGTGCCAGGACTTTCTTACGGGAAGATATATGAGGCGGGAGGCCTGGATTATCCCAGAGGTGATGGGGCGGCGTCCGCGGCCGGCCGGGGGGTGGCTTTCCGGCGGCCTGCCGGTCTAGCCCAGAGACTCCAGGAGAGCCGATAGGTCCTCGAGGGTCCCACGATAGTGGGGGGCCATCGGGCGCTTACCCCGGTGGATGATTTCGGGACCGGCCAGGAACGTGAGCATTCCGGCGTCCGCCGCCGCCAGGTCTTCCTCGACGTCGTTCCCCACCATCAAGCACTCCGAGGGCCTGCACCCCAATTGGCGGGCGATCTCGTCGTAGTATTCCGGGTGTGGCTTACAGAAGTGCATGTTCTCATAGGACGTCACGAGCGCGAACGCAACGTCCTGTAGTCCCGCCCACCTGAGGCGTTCGTCGATGGCCGCCCGCGGGAACACCGGAGCGGTCGCGACGACCACTCGCCGTCCTTGGGCCATAACCGCCTCCACGGCCTCTCGCGCTCCTTCGGCCGGCGTCGCGTGCGTGGAGAGCTTCGGGAACTCGTCGCGGTAGAATGCGTCGAACACGGGGAGCAGCGTCTCTTGGGAATGGTCCAGGCCCGCGAAGAAGTCCTCCATGAAGACTTCGCGGTTGGTGCGAAACGGGTCACGGTCGTTGATCATGGCGTGTGTCGCCTTCATGAGACGCGGCGTGAACTCCGGCGGAGGGATGTAGCCGGCGAGATGGCTGGCCAGGCGGGAGAAGTAGTCGGGGAAGAACGCTTCGACCTCGATTCGTAGAAGAGTGCCGTCAAGATCGAACAGGACCGCCGAAATACGGTCACTCATTGCACAATACCCCTCCCTGCAAGGGCTTTCGCGTGGTTCGGTATCAGGGACGGTCCTTCCTACCCGCGGCTCGGCACCGCCACTCCACGGGGATGTGCCGGTCGCTCCGCGGACGGTGTGGAGTCACGACAAAACCGCAGGTATCATAGGCTATGTTCGCGTGCGGTGGTTCGAAATTTTTCGTTGACAGTGACCTGACACGCGCCTATATTTAGAGCAATCAAGCCGCAAACGAGCGTTCCGGGGTCAGGCTTCCGGGAAGCAGCCGGCAGGTCAAGGGCCCCGGTCCACGGGGAGGGACGCCCAGGCAGAACCGAACAACTGCAGATGACCAAGGACGAAGCAGCGGCCGATGGGGTCAGCCGCAGGCGCTTTGACCCCAATCCCTTGTGGAGAGAAGGGTGTAGCAAGCTAACATGTCCTTGAATGTAGGTCTAGCCTACAACCTCAAGACTCACTGCCCGTGGGCGCGAGGCGAGGTAGAGGACGAGGCTGCTGATTACGACGACCCGCAGACGATTCGGGAGATCGCCGAAGCCCTCGAATCCGGAGGACACCGGACGATCCACCTCCCCTACGACGCGGGTCTTCTTGATGCTCTGGAGCGCTTCCGCCCCAATGTGGTCTTCAACTTGGCCGAAGGCTGGGGCGACCGCAACCGCGAGTCCATCGTACCGGCCATTCTGGAATTTCTGGCAATCCCGTACACGGGCTCAGACCCGCTGACGTTGGGAGCCGCACTCGACAAGCACCTGGCCAAGAAGCTGGTGAGCGAAGCCGGCATCCCCACCGCCCGTTCGTTCAAGGTAGCCCTTTCCGACTCGCTCCCCCCGGGCTTGTGCGGTCTTGAGTTCCCGATGTTCGTCAAACCCAATGCCGAGGGTTCCTCCAAGGGCATCCGTTACTCCTCCAAGGTCAGGAATACCGAGGAACTCGAGGCCATGGTCCGTTGGGTTCACGAGACCTACCGGACGCCGGCGCTCGTGGAGGAGTATCTTCCCGGACGCGAGTACTCCATAGGCCTCCTGGGGAACGCGCACCGCCTCCGGACGCTGCCCATCGTGGCCGTCCGCCCGGGGAAGGACGTGCCGCGGGTCGCTCTCGGCGACGACCCCGCGAGCGAGTTCATCTACTCCTACGAGCCCAAGAGCACGAACATGGAAGCACCCGAATGCCCCGCCGTCATGCCAAGGAACCTCGCCCAGCGAATCGAGGAACTGGCCCTGGCAGTCTGGGACGTGTTCGAGTGCCGGGACGTGGCTCGCGTTGACTTCAAGCTCGGGCGGGACGGGGAGCCCTACTTCCTCGAGATCAACCCCTTGCCGAGCCTCTCCCGCGAGTGGAGTTTCCTCGCCCTGGAGGCGCGGGCGGCAGGCATCGACTACAGCGAGTTGATCCTCACCATTCTGGACGAGGCTCTGATCCGGTGCGGCCTCGCGGCGGACCTGGACGCGGGGAGGTGGGCCTCATGGCGTGCCGCGCTCAGGAGTTCTCCTCGAATCGCTGGCAGTGGCAACTGAGTCATCGCATCCACACGGTGGACGGGCTTGAGCGCTACGTGCGCCTGACGGACGACGAGAGAATAGGCATCAAGGCCGCGGGCAGCCGTTTCAGGTGGGCCGTGACCCCGTACTTCGCGTCGCTCATGGACCCGGAAGACCCGGACTGCCCCATCCGCCGGCAAGCCATACCGTCGGCCGCGGAACTGGAGGCCGGCCTCGACGTCGCCGGTCTCGGCGACCCCCTGGCGGAGGACAGTCATAGTCCGGTTCGGGGGCTGGTGCACAAATACCCCGACAGGGTCATCATCTTGGCCACCATGCAGTGCGCGGTCTTCTGTCGCCATTGCACCAGGCGGCGCGTGGTCGGCCAGGTCGACCGGGTCATGACTTCAAAGCAATTCGACGCGTGCGTGGATTACATCCAGGGCCACGAGGAAGTTCGTGACGTGCTCGTGACTGGGGGCGACCCTCTCCTGGGCAGCGACGCGTGGTTGGAGGGTATCCTGTCGAAGTTGCGGGTTATCCCGCACGTCGATATCCTGCGCGTCGGCACCAGGGTGCCTGTGACCCTGCCGCAACGGGTGACTCAGGATCTCTGTGACATGCTGGAGCGCTACCACCCCCTTTGGATGAACATCCACTTCAACCATGCGCGGGAGATAACTCCTGAAGTGGCCCAGGCCTGTGACCGGCTCACCCGCGCCGGCATCCCACTGGGAAGCCAGACCGTGCTCCTCCGGGGTGTGAACGACGACCGGCAGACCCTGCTAGACCTGTTCCACGCGCTTGTCAGGATCCGTGTCCGGCCGTACTACCTCTACCAGTGCGACATAGTCAGGGGGACGAGTCATTTCTGGACCCCGGTGGAGCGCGGCGTCGAACTCGTGTCGTCTCTTCGCGGCTACACGACCGGATTCAGCGTCCCCACCTTCGTCGTCGATTCCCCGCTCGGGAAGGTCCACGTGGCTCCCCAGAACCTCCTGGCCCGCGAGGGAAGCGAGATCGTGCTCAGGGGCTACACGGGGGAGACCTGCCGGATGTACAACCCCACCTCCTAGCCGCCCACCGGCACGAGGGTCTGGGGAGAAGCACAAAGGACAGACGTTGACGCCGGCGCTACAGAAGCCCCGCCCCGCGGCGGGGCTTCTCTTCCGCATGGACCATCGGGAACCGGGCCGCCGGGCGACAGCCGGTCACCAGCGACCTCTAGCCGATATCCCGGGACAGTATGACCAGGCCCGGCCGGCGTTCCTCGCGTCGGATGAAACCGTACTTGTCGAACAGCCAGTAGGGGTTGAACCCGGCCATGTTCCCGTACCTCCCCACGGCCTCCACGGCTTGGTAGGCCCCCCGGTGGCGGCTCAACTGCCCAAGGAGGCTCTCGAGGAGAAACTCCATGGCGGGGTGGCGAGCCATGCCGCTCGCAACCTCGATACAGGTGATCGTCAGCGTACGCTGCGGGTCACCCCAGGTCCCCGTGACATAGCCCGCGCCGGCGGCCACGAGGCGCGGGTAGACCTCGATGAGCCCCACGACCTCGCCGCCCTTGCGCGCGCCAACCCCGTACAGGCCCCCCGGAAGATCGAGAGAGGCCAGCCACCGGGTCTTCGCGGCCGCGCCGCGGGTCGCCGCCGAGGGCCGGGGCCTCGACCCGGACGGGTGGTTGCCAAGGCACATCGCCAGGGCGTCTTCGGGGCTCGACACTATCAGGGGCTCGGCCTCTAGTCCCTCGAGGGCCGACGCGTAGGAGGCCAGGTCCGGGAAGGTTCTGGAGTACGACCCGGACTCGTTTGAGTCACGCGCCGCGACTGCGGGCGGCCGGACGTCAGGCCGGGGAGCGAGGAAATCCTCGACCGCCGGGCCGGGAGTGGCTCCCGCGGCCAAAGGCCCCGGGGAGCGTGGCGATGCGCCGTGCCCGAGCGCCCGGCGGACGGCGCGGGTCAGGAGACCGGCGGGGAGCGGGAAGCCGTCCCCCGAGAGTCGCACGCCGTCAACGAACACAGCCGCATACAGGTTCTCAGTCAACACGGGGGCCTTGGCTCCGGTCCCCGAACCTTTGCGGTCGGGGGCCGGCTGGGCCACGCCGGCCGCCAGGAGCATCGGCCAGGCCTTATCGGCGTCGTCATGAAGGCTCAGGGCTCTGAAGTCCACGTCGGCGCCGGCCAGTTCGTCCCTGAAAGCCTCCAGCCACTCGAAACACCAGGGGCACTGAGGGGAATAGACAATCTCGACGAGAGGCTTCTGCCTGATTCCTCCGGACCGGTCGTAAAGGGCCATGGCGGCGACGTCGTCCGGGCTCGGCGGGTCGGCTATGTCCCTGGTCACGTAGAGGTGGCCGAGACCGAGGGACCGTAGGTGGCGGAGCACGGAGCGCAGGACAAAGACCCCGACGCCGCGCCGGCGGTGGGCGGGGAGGACGTGAACCCCGCCGAAGAGTTGGGCGGAACGCCCTCGGATGATGACAAGGGCCGACCCGGCCGGCTGTCCGTCGAGATAGGCCACAAAGGGGAGAAGCTGGCCCTGATCGCGGGCCCGCCGGAGAAACTCCGCGGCTTCTTCACGCGTGAAGTATCCGGTCCAGGTTCGAGCCATGATGCCGGCGGCAACACTGACACCCTGCACGGGAAGGAGCCTGACTTCAAGGCCGGGTACGGACGCCGCGGGAGCCGGCTCCTGCCCCAGATCCCACACCCACCTCATCGGGACCACCTCGCCGCCATATCTCTCCCGGTTCTTCTCCCCGCTTCGAGGGCATCCTCCGTGGACCTTGTTGCCAGGAGAACCAGTGTATTGAGCTAATCATGAAAAGAGACCGGGGCTCGGCCGCGGCCTTGGGCGGCGGCCGGGACTCCGGCCGGACACCTGGGTTCTGACGGGGAGGACACGATATGTCAGCTCAGCCTCCTGGGACAATGGCAATCGTAAACCCGGCATCCGCGAACGGGACTACGGGAAAGGTGTGGCCGGCACTTTCGAAGAGGCTCACGGCGGCCGGGCTCGAGCATGACGCCCGCGTCACGTCGAGGCGGGGGGAGGCGTCGGATCTTACGAGGTCGGCTCTCGCCGACGGCTATCGGACCATCGTCGCGGTCGGAGGAGACGGCACCCTCAACGAAGTCGCCAACGGCTTCTTCGACGGGGACCGTCGGCTTGGCCAAGGCGCGCGGCTCGGCCTCATCAGCCGCGGAACCGGATGTGACTTCATCCGGACCGTCGGCGTTCCGAAGGAGGAAGAGGCGGCCATAGAGGTCCTCAGAACCGGGCACACGAGGAGGGTCGACGTCGGCCGGGCGGTGTTCACCGGCCACGACGGGAGGGAGGCCGTCCGCTACTTCGTGAACATCGCCGGCCTCGGCCTTGACGGCGAGACCGTCGACAGGGTCAACCGCACGACCAAGGCCCTCGGCGGGTTCTTCTCCTTCCTCTGGGGAACGCTCGCCACCATCGCCACCTACCGGAACAAGGATATCGAGATTGTCATCGACGGGGGCCGCCCCGTCAAGGAACGCATGACCCTGGTGGTCGTGGCCAACGGTCAGTATTTCGGGGGTGGTATGCGAATCGCGCCGGAAGCCGCGGTCGATGACGGCCTCTTCGACATTTGCACCCTCGGTGACTGCTCGCGTCCTGAACTCGTCGGCAGCCTGCGCAAGGTCTACAAGGGTGCTCACACGACCCATCCGAAAATCCGCTTCTACCGGGGCAAGGAGGTCACGGTGCGGTCCCCTGACCGGGTTCTCCTCGATATCGACGGGGAGCAACCGGGCCTCGCTGACGTGACTTTCACGGTCCTTCCCGGCGTGCTCGACGTCATCGTCCAGAGGGCCGGGGCCTGACCAGGCCCTAGCCGCCGGCGCTTCCTCCTCCGCCGCCGCCGCCACCGCCACCGCCGCCACCGCCACCGCCGGAGAAGCCGCCCCCCGAGCCGCTCCCGGAGCTGACCGCTCCCTGCAGGCTCGTGGTGAGGGCGCTCGCAAAGGACGCAAAGCCTTCAAGACCGCGAGCGATTCCTTCGTCGAGGCCGCCGAGCGCCGGTCCGGACCCTTGCCCGGCGGCGACATACCAGCCGGCGCCAATGGCAGCCCCGGCCGTGGCTTCCTTGTAGACCAGCGGCAGTTGTCTCAACACCTCCCGGGCGACCCCGAGGCTGACGGCGTAGACGAGGAAGTGGTCCCATAGGGCCAGAGCCGGAGGCGAGGCTTCTTCAAGACGGGAGAAGTCACGGAGATACCGGCGGAAAGCCCGCCAGAGCCAGTACTGCCTGCATCCTTCGGCACTGCGACGCGACAGGAAGAACGTGAGGACGAGAAGGCCGATGCCCGCGATCATCAGGGCCGCGCCGACCACCCAGGCTTGGACGGTCCAGACGGCCACCGCCGCGGCGAACAGCCCGAGGGCCGCTAGGGCGGCGATGGCCTGTCCCCGCTTGCTTGCCGCGTCGAAGAACTCGTGACGCCTCGCCGCGGTCTTGACCATGCGTTCCCAGGCCTTGTACTCGGCGCGGAACGCGACCGGCCTGCTCTTGACGTAACTCTCAATGGCGGAGAAGGCGGCGGGAGTACCTATTGCCCCGGGAGGAGGGGTGACCCCGACCTGGCGGGGGAAATCGGTCTCGAGGACGAAGCTCAGGACGAGCCTCTCATGGGGCCCAAGCACGTCTCCTCGCGGCGAGTCGGCGCAGGCCCACACGCGGTAGTCGTGCTCGACCCTGCCGCCTATGCCGAGAAACCCCCGGCGTTCGGCCTGCACTTCCTCGATGATGAGCCAGCCCCGGCGAGCGAGATCCAAGATTGTGGCGACGAAGTCCGCCGGGGTAGGGTTACCGAAGTTCCACAGGACCCCAAGCTCGGCCGGCGAGTAGTCGGCCGGGAGGTCCCTGTAGTAGTCGGGTCGCAAGTCCGGCTCGTACTCCCGCCCGTACCGGGCCATGAGCCACCAGCCGAAGGCAACAGCGGCCAGCAGGATGACCGGGGCCAGGTAGACATCGAGCTTCATCAACGTGCGCCTTAGGTTGGCCTGGTCGGCCCACTTCTGCTCTTCCGCGAGGATGGCGGGAAGGGCCGTGCGCCCCGACCAGTTGTTCGAGGCCAGGACGAGTCCGACCGGGAACACGACCCGGCCCTCCACAAACTGGCCCGCGGGCACGTTCTCCGCCTCGAAGACGATGTGCTCGGGGTCTACGATTGTCACCGACCCCTGGAGAGGCCCGTGGCCCCAGGCCTTGATGTCCTCGATCCCGGCTCCCTCGGGAAGCGTCAAACTCACGGTAGCCTTGTCCGTGCCGACGTCCCAATCGGGGCCGATGAACTGCCAGTAGAGCTCGGCGACGTCGTTATGGACCACCACGGGGTCAATCACGTAATAGCTGAGGCGGAAGACTCGGAGGCCGCCGCGCTTTTCGAACCAGGTCTTTATCCGTACGTTCTCGCCGTCCCCGAGCACCCAGAACGTGCCGGGGATCTCGCCGCTTCCGGCTGGACGTTCCGAGAACGCCACGACCTGGCCGCCGGCAATCTCCGCGACCTCGATGTCGTCGATACCCTGGCACCCCTTGAGGGGGATCCACTGCTCGACCCACCGGAAGTTCGACGGCAAATCGAACGTCCTGGTCTCGGTGACGAGCATCGACCCGTCCGGTCTCACGCGGGCATCGACGCTGACCTCCCGGACAGCCCAGTCGGCCGCCAAGGCCCTGGGTTCGCCCGGGCTCCACGACGCGAGGACCCAGAGGCCGAGGAGGACACCCAGGAGGACGGCCGGGAGGCGACGGCGGGAGAGGCGCAACCGGGTCAAACCCCTCTCACGACTACCTGCAACTTCATGGCTCATTATACAGGAGATACTCGCAGATAGCGCGAGGAACCGGGGCTATGCCTCGCCTCCGGGAGGGGACCTACGGTCGAGGAGTCTAGAAGGTTATCTTGCGCCGGCGATAGTGGATGCCGAGGAGAAGACCCACGGCTATGCAGTTGGTCAAGAGGGCGCTCCCCCCGTTGCTGATGAACGGGAGAGGGATACCGGTGATAGGCATGATGCTTACCGTCATGCCGACGTTGACCAGGACGTGAAAGGCGAACATCGATACGACCCCGGTGGCGACAAGCGTCCCGAAGGGGTCCTTGGCTTCGGCGGCGATTCGGACGCCGCGCCAGATGATGACCAGGAAGAGCGTCAAGAGGACCAGGGCTCCGACAAACCCCAGCTCCTCGCCGACGACCGCGAACACGAAGTCGGTGTGCTGCATCGGCAGGAACTTCAGCCTGCTCTGCGTGCCGGTGAAGAGCCCCTTCCCGAGGAAATGACCTGAACCTATGGCCACGAGGGCCTGCTTTATGTGGTACCCGGCCCCGAGTGGGTCGATGTTCGGGTTGGCGAACACAATCAACCGGTTGAGCTGATAGGTCTTGAGGGGTATCCAGATGCCGTATTCCAGGTGGAGAATGACCCAGGTGACCGCGGCGGCGAGAGCGCTTCCGTAGACGGCCGCCAGGTGGGTCCACCGCGCGCCGGCGATGAACAGCATCCCGAGGAGGACGGCCGAGAAGACCAGCGATGTCCCGAGGTCGGGCTGGGTCATGATGAGAGTGACCGGTACGCCCACGTGGATGAACGGCAGGGCGAGGTCGGTGAACCGGTGTAACCGGTCGAAACGGCGGCTGAGGTGCGCCGCAAGAGAGATGATGATGGCCACCTTCGCGAACTCCGACGGTTGTATGGAGAGGGACCCTATGTAGAACCACCGTTGGGCGCCCATGGCGGCTCTGCCCATTACGGCGACGGCGCCGAGCATCAGGAGGTTGGAGACGTATATGACTTTGGACCACCTGGCGAGACTCCGGTAGTCGACGACCATCGTCGCTACCATGGCGACAAGGCCGACCGCGACGTAGGCCGCGTGCCGTTTGGTGTAGTGCCAGGGGTCGCCTCCGACGGGCATGTTCGCGGTTGCGCTCGCTTGGATGACCAGCCCGAAGCCCAAGAGGAGAACGACCGCGATGACAAGGGTGAAGTCGACGTCTTTGAGCAGGCGACGGTAGAGCACGTCAGGTGCTCCTTTTCAGGCTCCTCACGGGTAACCGGGCCACAAGGGCGCTCTCGGAATCGAGGCGGACAAACTTCACTTCGGCCTTGTCCGTCTCAACCTCGGCGTACCTCGAGACCACGTCCACCAATTCACCTTTGAGTTTCTCCAAAAGGCCGCGGTTCGCCTCCGCCCTGTCCTGCACTAGAACGATTTTCAAGCGCTCCCGCGCTATGCTCTTGCTCGGGGCGGCTGCTCCGAAGCCCGCATGTGAGGCCATCCCCGTCACCTCTAACCGGAACTCAGCCTTACCATCCTCGACAGGCGCGAGAGCAGGCCGCGGCTTTCCTCCAGGGGTAGGAAGGGAACGACCTCTCCCCGGAGGCGCCGGGCGATGTTCCTGAAGGCTAGACCGGCGCGCGAGCTCGGCATCGTCACCGCCGGTTCACCGCGGTTCGTGCTGACGATGATGGTCTCGTCCTCGGGGACTATGCCGAGAAGGTCTATGGCAAGGATTTCGATAACGTCGTCTATGTCCATCATGTCGCCGCGCCGGACCATCTGGTGCCGGATGCGGTTCAGGACAAGCTGCGGCTCGGCCATTCCGTCCGCTTCAAGGAGCCCGATGATGCGGTCCGCGTCGCGCACCGCGGCCACTTCGGGCGTTGTGATGATTAGAGCCTTGTCGGCTGCGGCCACGGCGTTTCTGAAGCCCTGCTCTATGCCGGCCGGGCTGTCGACGAAGACGTAGTCGAAGTCGGCCCGGAGTTCGTCGCAGACGGACTTCATCTGCAGAGGGCTCACCGCCGACTTGTCACGGGTCTGGGCCGCCGGCAGGAGATAGAGGCCCTCGAAACGCTTGTCCTTGATCAGGGCCTGCCTGACCCGGGCGAAGCCTTCAACGACGTCCACGATGTCGTAGACGATGCGGTTTTCCAGACCCATGACCACGTCGAGGTTCCTGAGACCGATGTCGGCGTCGACCATCACTACGCGGTGCCCCAGGAGCGCCATGGCCGTGCCGATGTTCGCCGACGCCGTGGTCTTCCCGACTCCCCCTTTTCCCGACGTGATGACGATGACCTGACCGGGTTGCCTCATCTTCCTCTCCTCCGGTGCGTGGCGTAAGCTGCGCCCCGATCAGAGACGCCCGGGTGTCAAGCCTTCACGGGCGTCCGGTCGTCCGCCTCGGGTCTCGTCCAAGGGCCCGTCAACAGCGGACGGACGACCACAACCCCGTCGCGCACTAGAGCCAGCTCGGGGTATTCTGGATGTCCGCCGGCCTCTTCCGGCGGCCTAGCCACGTAGCTCGCTATTCTCAGCTGGGTGGGAGTAAGCCTGAACGCGGCCACGACAGCCGAGTGGTCACCTGTCGCTCCCGCGTGGACCGTACCCCGGAGGGTGCCCATGACCACCACGTCCCCCGTAGCCACCACCTGCCCCCCAGGGTTGACGTCACCGAGCACGACCACGTCCCCGTTGTGACGGATCTGCTTGCCCGAACGTAGCGGCCCGCGGACCAGGAGAGCCGGCCGGGCGTCCCCGGCCCGAGTCCTCCTAGCCTGGAGCCGGCCGGGCAGGACGAACAGGCCTGGGCCTGCCCTCCTTGCCGTCTCGGGGCGTCCTCCCGCCGTGGCCGGGACGGCGCAGGCTCCTTGCTCCGCCCTGCCGTCCGGTGCGGCAGGTGAGCCGAAGAGCCCGTCACCCGGAGCGTCCGCCAGCGTTTCCACGCTCGCCGCGCACGTCTCCGCCGCCCTGTCGGAACGGGTTTCCGCGGCCGGCGTGGGCTCCGCGAAAGAGTCGGGGTCACCGAACAGGGTCACGGCCAGCCGCGAGACGATATCACGGGCAAGCCCCTCGAGGACCTCCTGCTCGCCCTCGTCCGCCCGTTCGTCGGGCACCCCGCCGTTCTCTCCCGGGACCTTACCGCTCGGACTGACAACCTCCACCCCCTTCCGCCGCTGGGGTTGGAGGGTTCGGCGAGAACATACCACATCCTGCCACAACTATGTGTCATTCTTAGTCGAATCCAAGCATCTTCGCTCAGCACGGTTTGACCAATACCGACAAACCCATAGGCCTTGGAGGTCCGGTCAAGGGCGTTCGGTCCCCCCTGCGGCCGCCTTCCGCAGAGCAGGGGCGTGGGGGTCCGGTGAGGCCGCGCTTGGCAAAGCAGGGGTGTCGGGGGTCCGGCGAGGCCGCGCTTGGCAAAGCAGGGTGTCGGGGGTCCGGTGAGGCCGCCTTCGAACCAAGAG
>QZJP01000038.1 GCA_003599345.1 Bacillota bacterium | reverse complement strand
CAGCGGTCGGTGTCGACCTCCAGGCGGACACGGCTGAACCGGTTGGTGAGGCCGTAAGCCGCGCCGAGCGGGCAGGCGAAGCGGCAGAAGGGCCGGCTTATGGCTATGGCCGAGACCACAAAGACCACGAGGAGCGCTATCTTGACCCAGAACAGAAGACCAACCAGGTCCCTGAGGGGAGGCGAGATGGCCAGCCAGGGGAGCCCGGCCTCGAGCGTCCCCGCCGGACACAACTTGCAGAACCACGGTTCGAGGGTGACGTACGGGATGCCGAGGACCAGGGCGGCGAGGACCACGTATTTCACCCACGCGTACCGCCTGGTCCTGATGGTCAGTTTCCGTCCCGGCCAGGGAATCTTGTAGAGCAGTTCCTGGATGAAACCGAAAGGGCACAGCCAGGCGCAGCTCATTCGCCCCCAGATGGAACCGACCACGCCGAGCACGCCGACCACGAGCAGCGGCAGTTGCCGCGTAATGACGAAGTACTGGACCGTGCCGACCGGACAGGCGCCTATGGCCAACGGGCAGGAGTAGCAGTTCAGGAACGGATAGTTGACGCACTTCAACCCCGGGATGAACTTGGAGTTGGCCAGGACCGTGGAGACGAGCTGGATTGCGCTCCTCTTGGTCATTTCCCGAGCCCCATACAGGAAAGGCAAAGAAGGGTGGCGTTGAAGAGGATATCCAGGGTTTCCCGCCTGAGAAGCCCGGCTAGGACAAGGAGGCCGAAGATGGCCGCCGGCCAGCCGCGCCGGCGCGACGCACCCCGGATGGGCCCTCCCCGGCCACGGGGTCGCGACTTGGGCCTTTCGGAGTTCGTAGCCCGGTAGGTGGTCGTCCGCGTCATCGGCATCCCTTGCCCTTGACTGTGGAGTTACGTTAACTAACCAACGTACACGTTCTCAGCCTGGCGGTCAAGCCGGCCCTTGCGTCACATGCTCTCCGGAGCCGACACGCCGCAAAGCGCCAGCGAGTTCGCGAGCACTATGCGAGTGGCCGCGGCCAAGCCGAGACGGGCCCGTCGCAGGGGTGGGTCACCCTCGACCAGCACTCGGCACGTATCATAGAACTTGTGGAACGCCGTCGCCACGTCGGTCGCGTAGCGCGTGAGCCGGTGCGGCTCGCGGGCGAGCGCGGCGTCGGCCACCTCCTCCGGGAAGTCGGCCAGGCGGCGGATGAGCGCGGACTCAGCGGGCTCGGTCAGAAGGTCGAGTTCCGGCAGGACCTCATCGAGGGACTTCACGTCGGCCACGGCTTCCGGTTGGCGAAGGATGCTGGATATACGCGCGTGCGCGTACTGGACGTAGTAGACCGGGTTTTCCGTGGTCTGCCGCTTGGCGAGCTCAAGGTCGAAGTCGAGATGGCTGTCGTGAGAGCGCATCAAGAAGAAGAAGCGCGACGCGTCGACCCCGATATCGTCCAGAAGGTCCTTCATCGGCACGATCTGGCCGCGCCGTTTGGACATTCGCGCGAGTTCGCCGCCCTCCATGAGCCTGACCCACTGCACGATCAGGATTTCGAGAGCTCCCGCCTCCTGCCCGAGCGCGGCCACCGCGGCTTTCATCCGGCGCACGTGCCCGTCGTGGTCTGGACCCCACAGATCGATGACCTCTTTGAAACCCCTCGAGAACTTGTCTCTGTGATAGGCGATGTCGGCGAGGAAGTAGGTCGGCTCGCCGTTGGACTTCACCAGCACGCGGTCCTTGTCGTCGCCGAAGGTCGTGGTCCGGAGCCAGACGGCGCCGTCCCGGCGGTAGACGTGCCCGCGCCTCTCCAGTTCGGCTAGGGTCTCGGAGATGGCCTCCTGGGTCACGTTCGCCTCCTGGCTGTACCAGACGTCGTAGACCACGCCGAATCGCGCTAGGTTCTCCTTGTGGTCCTCGACCATCATCTCGGTGGCGAAGTGTCCCATCGACACGGCCCGCTCCTCGGGGCTCATGCCCCGGGCGGCCTCGCCGTGCTCGGCGTCGTAGGCCCGGGCAATGTCCACGATGTATTCCCCTCGGTACCCGCCTTCGGGAATCGTCGCCTCTTCACCGTGCAGCTCCAGCCACCGGGCCTCGACCGAACGGCCCAACCGCCGCACCTGGCCCCCCGCGTCGTTGACATAATACTCCCGCTGAGCCCGGAAACCGGCCGCGTCCAACAGAGACGCGAGCGTGTCTCCCACAGCGGCGGCCCGGGCGTTGACCACCCCGAGGGGTCCGGTGGGGTTGGCGCTGACGAACTCGACCTGCACCGGAGCTCCCCGCCCCACGTCGCTCCTGCCGTAGTCCTGACCCTCAGCCAGGATGTAGGCCACGGTCCTGTTCAACCAGGTCGGGCTCAGGAAGAAGTTGATGAAGCCAGGGCCGGCCACCTCGGTCTTCTGGACGGGCATACCGGAGAGGTCGAGTTCGGCCGATATCGCCTCGGCGATACGCCTCGGAGGCATACGGCACGGTCCCGCCAGGCGGAGTGGGGCGGTCGAGGCGAGGTCCCCGTGGCTGTTGTCGCGCGGGACCTCCACGTGGGCTTCACCGAGGCCGGCGAGCGCCGCGCGGGCCTCGGCCGGCAAGCTCCCCGCCGACGCCGCGCGCCCAACCGCGGCCGCGATAGCTCCGGCGACGGCTCTGCGCGCTTCACCAACCGGCCCGACCGCCGTCATGGCTGCGGGCGGCTTCGGATTACCAGCCGCGTTTGTCATCGTCACGCCTCCCCCGCGTCGTCCGCGTCCTGGCGATGAGGAATTCGCGCAGGACCTTGGCCGCCAGTATCTCGGTCCGCCCGGTCGGGTCGTGGGCCGGCGAGACCTCCACGAGGTCGAATCCCACGAGGTCCACACCGCCCTCGTTGGGCCCCGCGGCGGCCGCCTTCGCCACGGCCACCAAGGCCCTCACGACGTCAGCGGCCGGCGGCCCGCCGGGCTCCGGATTCCCGGTTCCCGGAGCGTCCGCCGGGTCGAAGATGTCGATGTCCACCGAGCAGTATAGCCGCCGGCCGGCCACGCGCCTCAAGGCCTCACGCGCGGCGCCGGCGAGAGTCCCCGGGACCCGGTTGACGTTGGCTCGCCCCCAGGACATCTCCTCCCGGGAACCGGACCTGATTCCGAACTGGAACACCCGCCCGCCCCCACAGATGTCGGCTACCCGGCGGACGACCGTCGCGTGACTCAGAGCCGCCCCCTCGTAGGCGTCCCGGAGGTCGGCGTGGGCGTCGAAATGAAAGAAGACCGGGGGTCCGGGCGCACCCGGCCTGTCCGCCCACGCGGCTCCTCGGTAGGCGGCCAAAGTGATTATGTGCTCTCCCCCGAGGACAACGGGGAGGAACCCTTGTCTACAGGCGTCGACCACGGCCGCCTCGATGGCCCCAAGATCGCGCTCGACCCGGTCATCACCGGTGAAGCCGCCGTCCGCGCCGAGTTCGACGTCTCCGAGGTCGAAGACTGTCTGGGCGGCAAGGTCGCCGTCCAGGGACGGGCTGTACGTTTCCAGGCTCCAGGAGGCAGCCCTGATCGCGGCCGGGCCGCGGGCCGTCCCCGGCCGGTAGGAAGTCGTCCGGTCCAGAGGTGCCCCGAGAATGGCGGCCGTTCGCGGCAGGCCCGGCAAGCCGGGTCCCTCGCCCGCCCGGGCCCCGGAATCGTTGGGCGGCCGCGCCGCCTTCGAACCCGCGACGGCGGATATGAAGAGGCCCCCCGGAGCCCCGGGCCCGGGGGCGTTCAGGTCACCCGTTCCGCCCATTCCCGCCGTCCTCCAGTTCGGCCTTGAACTGCCTGGTCAAGTCCTCCGGCTCCGGGGCGGCCAGGATGCGTCCGAGGAATGCCGGCAGCGCGAACGCCGCGCGATGGATGGCGGGGGTGTAGTAGTTGGTCTCGAAGGGCAAGGGCCCCGGAATGTCGGCTTGCTCGGGGTCGACCCCGTCGGAGGCGATGGTGAAGCTCCAGGCGTAGGTGGAGTAGGTCGGGATGTGGGCCAGGTATACCTTGGTCAGCGGGAAGCTCCGCCGGATGCCGTGGAACGAGCGGAGCATGGCGTGCCGCGTGAACCACGGGCTCTCCGATTGGACGGTGAGAAGGCCGCCGGGACGGAGGGCGTTCCTGCAGTTGCGGTAGAAGACCGGCCCAAAGAGACCCACGGCCGGCCCTAGGGGGTCGGTGCTGTCGACGATGATGACGTCGTAGACGCCGCCCCGCTTCTTGGCCGCGAGGCGCACGAACTCCACGCCGTCGGTGAAATGCTGCTGGACCCGAGGGTCGTCGAGGGCGTGGCTGATTGACGGTAACCAGCGGCGCGAGGCTTCCGTCACGGCCTCGTCGATTTCGACGTGATCGACGGCCTCCACCGATTTGTGCCGGAGCACCTCGCGGACCACGCCACCGTCGCCGCCGCCAATCACGAGCACCCTTTGGGGGTTCGAATGCGTAAACAGCGGCACGTGGGCGATCATCTCGTGGTAGATGAACTCGTCCGCCTCGGTTGTCTGGATGTAACCGTCGAGCACCAGCATCCGGCCGAAGTCGACCGTGTCGAGGACGGCCATCTCCTGATACGTGGTGCGGCGGACCTCCAGCGTCCTGTTGACTCTGACCTTGATCTGGAAGTTGGGCGTGTGGACCTCTGTGAACCAGAACTCCATCCTCGGTCGACCCCCCTAGCCCCAGAGAGGCACCCCCGCGAAAGCGCAGGCGGCCTTTCCCTCGGGCACGGTTATCTCGGTGGACCTGACCTTGACCTCGTCTAGGGGTAACCCCCGGCTGGCGAACGCCTCGTCGACCATCGCCCGGACGGCGATTTCGGCCTCCTCCTTCCGGCACTCCCCGGAGAACTCCATGATCATGCCGAACGAGCCTTCGCGGATGCCCACGGCGACCGCGGCGGCGATGGTGACGCCGGGGGCCGAGCTGGCGATGGTACCGTAGGCGATGGGGCAGAGCGCCCCCGGCGGGAGGCTGAGCACGGGGCGATGCGCGGCCCCCGGGGGTAGGACGCTGGAGACGCGGATGAGGTTGAGGTTCCCTACACCCGCGTCGAGCAGGGCCCGGTCGAAGGCAGTGAGCTTCGTCTGCCCCGCGGCCGAGGCGGCGACCAAGGTGTAACTATCGGGGACGGGCAAGGAAGTCATCGTCGGTCAATCCCCTCGCTCAAAGCCTGCTGGGTCACGCTCCCGACCCATCGGGCCGGAAATGACTAGGCAATTATAGCAGATGGCGTCGGCATGGGGAACGGAAAGCTCCGGGCCGTTGCGGGGGACCGGACCGCGTGTGGTCCGGCATTGTTGAACACCGCTTGGGGGCTATCCTATAATACACGAGACACTACCGTCCTTCTCCGGCGCCCCGGCCTCGCGCTCGGGTCATCCCGCCCAGAGACGGGTCGCATAGGCGGGCGCCTAATCTTTAATCCTCAACTACGGAGGTGCTTTCTATGCCCAAGGTAGTGGGCATCGACCTCGGCACGACCAACTCGGTCATCGCGGTCATGGAGGCCGGGAAGCCGACGGTCATCATCAACAGCGAGGGGAACCGCCTTACCCCGTCAGTGGTGGCGTTCACCCGTGACGGCGAACGCCTCGTGGGCCAGCTTGCCCGGCGTCAGGCCGTGCTCAACCCGCAGAACACCGTTTTCTCGGTCAAGCGCTTCATGGGCCGGCGCTACGGCGAGGTGTCGCGGGAGCGGTCGCGGGTGCCCTACGAGGTCAAGCAAGGGGAGAACGAAAGCGTGCGTTTCGCGCTGCCCGCGCTGGGCGGCAAGGACCTGACCCCCGAGGAGATCTCGGCGTTCATCCTCAGGAAGCTCAAGGAAGACGCCGAGAAATACCTGGGAGAGAAGATCGAGAAGGCCGTCATAACCGTTCCGGCCTACTTCAACGACTCGCAGCGCCAGGCGACCAAGGACGCCGGCCGGATAGCCGGCCTCGACGTCCTCCGCATCATCAACGAGCCGACGGCCGCGTCCCTGGCCTACGGGCTCGACAAGAAGGCCAACGAGACCATCCTGGTGTGGGACCTGGGGGGCGGGACCTTCGACGTCTCGGTCCTCGAGGTCGGAGACGGGGTCTTCGAAGTCAAGTCGACCTCCGGGGACACTCATCTCGGTGGCGACGACTACGACAAGAAGGTGGTCGACTGGCTGGCGGAGGAGTTCCGCCGGGAGAACGGCATCGACCTCAGGAATGACAAGCAAGCCCTCCAGCGACTCTTGGAGGCGGCCGAGAAGGCCAAGGTCGAGTTGTCGTCGGTGACCGAGACCACCGTGAGCCTGCCCTTCATCTCGGCCGACGCCACGGGCCCCAAGCACCTCGAGGCCCGGCTCACGCGCGCGAAGTTCGAGGAACTCACGGCGGACCTAACCGAACGGACGACGGGGCCCTTCCGCCAGGCCCTCCAGGACGCCGGCCTGAGCGTCAACAACCTCGACGAGGTCATCCTCGTGGGCGGCGCCACCCGGATGCCGGTCATCCAGGAACTCGTGAAGAAGCTGACGGGGAAGGAGCCCCACCGGGGAGTCAACCCCGACGAGGTCGTGGCCGTGGGCGCGGCCATCCAGGCCGGGGTGCTGGCCGGGGAGGTCAAGGACATCGTCCTCCTTGACGTCACCCCCCTGTCCCTGGGCATCGAGACCCTCGGCGGGGTGATGACGAGACTCATCGAGCGGAACACGACCATACCCACGCGGAAGAGCAACGTCTTCACCACGGCGGCGGACGGCCAGACGACCGTGGAGGTCCACGTTCTCCAGGGCGAACGCGAGTTCGCCGCCGACAACCGGACGCTCGGGCGGTTCCACCTGGTAGGCATCCCTCCCGCGCCCCGGGGAGTGCCCCAGATAGAAGTGACCTTCGATATCGACGCCAACGGCATCCTCAATGTGACCGCGAAGGACCTCGGAACCGGGAAGGAACAGAAGATAACCATCACCGCCTCCACGACCCTGTCCAAGTCGGAGGTCGAGAAGATGGTGGAGGCGGCCAAATCCTACGCGGACGAGGACAAGAAGCGCCGCGAACTCGTCGACCTCAGGAACCAGGCCGACAGCCTCATCTACGGAACCGAGAAGAACCTCAAGGAGGTCGGGGACAAGGTCTCGGGCTCCGAACGCGACGCAATCTCCAAGGCCATCGAGGAGTTGCGCGAGGCCGCCAAGGGTGACGACGCTCAGAACATCCGGTCCAAGATCGAGAGCCTGCAGCAGGCGGCCTACAAGATGGCCGAGGTCCTCTACCGTCAGGCCTCGCCCGGGCCGGGTGAGGGTCAGGGAGGCGCGCCCGGGGCGGGGGACGGCCCGGGAAGCGGGCCCGGTCGCGGTGACGCCGGTCAGGGACCGACTATCGACGCCGAGTTCCGCGACAAGGACGCGGGGGATGAGGGCAAATGACGGGGGACGACACGGGCCGCGGGAATGTGGAGCCTGAAGCCGGGGGCCTGAGCCCCGAAGCCGGGGCTCAGGCCGCCGAGGCGCGGGCCGAGGCGGCCGAGGCCCGGGCGAACGAGGCCGCAGCCAAGGCTGCGGAGAACTGGGATCTCTTCCTACGGGCCCGGGCCGACTTGGAGAACTACAGGAAGCGTGTCGAGCGCGACCTTGAACTCATGGTCCACCGGGGGAAGAAGAGCCTCCTCTTCCGGCTCCTAGACGTGGCCGACGCCCTGGACCGCGCCGCGTCCTTCGAGGACGACGGGGGAGAGCGGGCCGGGGCGGCCGCCATTCTCCGCCAGCTTCACAAGGCCTTCGCCGAAGAGGGTGTGACGCCGATAGACTGTGTCGGCAAGCCCTTCGACCCCGCGTTTCACGAAGCCGTGGACGTGACCCTCGACCCGTCGGTCACCGAGCCGACGGTGGTGGAGGAACTCCAGCGGGGCTATCTCCTGGGCGACGAGGTGCTGAGGGCGTCCCGCGTCCGAGTCGCCCAGCCCCCGGGCTAGCCCTGCCCCGCTCCCGCCTCCGCCGTTTGGACGGCGGCCTTCCGCCCGGACGACGACCTCGAGGAGACCGGACCGCTCGAGAGCGGGCCGGTCTCCTTCTGTACCCACATAAAAGGCCAGCCCGCCCGAGACATTAAGGCGAGAACCGCCGGGAACTCTTGGGTTGGGGGATTTCATGACCTCCTCGCAAGTTGTCTACCTCGTCGCCGTCGCAGTCTACATCGTGTTCTTCCTGCTCTTCGGCAGGTTCTTCGTCTGGAAGCGCTACGCCGACGGGCGCTACTGGACCCGGCGGCCCCACCTCACTCTCGACTCCGTCCGGAGCATTGCCGCCAAGGAGGGGGCCGGGCTCCCGTTCATCTCCATCATCGTTCCCGCGAGGAACGAGGCCGTCGTCATCGGGCGGACCATAGATCACATGGTCGACCTCGACTATGACCCCGAGCGGTTCGAGATTCTCGTGGTCACCGACGAGAAGGAGCTCGCGGCCCGCGACGCGCACCGGCCCGAGGTTCTCACCGCCGCATCGGTCCTGCTCGAGGAGGGTCCGCCGAGCGCGTCGCGACCCGGCGAGCCGGAGGAGATCGTTCTCAGCCTCCTTGCGCGGTTCGCCGTGATGGACTACATCGCCGGGCGCCGGGAGTATAGGCGGCTGACCCTGCATCTGAGCCAGGACCTGGGGGAGCCGGAGCTAGTCGGGCCCGTCGCCCGCCACATCACGGCCGTGTGGACCCTGGCCGCGCACCTCGCGACGAACCGGGCCCCTCTCGGCCTCGCCGAGCTCAGGAAGGTTTCCCGCCTGGCGGCGACGACCCCGGACCGGCGCGAGATAGACCGGACGGCTTCCGTGCACCTGGCTCTGGCCGTGCCCGTGGCCGTGGCGTTCGGCCTGGTGACGGGCCAATCCGCCTCGGGCGAGCCGGCCGAGATGGTCAGACGTACCGGGCAGGCCAGGGAACAGGTCACCGCCCGCATCCTGACGGTCATGGCCGGGGTGATCGCCCGTAGCCTGGCCGACAGGCTCCGAGGCGAGGGGAGCGCCGGGAGGGTGTCCTCGTTGCTCAAGGAGGCCTACGCTCTGAGGTTTCCCACGACTCAGGACGTGGTTGAGGAGAGGGTCGCCGCTCTTGCCGCGACCGGCGGCACGTCTGGTCCGGGAGCGCGCGCCCCGCGTGCCCGGAGGGCGCCGGTCGTGAAACATGTCGTGGTTCCGGCCGACTTTAGCGGGGACTACCCCGGGCGGAGGACCGGCCGGGAAGTACCCTCGACGAAGGGCCGGGCCCTGAACTGGGCCTTGTCGTTCACGGACCCCCGGTCGGTGGTCTACGGGTTCTACGACGCCGAGAGCCGTCCGGACACCCGGGTCCTTCTCTACGTGGCCTGGCGCCGGCTGAGAGGGGACCCGTCGGCGGCCATACTTCAGGGGCCGGCCTTCCAGGTTCGGAACTTCTTCAGGATGGGGGCCTTGTGTAAGGTCGCCTCTCTCTATCAGGCCATAGCCCATGACTGGTACCTGCCGGCCCTGTTCAAGCGCCTGCCCTTCGTCGGGGGCACGAATCTGTTCATTGACCGCGCCCTGCTCGAGAAGGCGGGCGGATTCGACTCGACCTCACTTACGGAGGACCTGGAACTGGGCGTTCGGGCCTTCCTCCGGTGCGGAGCCTGGCCGGACTTCCTGCCCTACCCGTCCAGCGAGCAGACTCCCCCCACTCTTTACGGTTTCTTCCGGCAGAGGCTCCGGTGGGGGGCCGGCCACCTTCAGGTCATGGACAGGATTCGCGGCGACCTCACCTATGAGCGCGGGCCGCTCAACCGTATTCTGCGGACGTTGTGGCTAAAGGGCCAGTTCGAATGGACCCTCTACCAAGTGGCGACCCTGATCCCCCCGACAGTGCTCGTGCTCTACCACACCGGGAACGTGGACCCGACCATTCTGCCATCCGTCGCACGGGGCCTGCTGACGGCTTTCAGCCTCATCTACCCCTGCTTCACGTTCTACGCCTACTTCCGCTACTACAGGTTCATCGACCCTTTCGACCGGAAACCGGGCCTGCTCCAGCAGGCCAGCGTCTGCCTGCAACTCCTTGTCCTTCCCCTGGCCGCCTTCTGCTTCCCTCTACCATATACGGCGGCCCTGATTCTCAAAGCCGCGGGTCACGAACCACGGTATTGGGTCAAGACCCCCAGGACGGCGGAGTAGGGTCATGGCCGCCACGAGGAGCCGCGGCGGGGCAAGAGGGGGAGGGGCAGGACGCGTTGGGTCGCCCGGCGGCAGGGGGCGAAGGAAGTCCGCGACGTTCGGCTCGTTTCTGGAGCCCGTGTTGGGCCGGCTTCAGGCTCTGGCCCGGCGGCTCGGCCGCGTCTTGCTCGCCCGGGGCCCGCTAATCCTGGTGGGGACGGGGACTCTGTTCCTTGTCCTGATGGTGGCCTTCCTCTACTTCGTCCCGCTTCCGCCCCCCGTGGTGCCTGTGGCCACCCGGGTCCTTGACCGGAACGGGGAACTGGTCGGTAGTCTCTTCAGCCAGAACCGGATACCTGTTCCGCTGTCGCAGATGCCCGAGACTCTCAAGCAGGGTTTCGTGGCCTTGGAGGACGAGCGTTTCTACGAGCACCACGGCCTAGACCCGATCGGCATCATCCGGGCCGCGGTCCGGAACGTCCGGGCGGGGGAGATTGTCGAGGGCGGCTCGACTATCACGCAGCAGGTCGCCAGGATCCTATACCTCACCCAGGAGGTCACTTTTACCAGGAAGATAGTCGAGGCCTTGCTGGCCCTTAAGCTGGAACGAGCCTTCACCAAGCAGGAGCTCCTGGAGCTCTATCTCAACGGGCTCTACCTCGGGAGCGGGACCTTCGGGGTCGAGGTGGCGGCCCAAACCTATTTCGGCAAGAGCGTCGGGGAGTTGGACCTACCGGAGACGGCGATGATCGCCGGGCTGGCCGCGAATCCCGAGGGCTTCTCGCCGTTCAACCGGCCGGAGCGGGCCCTGTCCCGGCGCAACTTGGTCCTCGACTTCTGGGCCGAGAAGGGGGTCATCACGGCCGAGGCGGCGGCCAGGGCGAAGGAGGAGCCCGTCGCCCTGGCGACGGTGGGTCCTCCGGAACAAGTGGGCAGGTATTTCATGGATTACATCGTGACTCTGATCAAAGAGGCCCAGGCCCAAGGAGCCAGGCTCCCTAGTCTCGGGGATCTCTACGTGGGCGGCTACCGCATCTACACTACTCTGGACGTGAGGATGCAACGGGCCGCGGACGAGGCCGTGGACAAGTGGATGCCCGCGGGGGAGAAGAACGCCGCCGGTGTCACCCAGCCACAGGTGGGACTGGTGGCCATGGACCCGGCGAACGGCTACATCCTCGCCATGGTAGGAGGCCGGTCGTTCGCCGAGACTCAATTGAACCGGGCCGTGCCCCCAGGGGAGATAGGCGACGGGATGCGCCGCCAGCCGGGCTCAGCCTTCAAGCCGTTCCTCTACGCCGCCGTCCTGGACAGCGGTTTCCCCCTGATATCTGAGCAAGTCTGTGAACCCGTGGAGTTCCCGTCCGGGTCGGGCAGGCCCTACGTGCCCACCGATTACGGCAGCAGGCAGTACCACTACGCTGCCCTGACCATCCGCGAGGCAGTGAGGATATCCGACAACGTGGTCGCCGTGAAGTGGGCGGCGAGGATAGGGGCACAGAAGGAGAAGCAGTTCGCCCAGAGGATGGGTATCGACTCTCCCCTAACCAACGACCTCTCCCTGGCCCTCGGGTCATCGGAGGTGTCCGTGCTCGAGATGGCCAGGGCCTACTCGACGATGGCCAACGGCGGATTCCGCGTCCAGCCGCAGGCCCTGTTGAGGGTGGAGGACCGCTTCGGCCGGGTGATTTACGACCCCGGACGGGCCCCGCGGGGCCTGGCGCCGGAGCGGGCCCTGGACGAACGGGTGGCCTTCCTCATGAACGAGCTCCTCAAGGAGCCGTTCAAGAGCGGGGGCACCGCCGCGCACCTGCTGCGCTTCTTCTCCCGACCGGCCGGGGGTAAGACCGGGACCACCGATTCCCAACACGACGCCTGGTTTGTGGGTTACACCCCCCAGATATCGTGCGCGGTCTGGGTGGGGAATGACCAGCCGTCTCCCCTTCCGGGTTACGGGGGGACTCTGGCCGGTCCGGTATGGGCGAACTTCATGGCGGCGGCTCACGAGGGGCTGCGGGTCGTGGACTTCCCGGAGCCGGCGGGCATAGTCCGCCTCGAAGTCTGCGCCGAGACCGGCCTCCTCCCGAACCCCACCTGCCCCCGTGTGGAGGAGCTCTTCATCGAAGGCACCGAACCCAGGCAGCGGCACAGGCAGTTCCATATCCCCGCCCCCGATGGCGACCGGACCTCTTTACCCGACCCGGGGCTCACTACCGGTGAGTTGCCGGAATACGTCGAGCACTGGGAGGGAGTCGAGGAGGCATCTGATTAGAGAGCGCCCGGCCGGGTTTCAGCCGGCCGAGCCACTCACCCGGCGGCCGCGTTCCATGGCCGAGCGGCGGGCCGGGAACGGGCCGCGGACGGCCAGGTAGAGCCCAACGAGCGTGACGAGTCCCCCGACGACGGCCTGAACCGACGGTACTTCACCTAGGAGGACCAGCCCGAGCAGCACTCCTCCGGTGACTTCCTGAGTGGCGATAAGGTTCACGGTTGCCGCGTCCGCCCTCCTGAGAGCGGCATTGTAGAGCGTGTGGCCCCCCGCGGTGGGAAGCAGGGCGAGAAGACCGATGGCGACGAAGCCCTGGGGCCCTGGCGCGGGTCCCAGGGTGAAAGCGCGTTGCCAGAGGGCCAGAGGCAACAGCGCGAGGCCGGCCACAAGGTACACCCGGAACGCGTAGGTCAGAAGCCCCGAACCCGACTTCTGGCTCCGGCCTATGAGACTGTAGACGGCGTAGGCCAGGGCAGCCAAGAGGGCCATGCCGTCCCCCACCAGCTGCTCGCCCGTGAGACCCGGCTCCAGCCCCACCATGATCCCTAGCCCCACGATGGAGAGGAGCACGGCCGGCAGGCGCCTCGGGTCGAATCTCTCGCGGAGAAAGACCGCCGATAGGGGTATCGCCAGGAGAGGCGACATGTTCACCAGGACCAGGCTGTGTGAGATGGTCGTGCGGTAGAGAGACGCGATGTAGAAGGCGAAGTGCAAGGCGGCCACTACTCCAGCGCCGATTACCGCCGCCGGGGCGGTTCGCGGCCGGCCGGGAACCCGGCTACGCGCCGGGCCCATCCTGGCGGCCGCGGCGAACAGCCCGACAAGACCGGCCCCGGCGAGGAGACGGTAGGACGCCACCTCCAGAGGCGTGAACCCCTCGGCCGAACGGATGAGGACGGCCGAGGTGGAAAAGAAGACGGTCGCCGCGACGGCCAGGCCGATGCCGCCCAGGCGGGGCGATGCGGCTCCGGTCGGGTGCGTCACGACACTAGCCCGTCTCGGCCGGCGCTTCGACGAGGGTGGCCTTGACCGTGAGGGTCTGCCCGGACCTCTGGAGGGTGATGGTGACCTCGTCGCCGGGTCGATGGAGGTCAAGGACGCGCCGCAAGTCTCCGAGGGTGCTGAGTTCCTCGTCGTCTATCCGGACGATGACGTCGCCGGCCTTTATCCCGGCGCGCTGAGCCGGGCTCTGCGGCACGACCCGGGTCACGTAGATTCCTCCAGCGATGTTCAGCCCGTGCCGGCGCGCGTCAGCGGCGCTGACGATGTTGATGCCGAGGTACGCGCGAATGACGCGGCCGAACGTGACGAGATCGTCGAGGACTATCCGGGCCAGGTTGATGGGAATCGCGAAACCCATACCCTCGATATCCTCGGTCGCGATCTTCATGTTGTTGATGCCCACTACTTCGCCCCGCATATTGACCAGGGGTCCGCCGCTATTCCCCGGGTTGATGGCGGCGTCCGTCTGGATGAGCCTGAACTCCCGTTCGTCGGAGTAGCTGACCTTGCGGTTGAGCCCGCTCACGACGCCGACAGTCACGGACCGCTGGAATTCCATGTCGACCGGGTTCCCGATGGCCATCACGAGCTCGCCGGGCTTAAGGAGGTCGGAGTCCCCAAGCGGGGCGACGGGCAGGTTCGTGTCCGCCACTCTGAGGACGGCCAGGTCAGTCCACCAGTCCTCGCCGACTAACTCGGCCGCCAGACGCTCGCCGCTGGCCATGACAACGTAGAGTTTGTTGGCGCCCTCGACGACGTGCTGGTTGGTTCCCACGTACGAGTAGCCGTTGGCCTGCCTGAACACAACTCCTGAACCGCCGTGGATTTCGGTGTAGGCGCGGGAGAACCAATCGACGGCCGTGGTCTCGCCGATGATGCCCACCACCGTGGGGCCGACGGCCTCAGCGACCGCTGCCGCGGGCCAATCTCCGGTCAAGTCGATGGTCGGTGTCGGCCAGGGCGGGGGCGAGTTCCCGGGGTCTCCCGTGGCGGAGGTCTGACCGATGATACCGGCCCGCGAGGCTATGTAGCCCGGGGCCAGGGTCAGCATGAGCATGCCCCCGATGACCGCCGAGACCAGGGCCACGACGGCGTAGGATAGCAGGCCCGGGCCCTGCTTGTACCCGCTGGAAGTTAGGTAGCCCATGAAGACGTCATCCCCCCGCGACCATGAGTTGGCTGGCTGGTAGTCTTGCTAGGATTTACCGGCGGTGCGAAGACGAGCCAGGGCCCGCTCGAGCGCGAGCTCGGCCCGGCTGATGTCCACCTTGGGGCTTGGCCTGGCCAGACGCCTGCGGGCTCTCTGGTAGGCGGCCCTGGCCCTCTCGACGTCGATCTCGTCGGGTAGTTCCGCGGTATCGGCTAGCAGAGTGGCCCGGCCGTCAGGGCTGAACTCGAAGAACCCACCGCCGGTCGCCAGAAGCCGGAACGCGGCTCCGGGCCCCCCCGCCGGCCGGAACTTCACCACTCCGGGGGCCAGGGCCACGAGCATCGGGGCGTGTTCGGCCCAGAAACCGACCGACCCCCGCGCCCCGGGCACCATGAGCGACGTCACCCGCTCCTTGAGAACGACGCGGTTGGGCGTCACCACCTGGAAGTCGAAGCCCGCGTCAGTGTCAGTCACTGGCGGCCTGCTCCTTCTCCTGACGGTCCCTGTGGCGTTGGACCACCTCGTCGATAGTCCCGGCCATGTAGAACTCCTCTTCCGGGATACCGTCGTGTTGGCCGTCGATGATCTCAGCGAAGCCGCGAACGGTCTCCTTTAGAGACACGTAGACGCCCTCGCGTCCCGTGAAGCCCTCGGCGACCGAGAACGGCTGGGTTAGAAACCTCTGGATGCGCCTTGCCCTGGCCACGGTGAGCTTGTCCTCGTCGGACAGCTCCTCCATTCCGAGAATGGCGATGACGTCCTGTAGTTCGCGGTAACGCTGCAATATCTGCTGGACGCCCCGGGCCACGCGGTAGTGCTCGTCGCCGATGACCGAGGGCGTCAAGATGCGCGAGAACGACTCGAGTGGGTCGACGGCCGGGTAGAGCCCAAGCTCGAAGATTGCCCGCGACAGGTAGATGGTGGCGTCCAGGTGGGCGAAGGTCGTGGCCGGGGCCGGGTCGGTCGGGTCGTCGGCCGGGACGTAGATGGCCTGGACCGACGTGATGGAGCCTTTGCGCGTGGAGGTGATGCGCTCCTGGAGGTTGCCCATTTCCGTGGCCAGGGTCGGCTGGTAGCCGACAGCGGACGGCATCCGCCCTAGAAGAGCCGACACTTCGGAACCGGCCTGGACGAACCTGAAGATGTTGTCGACAAAGAGAAGGAGGTCCTGGCCTTCCTCGTCGCGGAAATACTCGGCCATGGTCAGGGCGCTCAGGCCGACACGCAGGCGGGCTCCGGGGGGCTCGTTCATCTGACCGAAGACGAGGGCCGTCTTGTCGATGACGCCCGCCTCCTTCATCTCCTGCCACAGGAGGTTGCCCTCCCGAGTCCGCTCGCCCACGCCGGCGAAAACCGAGAATCCGCCGTGCTCGTAGGCGATGTTGTAGATGAGCTCCATGAGGATGATGGTCTTCCCGAGCCCGGCCCCTCCGAAGAGCCCGATTTTGCCGCCGCGCGGGAATGGAGTCAAGAGGTCGATGACCTTGATTCCTGTCTCCAGAACCTCCGTGGTCGGAGTGAGTTGCTCGAAGGTCGGAGCCGGCCGGTGGATGGGCAGGCGCAGGTCGGCCTTGACCGGGCCCAGGTTGTCCACCGGTTCGCCGAGGACATTGAACAGGCGCCCGAGGACGGGCCGGCCGACCGGGACCGTGATCGGCTGTTCCGTGTCTACGACCTTCATGCCCCTCATCAGGCCGTCGGTCGAGGACATGGCGACACACCTCACCATGTCGTTCCCGAGGTGCTGCGCCACCTCGAGCGTGACGTCCAGGTCGGGGGGAGGAGCGCCCTCCCCGCTCAGGAACTCGGGGTCCTGGTCCTTCGTCCGGACCGTGAGGGCGGTGTAGACCGCGGGAAGCTCGCCCTCGGGGAACTCCACGTCCACCACGGCGCTCACTATTTGCGCTATCCTACCTGTCCTGGCCAATCAGGATGACCCCCTAAGAGTAGTCGGGTCCGACCCCCGCTCGCCCGCCTAGCGCTTTTCGAGGGCCTCGGCACCTCCGACAAGCTCCATGATCTCGCGCGTAATCGACGTCTGCCTGGCGTGGTGCATCTCGAGAGTGAGTTTCTCGATGAGGTCGTCCGCGTTATCGGTGGCCGCTTTCATGGCCGTCATCCGGGCGGCGTACTCACTGGCCCTGGCCTCGAGCAGGGTGTGGAACAGCTGGTTGGTGACAAACTTGGGCAGGAGCAGGGAGTAGACGGTCCTGGGGCTGGGTTCGTACACATATTCCAACTCCGACTGCTCGACCGGCCGCTCGCCGGCGCCGGTGCGGCGGGGAGCCGTTGCCTCCTCGTCGCCTGTCTCGGAAGCGGGCTCGGGGGACGCCACTGGGAGGAGCCTCAGAACCTCGGGCCGCTGCACCAGTGGCGACACGAACCTCGAGTAAACCACGAGCACCTCGTCCGTGGCCCCCCGGCTGAAGGTGTCGATGATGCGGACCGTGAACTCCCGGGCCAGTTGCCCCAGGTCGTCGTCGGGCACGCCTATCTCCTCACGCGTGACGCTCCACCCGCGACGCCGGAGGTAGTCGCGGCCCTTGCGCCCTACGACGAGTATCTCGACGCCATCACGGGTGATGTCTCTCACCAGCGCCGCCAGGCACGCCTCGACGCGACGGAAAAGGTTCGTGTTGTAGCTGCCGGCCAGGCCCCGGTCGGCCGTGACCGCGATGACCGTGGCTCTTCGCACGGGCCGGCGGTCCAGTAACGAATGACCTATGTGGGCCTCGTCCGCCGTCAGCCGCTCCAGGAGTTCGTCAAGCTTCTCCGAGTAGGCCCGGGCCGACAGAGCCCTGCCCTGCGCCTTCCTTAGGCGGGCGGCGGCCACCATTTGCATGGCCCGCGTTATCTGCTGCGTGCTTCGGACGGCCTTGATCCGCCGCCTGATGTCACGAACCGCCTGGGCCACTCGGTTCGGCCTCCTTCCGCGTTGTCGGGCGGGCGGTCGTCACCGCGCCGCCGCCTTCGTGTCCGCGTCTTCCTTGGGCACGAACGTCTCGAGGAACTCCTTCGCCGCTGCCTCGAGTGCGGCAAGGGTCTCGTCGCTCAATCGCTCTTCCTTGGCTATCGTGTCGAGCAGGCCGCGCTTGTTGGCACGCAGGAAGCGCAGGTATTCCCGCTCGAAGGCGCGCACACGCCCCAGGGGGACGCTGTCCAGAAAGCCGTTGACGCCGGCGTGGAGCACAACCACCTGCTCCTCCATGGGCATCGGCTCGTACTGGTCCTGCTTGAGGAGTTCCATCATCCGTTCGCCCCGGGCCAGGCGCGCCTGTGTGGTCTTGTCCATGTCCGAAGCGAACTGGGCGAAGGCGGCGAGCTCACGGTACTGGGCGAGGTCCAGCCTGAGCCTGCCCGCTACCTGCTTGATGGCTTTCACTTGGGCCGCGCCGCCCACGCGCGAAACGGAGATGCCTACGTTCATGGCCGGGCGGAAACCAGCGAAGAACAGGTCGGTCTCGAGGAAGATCTGCCCGTCGGTGATTGAGATGACGTTTGTCGGGATGTAGGTATGGATGTCCCCGGCCTGAGTCTCGATGATAGGCATGGAGGTGAGGGAACCGCCGCCGAGCTCGTGGCTGAGCTTGGCCGCCCGCTCCAATAGGCGCGAGTGGAGGTAGAAAACGTCGCCGGGAAAGGCCTCACGGCCGGGGGGGCGCCGCAAGAGCAAGGACAGCTCGCGGTAGGCCACGGCATGTTTGGACAGGTCATCGTAGCCGACGAACGCGTGCTGCCCGGAGTAAAGGTAGAACTCGCCCATGGCTGTAGCGGAGTAGGGCGCGAGATAAAGCATGGGGGCGGGTTCGCTGGCCGACGCGACCACGACGGTGGTATGGTCCATGGCCCCCGCCTCGCGCAATCTCTCGACCACGGTGGCGACGGCCGACGACTTCTGGCCGATGGCCACGTAAAAGCAGTGGACTCCCTTGCCCTTCTGGTTGATGATGGTGTCCACAATGATGGCCGTCTTACCCGTCTGGCGGTCGCCGATGATGAGTTCCCGCTGACCTCGACCGATGGGGGTCATAGAGTCGATGGCCTTGAGTCCGGTGTAGAGGGGCTCCTCGACCTGCCGCCTGGCCACCACTCCCGGCGCGAGGATCTCGACAGGCCTGTAGTCGTTCGTTTCTATGGGTCCGCGGCCGTCCACAGGCTGGCCCAACGCGTTGACCACACGCCCGGTCAGGGCCGGTCCGACGGGCACCTCTACGATCCGGCCGGTGCGGCGGACCTCGTCTCCTTCCTTGATACGACTGAAGTCCCCGAGCAGGACGCAGCCTATGTTGTCCTGTTCCAGGTTGAGGGCTATGCCGAAGATCCCGCCCGGGAACTCAAGAAGCTCGGCCGACATCGTCCGCTCCAGCCCGTGAACGCGAGCGATTCCATCGCCGACTTCTATGACGGTTCCGACGTCGGATACCTCCACGGCCGATTCGTAGTTCTCGATCTGCTTCCGCAGGATGGCGGTTATCTCTTCCGGTCGAATGGCCACGTCACTTCACACCTACCCTTGCCTTCGCAAGATGCTCGGCGAGCCGCTCGAGACGGCGCGCGAGCGACGCGTCATAGAGCCGGTCGTCGACCTTGAGGACAAGCCCTCCAATAAGGGCCGGGTCGACGGCGAAATTCACCCTGACCCGTTGCCCGATAGTCCGGGTCAGGGTCTTCTCCAGATCCGCGCGGCCTTCCGGGCCGATGTCCACCGCCGTGCGCACCTGGGCGTCGACTATTCCCCGGGCCTTATCGGCGAGGGCGGTGAAGACCCGGAGAATCCCGGGCAGGCTCCGCTCACGGCGCTTGTCAACGCAGAGAAGGAGGAAGTTTCGGACAAGATATTGGCCCGCGCCGGCGGCGGCTTTGAGGACTAGGTCTCTCTTGGCCTTCAGGCCCGCGCGGTCCGAAAGGAAGTAGTCCCGCACGGGCGTATCCTCGAAGAGGGCCCGCACGACCGCGTCGAGTTCCCGCTCCACCTCGTCGACTGTCCCCGCGTTCCGGGCCGCCTGGAACAGCGCCTGGGCGTATCTGCGTTCGATTAGGCTGCCTTGAGCCAACTACACGTTCCTCCCCGGCCTAGCCAGTCTTCCCCGCCGGCACGCCGCCGGCCGGCGGCAGCTTCCTGACCATCTCGTCAACGAACTCGCGGTGGTCCTCTACGTCCAGCGACCGCCCCAGCACTTTTCCAGCGGCCATGACGGCGAGGTCGGCGACTTCGCGGCGCAGTTCCGTGACCGCGCGCTCCTTCTCGCTGGCGATGGCCCTCTGGGCTCGCTCTATGGCGTCCTGAGCCTGCCGCTGGGCCTGGCTGAGAATCTCGTCCTTGGTCTTCTCGGCCGTGGCCTGGGCTCGAGATATCACGGCCTGAGCCTCATCCCTGGCCTTGGCCAGTTGCCGCTCGTGCTCGGCCAGGGCCTTCTCGGCCATGGTACGAGCCTGCTCGGCCTTCGCCAGGTTGTCGCGGATCTCTTCCCGGCGGCCGTCCAGTATCTTTAGAACCGGGCGGTACAGGAAAAGCCTGAGAAGGACGAAGAACACGACGAAGTTGATAATCGCCCAGATCAGTTCGTTAGTTGAGAACTCCATTTTACGGCACCTCCCCGCTCTGCCCGGCTTCGCCACACCGGCCCCGGTCTAGCTCTCACTCGCCACCGGGCCGGCGCCGCCGTCCCGCCGGACGTCATCCCATCATCCCTGACAGGACGAAGACGATGGCGAAGACGAACAGGGTGAGAGCTTCCATGAAGACCAGGGACAACATCATCGACGTCCTCACGTCCCCGGCGGCCTCGGGTTGCCTCCACGTGGCCTCCATGGCCGCCGCGCCCGTCTTGCCCTGGGACACGGCCGAGCCGACGGCCGCGAGGGCCATGGCCACGACCGCGGCCGCGCCGAACAGATTGCCCTCGGGGGTCGCCGCCCGCCCGCTCAGGACGAACACGATGGCAAAGACGAACAGGGTCAAGGCCTCCATGAAGACCAGCGCGAGCATCATCGAGGTCCTGGCGTTGCCCGCCGCCTCGGGTTGCTTCCAGGTGGCCTCCATGGCCATTGAGGCGGTGCGCCCCTGGGACGTAGCCGAACCGATGGCCGCCAAGGCCATGGCCGCCACCGCCGTCGAGCCGAAGAGGATACGGGAGCTGTCCATGTTCCCGGCGAGGACGAAGATGATGGCGAACACGAACAGGGTCAGGGCCTCCATGAAAACCAGGCCGAGCATCATGGATGTCCGGCTGTCGCCGCTTTCCTCCGGTTCCCGCCAGGAGGCCTCCAGGGCGGCGGTCGCCGTACGGGCCTGCGCCAAAGCCGATCCGGTGGCCGAGAGAGCCATGGCCACGACCGCGACGGCCGTGAAGGTGCCTATCTCGGGCGTGACCCTGCCCGCCAGCACGAAGACGATGGCGAAGACGAACAGAGTCAGGGCTTCCATGAACACAAGGGCGAGCATCATCGTAGTCCGGATCTTGCCGGCGACCTCGGGCTTCTTCCATGTGGCGTCCATGGCCGCCTTTCCGGTCCGGCCTTGGGAGTAGGCCGACCCGAACGCTGCCAGGGCCATCGCTAGCACTGCCGCGCCAGCAAAAACCACCATTGCCGTCATCCGCGTTCCTCCTCGCTGGACTTGTCCCGACCGCCCGTGGTGTGGGCCTCGTACGGGCCCTCATGTGGCCCTGCAGGGGCCTCTAGTGCTCCTCCGCGACGGCGGTCGCAAGGTATATAGCTGTCAGGAAAGTGAAGATGAAAGCCTGGATGAAGCCGAAGATCAACTCGAGCCCGAGAGGCACGATGGGCAGGAACCAGGGCGTCGCGGCCAACAGGGCCAAAACGACGGTTTCACCCCCGAAGATGTTGGCCACAAGACGCAAAGACAGCGCGAACGGCCTGACGAACTCCTCCACCACGCCGAGCGGCAGAAGCAGCGGGGCAAGGTACCACGGATTGACCATGTGCTTGAAGTAGGCCAGGCCCCGCTTCTTGACGCCCACGTACTGGACGGCGACGAAGACCACGGCGGCGAGCCCGGCCGTCACTCCCCAGTTGCTCGTAGGCGCGGCAAGACCGGGCAGGTGTCCGGCCCCGGGTAAGAGCCCGCTATAGTTGGACAGCAGGATGAAGATGAACAGGCTCCCGAGGAAGGGCAGGAAGGCCCTCGCGTTCTCTTCGCCGATGATGGGGGCGAAGAAGGCCCTTAGGCCGTCGACCGCCACCTCGAGGAGGGCTTGTCCGCGCGAGCGTGGGACCCGTCCCAGGGTCCTCGTCCCCAGCCACGCGGCCACGAGGACAATGAGCATGATTCCCCACATGGTCGTCTCAATGCTGGTGACCTCGAGACCTAAGAAAGGCAGCCGGAAAAAGACGTGAGGTCCGTGAGACGCGGCCTCCTCACCGACCTCCGACGCGATCGCGGCCATCCCCGCGGAAACCGCGGCCGGGAACAAAGGCTTCTCCTCCCAACCAAGACACCGGATTCGGCCGTCAAACCGGCTCGCCCTGAGTGGGCCGCGCGGCGGAACCCGGATGGCACTATTCTACCGCGTCTCGCCCGAGCCTCCCCGGGCCAGGCGCCAGAGGAGCAAGTACCTCGCCACCAGCAGCCCGCCCAGGTTAGCCATCAGGGCTCCCGTGTCGCCGGCCGTCAGCCGGTACGTGGCGTAGAGCGAAGCGAAGCTGGCGAAGATGCGGAGGACGAACTGCAGGGCGAAAATCGAAGGCCAGGTAGCGGACCTCCCGGCCTCTCCGTCCGGCCTCCCTCTCCCAAGACGTAGCGTCCAATTCGAGAGCGCATTGCCGACAGCACCCACCGCGATACCCGACGCGAACGCCGCCAAGACCACTGTCGCTTCAGTCACTCTCGGGTCCTTCGTCTTCGTGTTCGGTGGGTCGCGCCCGGCTGGTCCGGGATGTCTCGCGCAGAACGTCGCGGATCAAGACTCTAAACCCGGCGGCTATTCCCAGCAGAGTGCCGACCAAAGTCAACCACGGTGTGGTGCCGGCCACACCGTCAAGCCACCTGCCGCCGTAGTATCCGATAAAAAGACCGGCGAGCAGGGTGAAGCCGGACGTCAGGGCGATACTGAACAATCCGCCGGGCTCGCGCGGGGGGATCGGCTTCGTCAAGCTGCCCAACTCCCCAACTATAGTGGTCGATTTGGTCTTCGTTTGCAAGAGCCAGGATCTAGCGCTCAGAAACGGGTCACTCAGTCCTCCTGAGGACGGCACCTATGCTCACGAGCTTCTCAACAGGACGCTCATAGCCGCGCTCTATATGGTGGACCCCGGATATCTCCGACTCACCCTCAGCGAGGAGTCCCGCGACGACCAAAGCCGCTCCGGCCCTCAGGTCGGTGGCGTTGACGGCCGCACCGGTGAGATGGTCGACCCCTTCCACCATGGCCGTCCGGCCTTCCACCAGGATCTGGGCCCCCATCCTCTTCAATTCGTTGACGTGTTTGAAGCGCCCCTCGAATATCGTCTCGGTCACGAGACTAGTCCCGGTAGCCACCGTCAACAGCGTCGTCATCTGCTGCTGGGCGTCAGTCGGGAAGCCCGGGTAAGGCAAAGTCTTGAGCGTCACCGGGCGGGGCCGCCCGTTGCCGAGCACTCGGATGTAGTCGCCGTTTTCATCCACCGTGGCTCCCGTCTCGGCGAGCTTGGCCGACACGGACTCCAGGTGCTTGGGGATGACGTTCTCGACGATCAGGTCCCCTCCGGTGGCGGCCGCTGCTATCATGTAGGTCGCCGCTTCGATCTCGTCGGGGATGACAGAGTGAGTCACGCCGTTCAGTCTGCGCACCCCCGTGACCTTTATGATGTCGGTTCCGGCGCCTTTCACGTTGCCCCCGGCCGCGTTGAGGTAGTTGGCCAGGTCGACCACGTGGGGTTCCTTGGCGGCGTTCTCTATCACCGTCGTGCCTTCCGCGAATATGGCGGCGAGCATGATGTTGATGGTGGCTCCGACGCTGACGACGTCGAGGTAGACGGGAGCCCCCGTGAGGCGCGACGCCTCGGCCGTGACGACACCGTGCTCGATTTTCACGCCGGCCCCCAGTGCCGTCAGGCCTTTCACGTGCTGGTCGATTGGTCTGGAGCCGATATCGCACCCGCCGGGGAACGGAACGTCGGCCCGGCCGTGCCGGGCGAGAAGGACTCCAATGAGGTAGCTCGAGGCGCGCATGCTGTTGACGAGAGGCTCGGGAGGGGACTCGCGCTTGAGGCCCGACGGGTCGACCGTGGCTCGGAGCCCTTCAGACCCGTTGTTCCGCCGCTCGACCGTCACCCTTGCCCCGAGAGCTCTCAGGATGTCGCAATAGACCGCCACGTCCCGGATATCGGGCAGGTTCTCGATGATGCTCGGCCCGTCTGCGAGAAGCGTCGCCGGAAGAATGGCAACCGCGGAGTTTTTCCGGCCGCCGGCGCGCACTCTGCCCCGAAGGCGGTGGCCGCCGGTTACGACCAGTTTCGACAAAGGAAACCCTCCATCAACACAGCCGGGTAGGCGCACCTATTCGTCAAGCCCGGGTGGCTTCCTCCCCTGCTAATAGCGAGTAGCGTTCCAGGTTGTGGTCCAGCCAGTCAAGCCAGAGGTCTTCAAGCTGCGCAAGGCTCAGTCCCGTCGCTCTCAGGAGCGAGACCTCGAAGCTGAGTCCCGACGCGAGCCCCTTCAGAACGTGGCTGAACGTGTCAGGACCCTGGGAGTCAACCAGATACGTGACCAGCAGGAAGGCCTCGCGATATGCGAGGGCCGTGTTGGGGAGACTGTCGAATCCGCCCCCGAGTTCCGCTATCGAATAAAGACCGCTGTCCCTGATAGGTGTTGAGATGGTGTTGGAAGCCTCCAGCCATAGGTAACCTGCTTCACGATATTCTACGTACTGAGCCAAGCCCTCGGACAGCCAGCGCGGGTAGTTCCCGCGGGGGATGAGCTTGTCGAGAAGGTAGTGCGTGTACTCGTGGATGATAGGCCCGCGTGTCCAGAGCTGTCTCCGGGCGTCAACGGGGGGACGCTCCGAGAGCCATAGCCTCGGGCTCAGGACCTGAATGACTCCGCACCAGTAGGCCCCGAGAGCCCTGAACCCGGGTCTGGAGCCGAACTGCTCGTCGAGCGAGGAATAGTCGGCATAGAGAAGGATGGGGACCTTAGCCCCCGGTGATTCGAGCGGGCTCCAGCCGAGCCTCCTCAACGCGGCGTCCCGGGCACCTTCCGCGCACTCGAGGACCAGATGCGCCCAGTCCGAGTCCCACCGGGGGTCGAAATGGACCACGAAGTGGTCGGAGCCGACTCTGGCCAACCCGTCGAAGGTGGCGACGAGGGACCGCTGGCGCAGCTCTCGCTGCCAGCCGTAGATGAGGTCTCCGACAGTGACGTTCGGGCCCGGCCGACCCGGGTAGACCATCGCGGGCAAGGCGGCCAGCAGGAGAAGAGCTGTGAGGAGCCGACCGAAGGTAGCCCGCTCGGGCCCGGGCCGCGGGCGAGCGGTGGACATCAGACCAGCATCACGTCCGGGTACGGCCATAAGCAGGGCGGTGACCGGAGTTGCAGGCGGGCCGGTGCGGTAGTCGCCGGGCAAGACTTAGAGGGCCGCACTTATGTAAACCCACGCCCATTATATAGCCTGCCGGGACACCAGCCAAGGAGAACGTGACGGACCCGGTAGTAGGAACGACTCAGCCGGGTTCTATCCTCCGTGCGGGTAATAACCGATGGGGTTCTGCGCCTCGCCGTCAATCCGTATCTCGAAGTGCAGGTGGGCGCCTGTGCTGCGGCCCGTGTTTCCCACGTAGCCCAGGCAGTCGCCCATCCCAACGGTCTGTCCCACGCTGACCGCTATGCTCGACAGGTGGGCGTAGTAGGACTCCATGCCGCCGCCGTGGTCGATGATCACCAATCGGCCGTAGCCGCCATTCCATGCCGCGAAGGCCACCGTGCCGCCTTTGCATGCGTATACCGGCGCACCGTAGGGCGCACCGATGTCGACGCCCCGGTGGAACTCACGCCGGCGCCACCCGAAGGGGGAGGTGATGCGTCCCTGCGCGGGCCACACCAGACCGCCGGCGCTCGTGGGGTTCTTCTTGGTTCCGAGCACGTAGCTCTGGGATGACGACGAAGATAGGAGCCTCTCGGCTAGGACCTGCCGGCCGGTCTCATTCCCGTTCGTCCGGTCTATGCTGACGGTGACTTCCTTGCGGCCGTGCACCCCGGCCTTCTCCACGTAGCTCTCCCAGGGCCACAAGGAGGAGTCACTCTTCACGGTCTCGCTGAAAGGCAAGTAGCTGATGTAGACGTAGCGTTCCTTGCTGTGAATGGTGAGGTAAGGGTCGGGGACGATGAGGTTGATCTCCTGGCCCACCTTGATCATGTTGAGGTTCTGTAGGTTCGGGTTCGCCCGGCGTAGGTCGTCCACGGTCAGAGAGTTGCTGTTGGCGATGGACCAGAGATTCTCGCCGCTCTTGACGACATGCACCTTCACCCGGTCCGTTCCCCGAAGGAGCACGCGCTTGGCCTGCTCTGCGTCCCCGACCTTGTCGATGGGAGCTTCGGCCCGGTGGCACGTCACCTCTTCGGCCACGACGATTTCGAGAACCGTGGTGTTGCCCCTGGCCAGGAGGGTCTGCCTGTAGTCCTGGATGATGCTGGGAATAACCCGCCTGGCTTCACTCTCGGTCCTTACGTAGGCCACGTCCACCCCGTCAACACTGATGGCCCAGACGTCGGTGACGAAGACGAGCCTGGCGGCCGCGGCCTCTACCAGATCCGGGCCTGAGAGGACGACGTCGTCGGGTGTGAGCCGTTTCCTCGTGAGCTCCATGTCGGACCTGAGGGCGACCGGTACGCCCATGGCCGCTTCTGCCAGACCGCGGCACTCCTGGACAGCCAGCCTCCACTCTTCCTTGGTGCCGACGCAGCCGACGAATGAACCATCTATCTCGACGGCATAGACGAACTGGCGCTGGTAGTCCTCCCACCAAAGAGCGCCGGCAAGGCCCACCGCGAAGATGAGCAGGCCGATCAGGAACGGCCGCATCGGCGACGCCCGGTCACCAGGCGGAATGACCATGACTTCCTCCAAGAGAAGGCATAATTGGACGCGGCTATTCGTCGCTGTCTGGTCTTTGTCCTCTTAGCCAAGACTTTCCTGGAGGGGAGACGACCCAGACGAGGAATCCATGCGCCCATCTACCAGTGGATTCTCTGGCTGCCATTCAACCCTGTGGCTTACGCGGCCCGTCTATCCGCCTGGCCGGGCCAAGGGTGTTCTGCGGCCGTCCGTTCGAGGAGGTCCTCCGCCCTTGTGTCGCCGCATAACCCGGCTGACCCGGCTCTCCTGGTTCGCCCTTGCCTCGGTGCTTGTGGTAGTCGCCTTCACCGCGGTCAGTCCGGGCACGGTTCCTGATCAGCCGGTCTTCTCCCCGGCCGGCGGCGTGGAGCCCGTCCCGGGCGACGGCCCACCGGACGTGACCCTTTCCTACGGGCTGGACATCCCCATTCCGCCCGCCAACGACATCCGGACAGCGGCCGCCATGGGGTTTGATGGACTTGCGCGGCTGGTCAGCGACTTGGCGGCTACCGTGGAGCCGGGTGACGCCAGCTGGGAAGCCCGCGGAGTTGAACGGGCAAGGGACACGGCGGAATCCGGTGAGCAGCCGTCGAGCGGGCCGCAGGTGGAACGCCATGGAGCAGGCGTGGAGCCGCGTCCCCGCGTCACCCTCTATACGGTTCGTGAGGGCGACACGCTGTGGGACATTGCGCAGAGCCGGGGCATTAGCGTCAACACGCTTCTCGGCGTGAACCCCGAAGTCAGCCCGAGCCGTCTCCAGGTGGGCCAGTCCATACGCATACTAACCGTGGATGGGGCGCTCCACGTGGTGAAACCTGGCGACACCTTGTCGGCTATCGCTGGTAAGTATCAGACAGACATCGGCACCATCATGGAGGCTAACGGCCTGGACAACGCCGACAGCCTAGTGGTGGGGACCGAGCTGATACTGCCGGGGGCCACGCCGCTCATAGTCCACAGGGCCACGGTGGCCAGTACCGCCGGAGGCGGCACCAGGGAAGTGACCGGCGAGTTCAGGTGGCCCGTCTACGGTACCTTGACATCACGATTCGGATGGCGATGGGGCCGGTTCCACCACGGCATCGACATAGCCGCGGCCTACGGTAGGGTGATTGTGGCGTCAAGACCGGGTAAGGTGACGTTCGCGGGCTGGAACGGCGGCTACGGATACTGCGTCATCGTAAGCCACGGTGATGGTGTGACGACTCTTTACGCGCACGCGTCCAAGCTTCTTGTAAGCTACGGGCAATGGGTCGAAGCCGGGCAGAGTGTCGCGCGGGTGGGAAGTACCGGTTACTCGACTGGTAATCACTGTCACTTCGAGATACGAGTGAACGGTGTGGCCGTCAACCCGCTAGACATTCTCCCTTAGAGCACGTTCTGAACACAGGCTCCGGCACGTACTGAACACGGCCTCCGTACAGTGACCCGGAAGAACGCCTCCGTACAAACAAATGGAGCCGGCGATGGGATTCGGACCCATGACCACTCGATTACGAATCGAGAGCTCTACCTCTGAGCTACGCCGGCCCGTCAAGCACCTGAACACGACAATGCCCCAAAACAAAAAAGGCCACAAAAATGGAGCGGGAGACGGGATTCGAACCCGCGACACTCGGCTTGGGAAGCCGATGCTCTACCGCTGAACTACTCCCGCTCGTTCTAGGCCCATT
>QZJP01000071.1 GCA_003599345.1 Bacillota bacterium | reverse complement strand
CTTCACGGACGATGACGAGAACGTGAAGGCCGTGTCGGAGTTTGTTTCCCGGGAAATGCCCGGGGCGGAACGTGTCGATTTCCTGGCCTACAACAACCTGTGCGAGGCCGACTACCGCCGGCTGGGCCTGCCCTTCGCTCTCGAGGGACGGGGGCTCATGAGCCGGGCCGAGATGGACCGCGTTCTCGCCGTGGCCAGGGGGACAGGGCTTGACCCGAAGGTCAGCGGACCTCTGGCTGACTAGGGGGGCGTCCGGAGTTATGTCCCCTGTCGCCGGCCGGGGGTTGGTGACATAAAGCTTGGGGGTGGTCTCGTGGCAACGGCCCTCTCGGACAGGAACAGGTCTCTTCTGGCGGGCGACATGCAACCCAAGTTCCTCGCCACTATCAGCGACCAGGGAGAACCCAACGTCGTACCCCTGCTTTCCCTGGCCCCTCTGGAGGAGCCGGGTTTCGGCGCCTTCGCGGAGTTCATGATGTGGAAGACCAAGGCTAACCTCAAGGAGACGGGCCGCCTGGCCATCCTGGCCCTCGACGCTAAGCTCCGTTTCTTTACGGCCCGGGGGGAGTTCCGCGGCTTCGTCAACTCCGGCCCCATCTTCGACGCCATGGCCACGCAGTCGATGTTCCGCTATAATCCCTACAACGGTATCCGCTCAGCCGGGACTTTCGAGTTGCCGGCGGTGGACGCTGAAGGGCAGCTTCCCGCGTTCTCGGTCCTAGCGGCTCACGTGAGAGCGAGGCGCATGGCCACCGCCGCGACGGTGGGGATGTCCCCCGGCAGGCTGGGCCCACCTCCCGTGGAGGCCGGCCCGCCCTGGACCATGCCCGCCCTGGTGGCCGAGAAGTACGGTCGTCTCAAGGCCTTGAAGGCCATCGCCTGGCCCGCTGAGATCGGCGTCCGCGTCCTCCCCGCCTGCGGCGTGGCTCCCGTCGGCCGCCGGGCTCTGGTCATCGCCGACCGGCGAGTATCGGCCCTGGTACCCGAGGGGACGCGGGTAGCCGTGACCGTCATAACCATGGACCCGACGGCCTACCAGGTCAAGGGTAGGGCCCACCACTGGCGGGGCGTGCTCCTGGTCGACGTTACGGAGACCTACACGGCGGGACCGCCGGTGCCGGGCAGGTTGTGCCCACCGGCAGCGAGCTGACCGTGAAGGGGTTCCCCCACCCCGCGTGACCCGCGCCGCCGTCCGGGCCTGCGCCGTACGGGAGTCTTCGCGGCCTCATTCCCTCTGGGAAGCGTAGCCTAGCGCGCGGAGGACCCCGGCCCTGTCGCGCCAGTTCTTCTCAACCTTCACCCAGAGGTCGAGGTAGACCTTGGTGCCGAATAGCGCCTCTATTTCCCGCCGGGCCCTTCGCCCCACGTCGCGGAGCATCGTCCCCCCGGAGCCCACGATGATACCCTTCTGGGACTCCCTCTCCACGTAGATGACGGCCCTCGCGTAGACAAGGTCGGGCGCGTCACCCAGGGGGCCGGCCCTGGGCGCCTCCCGCTGGTCCTCCCGCTGGTCGGCAAGCTGGCCCCCGCGCGGGTCCCCCGCCTGGTCCTCCGCCACGCCTGCCCGCCTACCCCCCGGCCGGAGTTCCTCGACCACGACCGCGACGGAGTGCGGCACCTCGTCCCGCGTCGTCTCGAGGACCTTCTCCCGGACGAGTTCGGCGATGACGAAGGCCTCGGGCTGGTCCGTGTCGATGCCCTCCGGGTAGTACCGGGGGCCCTCGGGGAGGAGGGACTCGATGGTTCTCAGCAGCAATTCGAAGGACTCGTCCCGCACGGCGGAGATGGCCAGGTGGCCGGCGAACTCGCCGAGCTTCAGGTATGACTCGACGTTCGCCCGGGTCACGTCGCCGGGGCACAGGTCGGCCTTGTTGACAACCAGAAGCACCGGGGTGCGGACGCGGCTCAGGCGCTCGGCCACGTACCGGTCGCCGGGACCGGGTGGTTCGGGAGCCTCGACGACGAACAGGATGGCCTCCACTTCCTCCAGGGCGGCCATCGCCACCCCGACCATGTACTCCCCGAGCTTGTGCTTGGGACGGTGGATACCGGGGGTGTCGATGAACACAATCTGAGCGCGATCGCGGTTGACCACCCCGGTGATACGGTTACGGGTGGTCTGCGGCTTGGGGGAGGTGATGGCCAGCTTCCGGCCCACGAGCCGGTTGAGAAGGGTGGACTTGCCGACGTTCGGCCGCCCGACGATGGTCACGAGCCCGGAACGGAAAGGGTGCTCCCGAGAGCCACCGCCCGCGTCGCCGCCTCCGCCGTCCCGACCGCGCGACGATTCGGTCACGGGCCGAACCCCTCGAGCCGGAAGCCTCCCGGCAGGAGCTCGCGCGCGGACGTCAGGCAGCGGCCGCCCTCCAGGTCCACCAGGAGCACGGGCGCGTCCGGACCGAACTCGAAGATGACCTGGCGGCACGCGCCGCACGGCGTGACGAAGGCGTCCAGAGAATCCCTCGGCTGAGATTTCGGCTGGCCGCCCCTCCGAAGGTAGGTCGCGTCCCCTGCCACCGCCAGCGCTACGATATCCCTGTCGCCCTCGGAGACGGCTTTCTGGATGGCGACGCGCTCGGCGCAGTTGGTGAGGGGGTACGCGGCGCTCTCGACATTACAGCCCCGGTAGATGCGGCCGCTCGACGTGAGCACGGCCGCCCCGACCCTGAACCCCGACTGCGGGGCGTACGCGAACTCCCGGGCCGCCAGGGCTTCGTGGGCCAGTTTCTCAAGGGTGACCCCTGTCCCGGCGATCTCCCGGACCAGGCTGCCGCCGCTCTCAGGTCCCCGGTCGCCGTCAGTCCTCCGAACGTTCATGGGCCCGACCTCACTGAGTCTCTATCCAAGTTCCGGGAGACGCGACAAGAACCCACACCGGTCCCGGCGGCAAGGTCAGCGGGTTGCCCGCAAGGTCCGTGTAGCTCAGCACGGAGGTGCGCGCGGGCTTGGACCACTTGGCCCTGAAGCTTCGGCCCTGGCAGAAGACGGTGGCGTCGCCGCTGCCGGTCATGGAGAACTCGAGCCGGCCTTCGGGATCCCCGGTGATGACCCGGCTCGTCACGTACTGGACGATGACTGTGGCGGCCCGCAACTGGCGGCCCGTGGCCGGGTCGGCCTGGGCCGCCCCGCCGACGTACCGCATCCACTCCCCCGTATCGGAGTCGTAGTCGTACGTTACGCTGTAACCGCCTCCGCTGGCGGAGTAGTGCAGGGTCAGGTGAGTGACCGATTGGCCGGCCGGTAGAGCCACTTTGTCTGGCTCGGGAGCGAAGTTGAACGCCAGCGGCGTCGTAGTTGACAGGCGGCGGCCTTCATAACCGAGAGACCGGCTGGCCTCGCGGAGAAGGCTCGTGCCGGTGTATAGATTGTGCGGCACCCGCCGGGTGTTCGACCGCCAGAAGGCTGAGGAGTAGGACATCTCGTCGATGTGCATGGCTGTGGGCTTGAGGTCCTCGAGGTCCTTGAAGGCGCCGGGGCTCCCGCCGGAGTGAGCCACGACGGCCCCGAGAGGCATGGTCAGATCCAGGAAGTATGGCCGGAGACTCCGCACGGGACCGATGGCGGCGGACTCGTTGTGGAGGAAGAACACGACGAACCGGGTGATGCCCCCCTCGACCAGAAGCTCGTAGACAAGACAGGCGTCACTGAGCCCGGACTGGGGGCGGGCGGCGGCCAGGTTGTCTATGACGACGGCCAGCGGTCGATGCAGGACCGCGGCTTCGGCCACCTTCTCCCCGCAGAGAGGGCACGGCAGCGTGTCCTCGGTGGGCGGTTCGGTCGTCCCGGGCCCCCCCGGATCGCCGGGCTCGGTGGTTTCCGGGTCCGTGCCGGGAGAGTCGCCACCCGGTTCGCCGGGGCCGCCAGCCAACTGGGGCCGGCAGCCGCCGGCGGCGACGCCGCCGAGAACGACCCCTGTCAGGAGGCATAGGACGACGAGAACGACCACCCCGCGGTTCATTGACCTACCCCTCCCGAGGCAGTGCTGGGGACTTCACTCCGGACCGGCTCCGACCGGCACTCACCCGGTTCGGTCATGGGCCCCTCCGGGTCTCGTCCGGGGGCACGATGCCTCCTGAGATGACCAGTCTGAGCCCGGCCTCGACGGACATGTCGAGTATCACGATGTCCGAACGGGGCACGTAGAGGAGGAAACCGGACGTGGGGTTGGGCGTGGTCGGCACGAACACGCCGACCAGGTCCTGGCGGGCCCGCTCCTTCAGCTCGACCGGGGCCGAGGACGTGACAAAGGCGAGAGTGTAGATGCCCTTTCGGGGGTACTCGAACATGCACACCCGCTTGAACGCCGCCTGGTCTCGCCGGACGAAAGCGTCGGTTATCTGCTTGATCGTGACGTAGACGCTTCGCACGATGGGCGTCCGGCGCATGACCGCCTCGCCGTGGTCAAGCAGGCGCCGGCCGACGTAGTTGGCGGCTAGGACACCTACCAGGAACACGACCAGAATCGTGACGGCCAGCCCGACACCGGGGACGGGATGTCCGAAGACCCGGGCGACCACGCCTCTCAGGAGACCGTCGACCAGGTTGAACAGCCAGCGGAGGACCTGCCAGGTGACCACGACCGGGAGAAGCACGATGAGCCCGGTCACCAGGTAGTTGCGGATGCGTCTCACAGTCTCAATCCTTTCCGGGTCTCGCCAGCCGCCGGACGGATTTTCATCCGCCCATGCTGGTTTTCTCGCCGCCCCCTACCACACCTTCTCCCGAAGGTGCAGCTTGGACGAAGGACCGTTCATCAAGCTCCAGTCTCCCCCAAGGAATGGTCCCGCTAGCCACTTTGCCCCAATTCGTATACCAGGGCGGCTACAACGTGCGCGGGTTTTACTCTGGCTAACGGTATTCCCCTGCCCGAGGACCGGGGACGAGGTCAACCTAGAGGACAACCGAATGCAGCCAGGCCGGGTCCTCGGACGGGTAGTCCTCCCGGAAATGGGCTCCCCGGCTTTCGGTGCGCTCCAGGGCGGCCCGAGCCACGAAGGTAGCGGTGGCGACACCCGCCCGCAGCTCCAGGGCGTGGAGGATGTCCGAGCGGGTCGCGGGGCGGAGGGCCTCGACGGCCCGGCCCAGGTCGGCTAGCTTCTCGAGGGCCTCGCGCAGCCGGGCGGCCGAGCGCACTGGCCCGATGTAGGAATCACACAGGCGGCCGAGTTCGAGCCTGAGGTCGGCGGGCCTGGGGCCGCGTTCAGACGGACCCTGTTCTCCGTGCGACGACCTACCTTGTCCGGCGGTGGCCCGCGGGGGACCAAGCCACTGAACCAGCCTGTCCCGGGCCTCCCGCCAGGCGGACTTACGCCCGGTGTCGCTCCGTGCCGCCCCCGGCCCGGCGGCCTCACCTGTCGAGGGCCGGCGGGTGCCGCCCTTGGCGTACCGCGCGGCAGCCGCGCCCGCGGCCAGGCCGAAGACAACGATGTTGGTCAGCGCGTTACCTCCCACACGGTTGGCCCCGTCGACCCCGCCTGTCACCTCGCCGCAAGCGAACAGGCCGGGAATCACGGACCCGTCCCCGGCCAGGGTCTCGCCGTTGACGGTGATGGCGGCTCCACCGCAGAAGTAGTGCTGTGTCGGCGCCACTTCCACGGCCCGCTCGAACAGGTTGAAGGAGGGCAGCGAGTACTCGGAGAGGTACTCGCGGATGCCCCGGGGGAGTCGCTCTTTGTCGATTTCGTTGGTGTGCAGGTAGAGGCGGTGGCCGGCGGCCACGTGGCGGGCCAGCGCGACGGCGGCCTTGTCACGGGCGAGGAGGTTGATCTCCGCCCCCGACGACACCCCCCACTGGGCCAGCTTCCCGGCGAGAGGATCCCGGCCGTCCTCGTCGGTCAACCGCGCGACGTCAAGGAGACTCGTGTCGAGGAGGTAGGCCGGCAGGCCGGGCTCAGCCAGGCCGAGGGGGTAGAACTGGACGAACTCCATGTCGATCAGGGCGGCACCGGCCCCTGACAGGAGGAAGTAGCCGTCGCCGGTCATCCTCGGCGGGTTATCTGTCCGCCGGTAGATGGCCCCTCCCCCTCCCGTCGCTATAACGACCGACGGCGCGGCGACGCATAAGAGCTCATAGAGCGGGTGGCTAGCGCCCGGCCCTCCGCCCGGACCGCCTGGCACGACGGCCAGAACTCCCGCGACCTGCCCGTTCTCGAAGACGATGTCGGTGACTATGGCGTCTTCGATCACGGGTGTCCCGGTCCGCCTGAGGTGTGCGAGGAGGGGTTCGGTCAAGCCGAGACCGCCGAGCAGCGGCAACCGCCCGAAACGGGTGACCGAGCAGCCCCGCCTGTGCCAGTCGACGCGAACGCCGAAGTCGCGCTCCAACTCCGTGATGGCCGAAGGCCCGCGGTCGCAGAGCGCGCGGAGAAGCTCGCGGTCGTTCAGGCCGCGCCCCGTGTCGAGGCTGAAGCGGAAGTGTTCGTCCGGGGTCAGGGCCGGCCGACCGCTGTCCGCGACCGGTTCGCCGTCCTCGACCGCCGCGCCCAGCACGTCCGGACGGCCCGCCGGCGGAGACACCGTGAAGCCGCCGCCGGCCCACGCTGTCGCGTTGGCCCGCCCGGCCCTGGCCTTGGTGACCAGGATGGTCCTCAGACCCTCGCGCGCGGCGGCGGCCGCCGCGGAGAGTCCCGCTCCGCCCGAGCCCACGACGACCACGTCGGCCGTAGCGGCGTGGGAGCCGAGCAGTTCCGCCGGCGGAACGCCCCACGGGGTCGCCGCGCTCATGACGGCCACTTGTCCCGGTAGAGAATGCCTGACAAGAGCAGACCGAGGGTGACCGCGGCGTAGGCCAGAACGACGGCACGGTTCTCGAGCCAGGCCGCGCCGAGACCCGCGAGCACGGCGTCGAAGCGAGGGATGAACACGAGAGCGGCCACTACCACGGAAGCCACAGCCGCGATAAGGACGGCCCCCGCCCCGGCGTCCTTCGCCCGGGCGGCCATATCGTTGCGGCCGGGGGCGGCAAGGTCCACGTAGCCTTCGAGGGCGGTGTTGAGGGTCTCCAGAGCCAGCACGAGACCCACAGTGAGGACGAGCACGGACCAGTCGGCGGGCGGCAAATCCCCTAGGAAAGCGAAAGCCGCCACGGTGAGAAGGGCGGCGACGTGAATCCTCGCGTTCGGCTCCCTGAGCATGAGGGCGATACCGCCGACGGCTTTGGCGAAGCTTCGCGCGAAGCGGCCGAGAGACGAACGTTGCTTGCCCACGCGGTCACCAGCCAAGAACCTTCACCTGCCATGAAGGGCGGGCTCAGCCGGACCAGTCGGGGCTAAACCCCAGCCTGGTCAGAACCGCGTTCTCTTTCGCGTGCATCGCGGCGGATGCCTCCTCGCTCTCGTCGGTGTAGCCAAGGAGGTGTAGGACGCCGTGGCTGACCAGGCGGGCAAGCTCCTCGGGAAAGGGCCGGCCGTGCTCGGAGGCCTGATCCCTAGCCCTATCGACAGACACGACCACGTCACCCAAGAGAAACGGCTCTCGCGGCTCGGTCCCACCGCCCGGGTCACCGCCGGCGGCCTCCTTACCGAGCGCGTCGTCATCCCCCATCGGGAACGACAGCACGTCGGTGGGTTCGTCGCGGTCCAGGTAGCGGCGGTTCAGGCCGTGGATGTGGGCGTCCCCGGCGAGGGTCAGGCTCACTTCGACAGGACGTCCGGGGGTGGAGAGCCTCCCGCCGCCGGATGGTCGACCTGCCGCCTCATCCAAACGGCGCCCTTCGAGGATGAGAGTCTCATGGACGGCCCGCTCACACAGGCTCGCCAGTTCGCTCCCGAGGGCCGCCAGTTCGCCGGTCTCAGTAAGAACGACCTCAATCGGCTCCAGCCGTCATCCCCCCGCCCGGCGCCCGGTGAACCCTTGCTCGCTTCCGGCCCGACCGTTGCCGTCGTTCCCCGTCCTGTTGGCGGAAGACCGCCCGTTTCCGGGTCTGGCGCCGACCCCGGCATTCCTACCGTTCCCGTTCCGCCCGTTCTGATTCTTCCCGTTTCGGGCTCCCGGCGCGCGCGCGTCACGCGGGGACAACTCGGGGTACTCCACTCGACGGTGAAAGATGCCGCTCAGGATGCGGGTGAACACACCGGCCATGATGTCCAGGTCCTGCAGGGTCAGCGGGCTTTCGTCCAACTGCCCGTCATCGAGGCGGTCCTTCATGATCTTGCGGACAAGCCCCTCGATCCGACCCGGCGACGGTCTGGCCAGGGAACGAGCCGCCGCCTCGCAGCAGTCCGCGAGCATCAGGACCGCGGCCTCTCGTGTCAGCGGCCTCGGGCCGTCGTAGCGGAAGTCCTCCTCAACGACGTGTTCGGCGTCCTCGCCCTCCGCGGCGCGGGAGTAGAAGTAGGACACAAGCGACGTCCCGTGGTGCTGGCGGATGAGGTCCACTATCTCCTTGGGAAGCCCGGCCTCCTCGGCAAGGGCCACGCCGTCACGAACGTGCGAGGTGATGATAAGGGCGCTAAGGCTGGGGGCGATCTTGTCGTGCGGGTTATCCCCGCCGAACTGGTTATCGACGAAGAAATACGGCCTCTTGATCTTGCCGATGTCGTGGTAGTAGGCTCCGGCGCGGGCCAGGGCAGCGTTCCCACCGACCTCCGAGATGGCCGCCTCCGCCAAGTTGCCGACGATGATGGAGTGATGATAGGTCCCCGGTGCTTCCATGAGGAGGCGGCGCAAGAGCGGCTGGTTCGGGTTGGCCAACTCGAGTAATTTGACCCCCGTCAGCACCCCGAAGATGTCCTCCAGGAAAGGCAGAGACCCGATAGTCAGGATGGCCGAGGCGACCCCGTTGCCGGCTCCCCACAGCATGTCACGGGCGGTTGCCAATTCGAAGAGACTCCGTCCGGCCAGGGTGCTTACGGCAGCTATCGCAACGGCGTTCGCCCCGGCAACCAGCAGCCCGGCTCGCATTAGGTCCGAGCGCTGCTTCAGCCGGCTCACGGCGAACACGCCTGTCAGGCCGCCGGCGACGGCCACGAGAGCGAAACGGAGGTCGTTGCCGACCATGAAGCCCACGAACGGCCCGAGCACGAACGCGGTGAAGATGGCGAGCCGGATGTCGAGGAGGACCGCTATCAGCATGGTGCCGGCGGCCACCGGTATGAAGTAGCCGGAAAACGACCGGACGGCGGCGCCGAGGGCCATGGTCAGGATGACCAGAAGACACAGCAGCGACAGTCGCCTGACGCTGAGCAGAAGCGAGTGGTCGAAGAGATAGAGATAGAGGCCCACGCCGGCCTCCATCAAACCGACTAGCAGGCATATCCCCAGCAAGGCCCCCCACGCGGGCTTGTCCCTGAGTAGGCCCAGGTCCTGTAGGATGCTGAGATGGTCGCTCGTCACCAGGTCGCCGGCCCTGACAATGACCTGCCCCTTGAGAATCTCGACCGGGAGGACGGCGGCCATGGCCGCTTCGCGCCTCGCCTGGGTCTCGTGGGCGTTGAAGTGCATGTTCGGAACGATGACGACCTGGGCGATGGAGTTCAGGAGCACCTCCTGCCCGTAGGTCAAGTCGAGGGCGTTGACGCGCGCGGCCGCCTGGGCGTGGGCCGCGTCGAGGTACTCCGCTTTGACTCCTGCCTGCATGATGTTCTCGATAACCGACCGGAGCCGGAGTTCCAGTGAATCCACGACGTCGGGGGAGGCCGACAGGGCGGCCGAAACAGCGGCCTCATCCATGGTGATGCCGTAGGTTCCGGCGGCGTCGATCAGCCCGGTCTCGCGTGTGCTGTACGAACCCTGGGACGAGTTGAGCTCCCTGATGGCGGCGAAGACGGCGGCTACCACAGCCTCCGCGTCGGCCGTGGTCTGCGAGTTAATCTCGTACTGGTCGGATACTTCCGCCGCGGCCGCCTGGCGGGCCCGCTCCGTCGCGACGCGATCGACGATCGTCCGCGTGGCGTGGATGTCCTCTGGGGCCACCTGCCCGGCCTCGAGGTCGTACCTCACCGGGGCCAGGGCCGCCGAAAGCACCATGAAACCGATGGCGAAAACGATGACGGCCCAGACGCCGGCGACCACGCGTGGGTTGCGCGGCAGATGAGACCAAGCCACGGCACGGACGGCTTTGACCCAGTTAGGCCGGGTCTGCGGCTCCATCGCCACCGCGCGATTCGCCACCTTTCGTGTTCGGCGTCGTGGCCTTCCGGACCCGGTCCTCGAACCGCTCATAGGCCCGTATGATCCGCTGGACCAGTTCATGCCTGACCACGTCGCGCTCTGTCAGGTAGACGAACGAGATGCCCTTCACTCCCTTGAGCACAACGCGGACCTGCTCCAGGCCCGAGCACTTGTCGGGGGGGAGGTCGACCTGCGTTATGTCACCAGTGACTACGGCCCTAGAGCCGAGGCCCAACCGCGTCAGGAACATCTTCATCTGCTCGGGCGTGGTGTTCTGAGCTTCGTCCAAGATGACGAACGAGTCGTCGAGCGTCCGCCCGCGCATGTAGGCCAGTGGCGCTATCTCAATCACGCCTCGTTCCACCAGTTTCTGATAAGCCTCAAGCCCCAGCGTGTCGAACAGGGCGTCGTATATGGGCCTCAAGTAAGGATGAACCTTCTGCTCGAGGTCCCCGGGCAAGAACCCGAGGCGTTCACCGGCCTCGACGGCGGGGCGAGTGAGAATGATCCGGTTGTACTCGCGGTTCTTGTAGGCGGCCACGGCCATGGCCACCGCCAGGTAGGTCTTGCCCGTACCCGCCGGCCCGATTCCGAAGACCAGGTTGTCGCGGCGGATGGCCTGTACGTATTGCTGCTGGCCGTGGGTCTTCGGCCTTATCTGCTTGCCCCTATGGGTGGTCAGGACAACGTCGGCGAACACCTGCTTCAGGTCAGGCCTTTCTCCCTCACGGGCCAGCTTGATGGCGTACTTGAGGTCCTGGGAGGAAAGGTAGTTGCCCTGCCGTAGCACCTCGAGGAGGTTGGAGAACAGGGATTCGACCTTCGCCACTTCGGAAGGTGGGCCCTGAATCGCTATCTCGTCGCCTCGGCTGACGATCCGGACGGCGAAGCTCTCTTCGATGAGTCTGAGGTTTTGGTCGTACTTGCCAAACAGATTCATGGCCTCAGCGTTGTCCGCGATGTGGACGTGAGCCTCGGCCAGTTCTCTCTGGGCCAAGAGCTGCTCCCCCCGCTAGTGGCCTCGTCCTGGTCTCCTCACCTTATGTCTACTGCGCCCGTTCTATCTTCTCTCTTGTGTCAGGGCGATGTCCTCGATGACCTCCGCGCTGGCGAGAACGCCTATCACTATATCATTTTTGACGGCAACCTCAAAATGGAAGGCCACGGGTCGAGACCCTTCGGGGAGCCGTTTCTGGAGCATGTCGAGAGCTGTTTCTTTCGCCTGTTCCTCCGCGATTTGGGGCGAAAGATCGCGGACCTCACTCACCACCTCCGTGTAGACCGTCGTCAGGATGCGGATGCCGCGTTCGTCAAGCCGCCAGAAGGGAACCGTCGTTACAGTGGTGTGTCTTTCGTACAGGCAGGCCGGTGGGTTCCACCATCCAATGACGGGAATGCTGCGTCCCGCCAGCTCCAGTCGCACGTGCTGCCAGCGGCGGCCCGTCGGCCTGTGCACAATGGTGTGTAAGTGCACCTCCGAGTAGGCCTGGTACCAGACCCTGGCCTTGACCAGCCCTTGCGCCACGACCCAGGCCATCGGAGGCGGCTGTTCCCGCTCGCCGGGGAGCACGACCGGCGGCGGCCCGGCGGGCTGGAGCCCCTCGATGAGCGTGTCCCCCTTGTGGACCGTGTCGCCCTCCTTGACCATCGCCCTGCCGGCCAGCACGATCAGGCTTATGATGACCCCATCTTTGGCCGCGACGATGTCCGCCGGGGCCGTGAAGACCTCGGGCATCTCCAGCGGGTCTTTTTCGATGACTCGCACGACGGCGACCACCCCGCGAAGCTCCACGACCGCCCAGGACAACCCGTTCACCGCCAGCACCATGCCGCGGGCCACCTCGTCACAATCAATCGAGGACTTGAGGGTTCCTGGCCGGACGCCCATCGCGGCCGCGATTTCCTCGATGAGGCCGGCGTCGAACCGTTCGGTGCCTTCGACGCGCACGAACCAGATCGTGGCCGAGAGTAGGTAGAGCAGGGCCATGGAAAACAGGGCTCCCCCGACCAGGAGAGGCCGGCGCCCAAGACCGTAGAAGATGAACGGGAGGCCGTGGCGCTCAAGGATTCTGATGCGCGACCGTGTCCGGGCGCGAATCCTCCGTAGCCGGCGGAACGACCTGACCGTGACGTTGCACTCCAGGGAACGCGCTTTCCGGCTCGTGCCCCACAGCCTGTGGCCCCGAGCGCTGGCCATGTTCATGAAGCGTTCGAGCGAGGGTCCGGTGACCCTTATCCGCACGTAGCCGAGGACGTAGGCCCAGAGATCGTCAAGCCTCATGACCTGGGTCCTCTTTGCGCCTTGTCCTCGGGAAGCTCGGGCGTCATCTCCTCGAAGGTCACGCTCGCGAACCGGCCCATGATAGAGAGATCTTCGGTGAAGACCGACCCTATGGCGAGCTCGTTGCCGGTGATGGTGAGTTGGCCGTTCCCGGCGGCCACGCGAATCTGCGTGGGGGAGTATTCCACCAGCCCGCGGTGGTTCTCGATGATCATCTGCAGATTGCCGATGATTGTGACGCGCGGAAGGTTGAGGACGATGTCCTCAGGTATCTCGAAGAGGCTGGCCACTCCCCGGCCGAAGCGCTCCTTCTGCCGGAGTTTGACCCTTCGGCGTTCAAGTCGCTCTTCGCGGAGCTCCTCCTGGGTCTTGACCCTGCGCCAACGGCCTCTCTTCTTGCGCGGCAAAGGCTGGCCCCCCGGTCAAGTGAGGATTCTCCCTAATCCTATGAACCGGGGACTGGACGATACGCCGGGTTGACGGGGCCGGGTTAGCGGGGTGGGACCTTCGGCGCTACGCGGGAACCCTACTGGTCGGGGAGGAGTGTGATGACGAGTTCGTTCACTCGCTGGCCGTCGGCCCGGCCTCGAACGAGCGGCATCACCTTGCCCATGACCTTGCCCATGTCCCGGCGCGACTTCGCCCCGACAGCCGCTATGGCCTCGGATATGAGGTCTCGGAGTTCGGCGTCGGACAGCTGCTCGGGGAGGTAGGCCTCGAGGACGGCGATTTCAACCTCAAGAGCCTCGGCTTTGTCGGCCCGGCCGAGTTCCTTGTACTCCCGGGCCGAATCGCGCCTCTGCTTCACCTCGCGGGCGACTACCGCGACCGCCTCGTCGTCGGTGAGAGACCTTCGCTTCTCGATCCCGGCGTTCTGCAGGGCGGCTCGGGCCATACGAATCACGGATAGCCGAAGCCGGCCCTCCTCGCCTGCCCGGAGGGCCGCCTTCATGTCCGCGGAAAGCCTGGACTCGACTGACTCAGTCATTCTTCCGTCAGCGCTTGTGAAGACGCTTCCGCGCCGCCTCCGACTTCTTTTTCTTCTTGACGCTCGGCTTGAGGTAGGCCTCACGCTTTCTCATTTCCTGCATGACGCCTGCCCGTTGACACTGCCGCTTGAAACGCCGGAGAGCGTTGTCGATGCTTTCGTCTTTGCCGACCTTAACGTCAGCTATCGAACCTTCCCTCCCCTCGTACCTGCGCGGGGACGGGGCGGACCCGGGTGTCCATATGCCCTCGAGTAACTTTCCCGCCGACCCCGTGCCGCGGGTATCCGGGGTAAACGCAGCCAGACAAGCGAGTGCCGCCATGTGACCTAGCCCGGAGGCCAACTCATGAACCGGCCGCCGAGCACGTGGAAATGGAGGTGCCCCACCGTCTGGCCACCGTTGTTGCCCGTGTTGCAGACCACACGAAACCCCTGGCCGCTGAGCCCTTGCTCTTCGGCCAGGCGGGTGACCACTGAAAGCATGCGACCGCCAAGACTCGCGTCAGCCTTCTGGGCTTCGACGATGTTGGCGTAGTGAGTCCTCGGGATGACGAGGAGGTGTACCGGGGCCTGGGGGTTTATGTCGGCGAAGGCGACGAACTCGTCATCCTGGTAGAGAAGCTTCGCGGGTATCTCGCCGCTAGCTATCTTGCAGAACACGCACTCACCCATCCGGCCGGTAATCCTCCTTCGAAAGGCTTGTCCCCCAAGAGCCTTACATTCGATGCTGGCCAAAAGAAATCCTGTAAATCCTGTTAGAGGCAACCGTGGACGATAGTGCCACCGACCACGGTAGCCACGACCCGGCTCCGGAGCAGTAGTTCGCCGGTCCGCTCGGCCGCATCCGACAGCGCCGACCAGCGCGTCTCTCGGCCGGCGCCCTCGGCCCCCACCGGGTAGGCCCCTATGGACAGGATGTCCTCCGATAACACCGTGAAGTCGGCAACCTTGCCGGCCTCGATGGTCCCGCGTTCGCGTTCCGCCGACACCGCCCACGCCGCCCCCGAGGTGTAGGCCCGGACCGCCTCAAGGGGGCTGACAGCCTGCTCCGGGTGCCAGGGACCGCGGGTGGGCTCCTTGGGATGCCGGCGGGTGACGGCGGCGAACAAGCCCTGCAGCGGATCCATGGTCTCCACCGGAGTGTCCGAGCCGAAGGCAAGAACCGCACCGCTGTCGGCAACGGAGCGCCACGCGTAAGCGGAGGACGAACGAGCCGCCCCCCAGTAGCGGGCGGCCATGTCCCGGTCGGAGGGGGCGTGGATGGGCTGCATTGAGGCGACGATGCCCATCCTCCCCACACGGGGGATGTCGGCCGGGTCGAGTAGCTGCATATGCTCTATCCGGTGCCGGAGGCCGGCGGCCCTCGAGATGCCCTCATGGGCTCCGAAGACATCGAGAGCCTTGCGGTTGGCCCGGTCACCGATGGCGTGCACGGCTACGGCGAGCCTCTCCGACGAGGCCCCCTCGACCAACTGAGAGAAACCTTCGGCGGACATGGTCTCGATGCCCTGCCCGCCGCTTCCTTCGTATGGGGCCAGCATATCGGCCGTCTGGCTTCCGAGGGCGCCGTCAAGAAAGGCTTTCACCCCGGCGATCTTCAGGAAAGGGCTGCCGAAACCAGCCCCGAGGCCGAGGGCGGTCAACCGGCCCAAGAGGTCGGCCGGGACGTACAGCCAGACCCGGAACGCCAGGGTCCCGGCCTCGTCGAGAGACTGGTAGGCCTTGAAGGACTCCCGGCCCTCCATGTCGTGGGCCCCTACCAGCCCGTGCCGGTGGGCCGCGGCGACGGCCCGGGCGATGCACGTCTCGTAGTCCTTGGCGGTCGGCTGTTCGACGACGGCCGACACGTAGGACCCGGCGTTCTCCTTGAAGATGCCGGTCGGCTCGCCGCGGGCGTCCCTTTCTATCTCCCCGCCCGGCGGGTCTGGCGTGTCCCTGGTCACTCCGGCCAGGCGCAAGGCCTCGGTGTTGACCCACCAAGCGTGGCCGTCCTTGGACGACAGGGCCACGGGGCGGTCCGGAACCACCCGGTCAAGGTCGTGACGTGTGGGAAAACGGCCGTCCCCCCACAGGTTCTTGTCCCAGCCGCCGCCACGGATCCACCGACCGCGTTCGACTGTCCGGGCGTGGTCGGCGACAAGCCGGCAGGCCCGCTCCATGGTCGAGACACCGTCGAGGTCTACGAGAGACAGCCTCAGGCCGAAGCCCCCCAGGTGAGTGTGGGAGTCCACGAACCCCGGGTAGAGCGCCGCCCCCTGGAGGTCGATTGCCCGGGGGCTTTGGGGACCGCTCGAGGGGAAGCAGGCCTCGACCTCCGGGCGCGAACCCGCGGCCACAATCAGGCCGCCGGACACGCCCACCGCATCTACCAGGGGCTGCTCGTCCCGGAGCGTCCGGATGGGACCTCCACAGAAGATGAAGTTTTCGGCGACAGGGCGGGGGGTGCTCATGGTGCCCACGCTTCCTCTCGAAGTACAGCGGCTCTCGGCTCACGCTTACGCCGGGACGTGGTCAAGTCCTCCCCGGGGCCCGGAGTGGCTCGCTCCCCGCTACTCGCGGGGTTCGTAGCTCGTGAGGTTCTGGGCGATGTCTTCGTGCCGCTCCAGGGCCAGCTCAATCAGGCGGTCGAGGAGTTTAGAGTACGGGAGGCCGGAAGCTTCCCACAGCTTAGGGTACATGCTGATCTTGGTGAAGCCCGGTATGGTGTTGAGCTCGTTTACATAGACCTCGGAGGCGTCCCGGCTAACGAGGAAATCGACGCGGGCCATGCCCGCACAGTCCAGGGCGAGGAACGCCCGGCGGGCCAGGTCGCGGATGCGGTCGCTGGCGCCAGGCTCCAAGTCGGCGGGGATGATGAGGCCTGAGGTCCCGTCGATGTACTTGGCGCTATAGTCGTAGAACTCCCTCGAGGGTATGATCTCGCCCAGGACGGAAGCCTCAGGCTCGTCGTTCCCGAGAACGCTGCACTCTATCTCGCGGGCGTTCTCAAGGCCGTTCTCCACAATCAGCTTGCGGTCGTACCGCGCGGCTTCGTCGATTGCGGGGGCGAGCCCGGAGCGGTTGCGGACTTTCGTGATTCCGACGCTCGACCCCAAGTTGCAGGGCTTGACAAACACCGGGAGCCGGAGGGTCGAGAAGATGCGCTCCACGACGGATCCGGGGTCTTCCCGCCAATCCTTCCGCTTAACGACGACGTAATCGAGGACAGGCAGGCCGTTCCTGACGAAGAGGTCCTTCATCACGGCCTTGTCCATGCCGGCGGCGGAGGCCAGGACGCCGGCTCCGACATAGGGGACTCCGGCCAGCTCGAGCAGTCCCTGGATGGTGCCGTCCTCGCCGTAGGGGCCGTGAAGGACGGGGAAGACCACATCGAGACGCGGAAGAGGCGAGGGGACGGGCGCCGCCGAGCCGCGGACGGCCGGGAGGTCGATGAGGTTCTCCTCGACGGCCGGGTCCCCGAGCAAGGCCACCGGCCTCAGCGGGCCTCCGGCGGGAAGGCCGTCCGTGAGAGCCCGCATCGGGTTGCCGGTCACTACCCAACGGCCTTCCTTGGTGATGCCGATGGGGACCACCTCGTACCGCTCCCGGTCGAGGTTGGACAAGACCGACATGGCGGACATGAGCGAGACTTCATGCTCGCCGGACCTGCCTCCAAAGACGACGCCAACCCGCAGCCTGCGTCTTGCCGGCACTGAGCGGCCCCCTGGTCGTAGATGGTTGAATGAAGCCTATTCCACGACCCGGGAGACTATCCCTTCGTCTAGCGGCCAGTTCGCGCCGGCCAGACCTTGCCGCAGGCCTTGAAGGCCGTTACCGTACGCCTTGCGTTTTGCCGTACGACCGTCAGTTCACCTTGAACCGCCACACGGCCAGGCCGAAGAACGCGACCGCGAAGACCGCCAGCGCCGTGATCTCCGGGACCACGCTGGCCGGGCTCGCCCCGAACAGCATGAGCTTGTTGAAGGCTGAGTTCGCCCAGGCGTGAGGGGTGATGCGGGCCAGGTTCTGCAGCCAGACAGGCATGATGAAGAGGGGCCACCAGGAGCCCCCGAACGCCGCGAAACTCAAGGAGATAAGGACGGCCATCGCTCCCGCGGACCTCCGGGTCTTGGCCACTGTCGCCAGGAAGACGCCGACCCCGGAAGCGGCCAGAGCCAGGAGGACCGATACGAGGACGACAGTCCATGCGTAGTGCCCCATTCGGACGTTGAAGATGAGGAGCCCGGCGACCCAGAACACCGCCGCCTGGATGAGCCCACGGACAAACGAACTCGTGAGTTTGCCGGCCACGAGGGAAGACCGCGTCGCCGTCCCGGATACCAGCCGCTCGAGGGTGAAGTCCTCCTTCTCGGCCACGAGAGTCTCAGCCGTCATGGCGAGCGAGAAGAAGACGAACATGGTCAGATAGCTTGGTACCAGGAAGTCGACCGGTCGCGGCGGGTCTATCTTCCCTACCTCTTCATAGACGATGCTCACGGCGGCGGTGCCGGGGACTCCGGCCGGCCCCCCGGTTCCCGTCGGGGCCGACGTGGCGGCGAGTTCGGCCACGGCCTCGTAGGTGATGCGGTAGGCCTCGAGTTCCGCGATGACCGTCTGGGCTATCGACATCAAGGCGGCGCGGGTCGTCGCGGCGTCGGGGTCGAAGTAGACGACGATGGCTCCCTGCTCGCCGGAGATGACGTCATCGCTGAACTCACGAGGGAAAAGCAGGTAGCCGCCGATCTCCTCTTTGACGAGGGAGGCCCGGGCCTTGTCGGGGTCGGTCTCGCGGATGTCGAGCCCTTCCCCCGACCCGCTCACCATGGCGTCAATGATATGGCGGCTCAGGCCGCCGTCTTCCTCTTCCGTGGCCACGTATACCACCATGTGCTCGGGCTCGGAGTTCCAGACCATGACCATGGAGAACATCACTACAAAGACGAACGGGAACACGAAGGCGAAGAGGAGCGCCCCTCTGTCCCGGGCGAAGACCTTCAAATCCTTACCCGCCAGCAGGCCGACCTGACGCAGAAACGTCCGCATGCTTTTCACTTACCGTCCCCCCTCAGCCGGAAGAACAAGATAGCCACGACCCAGCTCGCCGCGGCGAGGGCCAAGAGCACGGTGATGTCCGTCAGGATGGCCGGGCTTGTCAGGGACTCGCCCTTGACGATGATGCGGCGGAGCCCGTCGTTGGCCCAGAAGTTGTAGGTCAGGCGGCTGAGCACGGCCAGGGCGCCCTTGGCCCCTGAAACGTCGAAGAAACTCCCGCCCAGCACGGTCATGATCATCGTGAAGAAGACCGCAATCCAGTTGGCCTGTTCCGGGGTCTTCGATATCGCCGCGATGACCAACCCCAGCCCTGAGACGGAGACTATGGCGATGACCCCGAAGGCGAGGAGCGCGGCGAAGGAGGCCGGCGTGAAGATACGGAAGGCGACCCAGGCCAGGCCGAAGAGAAAGACCACCTGCAAGAGCCCTTTCGACAGGGTGCCGAGCCACTGGCCCGCCAGGAACTCCCCACGAGTGAGACGGGTGGTCATCAGCCGCTCGAGGGTGCCCTTCTTGCGTTCCTCGACTATACCCACAGCGCCCAGGGTGATGCTGAAGAGAGTGACCATCGTGACCAGGCCGGGGAGGAAGACAACCACCGGCTCCGGGCGCCCCCCCACGGTTTCCTCCGTCACCGTTATGCGCGGGTTGTCACGGGACCCGGCGAAGAGCTCGCTCACTCTGGCGTCGACCGTCGGGCCCGGCACAAACGTGCCCATGCCGGCCAGGACGGCCTTGACCCGCTCGGCGACCAGGCATTCCCCGGCGAGCTCGCGGGCGATGGCGGCGGCGTAAGACACGGCTATCTGCCCTTCCGTGCCTCCGGCGCCACGCCGGCGGACTTCGATCTGCGCCCGCCCGGCAGCGACCGCCTCGGAGAAGCCCGGCGGGAGAATGATGGCGTTGACGATCTCAGAGGTAGCCAGGCGGGAATCGGCCGTCGCCTCGTCCAGAACCTCGACGGTCAGCTCTGGAATCGCGGACAACCTGTCGACGAGTTCCTCCCCCCGGCCTCCTCGGTCGAGGTTCACGACGTAGGCCGTGGCGTGGAAGCGCGCCTGTGCCCCGAAGGTGGCGACCATGAGGAAGATGAGAACAACGGGCAGGGCCAGGCTGAAGAACAGCATCTGGGTGTCCTTGATGAACAGCTTGAGTTCCTTACCCGCTATGACGAACGGTACGCCTGCTTTCGACCGTCCCATGGAAGCTCACCCCGCGTCCCGTAGCCGGCGCCCGGTGAGGTCGAGGAAGATGTCCTCGAGAGTGACCTTGTCTGGGTCGCCGAGTCTGGACTTGAGGTTACGGGGAGTGTCGAGAGCGATGACGCGGCCGGCATCCATCACGGCTATGCGACGGCACAGCCGGTCGGCCTCCTCCATGTAGTGAGTCGTATAGAGGATGGTCGTGCCCTGGTCCCGCAGGCCTTCGATGGTGTCGAAGATGTGGTTGCGCGACTGGGGGTCGACTCCGACGGTCGGTTCGTCGAGAAACAGGAGTTCCGGCTTGTTCATGAGGGCTATGGCCAGGTTGACCCGGCGCTTCATGCCCCCGGAGAACTTGGCCACGCGGTGTTTGGCCCGGTCGGCCAGGCCGACGAGTTCGAGGTTCCGCATGGCCGCCTCCAGGGCCTCCGCCTTGGAGAGACCCTCCATGCGGCCGAAAAAGACCAGGTTGTCGAGGGCCGACAACTCCAGGTAGAGGGCGAGTTCCTGGGGGCACACGCCGATGAGGTGGCGGACCTCCGCCGGGTTCCGGTGGACGGAGTGACCGCCGATGATGACGTCGCCCCCGGTGATCGGGAGCGTCGTGGCCATCATCCTGATGGTCGTCGTCTTGCCGGCGCCGTTGGGGCCGAGCAGGCCGAATATCTCGCCCTTCTCGATGTTGAAGCTGACCCCGTCCACGGCCATGTGACCATTGAACGCCTTGCGCAGGTCCTGAACCAAAACGAAATCGGTCTCGGGCACCGTTGATCCTCCCCATTGGGAGCCCTTACGAGTCGAGGTGCGAAAGGGTTTCACCATTCACCTGACTGCGCCGGACTCCGGGCGGTATCTACACCTTCAATCGCCGGGGCCGCTGAGGTGTTTCCGTACCCACTCCTGGTCCTCACGTTCGAGGTCCCTGACTCCGGCCTGGTCCTCGACGTGATGGCGGATTTCGTGACGGAGGGTCTCCCACATCTCGTCGAGCCAACGGTCACGGTCCTGCCCGCAGAGGTAGACGAAAGACCCGTAGTAGAGGACGATGAGTCGCCCGAGGATGTGGTCGCGATGGTACTGGCCGAGGACAAGGAGGCCGGTAGCGTCGTCGGAACGCTTGGCCGCGGGGTCGGCCAGGACACCGCCGTTAAGACCGTCAAGCAGGCGCTCTGGAACCTTGTCGAGCATGTCGCCCAGCCGTGACTGGAATTCGTCAAAGCTCATGACTGTTCGCACACGATAGCGCATAACGGGCCTCCGCGGAGGGTGGGTGGGACTTCCTCTTCTAAGGAACGATTATAATGGACAACCCCCCGTAAGTCGTCTCCCGAATGCGTCTCCTGCGGCCATTCCTCGACGGACCCCCTCTGGACCCGCCCCTTCTTGACAAGTCTCGAGCCTTCGACTATCATTGCAGTACACTGTTACCACTGCGCCGCCCACGCGTCAGTTAAGTGTTAAGCTGAGGAGGGACCCGATGGAGACCTACACCGCGGAAGAACTGGCTGAAAAGGCTCGCCGCGAGCTCGGGGCCGACATCAGCCCGCGCACCATCTACTACTACCGTCAGGCCGGGGTCCTCTCACCCCTGCAGGGAGCCGGCAGCCAGCCCCGGTTCACGGACCGGCACTTCTTGGAACTGGCCGCCACGCTAGCCCTTCAGCGCGCCCCCGACCGCCCCACCCTCGCCGAGGTAGCTCGCATGATGGAGGGCATGTCGGAGGAAGAACTCGAGGCGGTCGCCCGGGCTGTAGGGCCCACGGCCCGGGAACTCGTCACGGGAGCGCCGGCAGCGCCCGTGGTGGGGAGCTGCCTGCCGCTCATGCCCGCACCGCCCGGCCCGGCCGAGTCGAAGCTTGAGAGGCCCGGCGGGGCCAGGGCCGCAGCCTCACGGGAATCGCTCTACACGACGCGGGCCTCCCAAGAGCCCGAGCCACCCGGGCCCTCCCACCCCGGGAAGTCCCGTGGACCTTCCGGGCCGGCTCCCGGTTCTCCCCCGGCCGAGGGGGTGACCATCAACCTCGGACCGGGGGTGACCCTCTACCTGGCCCCAGACGCTCCGCGAGACCTGGTGACAAGACTGCTGGAAGTCTCGCTGGACCACGCCCGGGAACGGACCGGCCGGGCGAAAACCGACCAATGACGTGGACGCATGTCGCTAAGATCGACGCATGACGCCAAACACGGAGGGACAGACAATGAGACTTATGTTCAGGAGTACCCGCCCGGGTATTGCCCGGGAAGGGGGTTCCGTCCACGTGGAGGTCACGCTCGACCCCGGAGACCGGGGCGGAAGGCCGTGCGAGCGCCGGCACCCGCTGGCCCTGTGCCTCGTTTTCGACCGCAGTGGGAGCATGGGGAGTCTAGCCGGAGGGTGGGAAGGGGACAGGGGCCCGTACCCCTACAGCTCCCCCCAACGTTCGCGGCGCATCGACTGCCTGCCGCCGCCGGACAGCGGGGACCTGCCGCCGCACGGCCGGACCAAGATGGACTACGTCAAGGCCGCGGCCCACGCTCTCGTCGACAACCTCCGAGACGGGGACAAGGTAGCTCTGGTCAGCTTCAGCCACACCGGCAGGGTCGAGATGCCGATGACCGCCGTCAGCGCTTGGAGCCGGCAAAGACTTCATCAGACCATCGCCTGTTTCCGGCCCGAGGACTCGACGAACCTCTACGAGGGTCTGGTGCTCGGCGAGCGCGAGTTCGGCCATGCCGGCCAGGCTCTTCCGGCCACCCACAACTGCAAAATCATCCTCCTGAGCGACGGCCTGGCCAACGTCGGGGTCACCTCCACCGGGGGAATGACCGACTTCGCCCTCGCCGCCCAGCGAAGCGGCATCACCGTGTCCGCCCTCGGCGTGGGCCTGGACTATGACGCCGAGGTCATGGGCACTCTCGCCCAGTGCGGCGGAGGACGGTTCCACCACATAGCCGAGGTCTACCGCCTCCCGGAGATAGTCCTCGCCGAGCTTGAGAGCCTGGCCGCGGTCCGGGCGAGGCGGGTCTCCCTCGACGTGAGCGCGGGACCGCTCGTGGCCATCGGTGAGAACCTCAACCTATATCACCAGCATCCTGGGCCCGACGGAGTGCGTCTTGACCTGGGCGACCTGGTCGGCCCGAAGAGCGTGATGTTCGAATTGTCGACCCCCGCTGGGGCCACCGGCGAGCATGTTCCCGTCGGGGCAGTCTGCCGCTGGGCGGATGAGAGGGGCCGGGAGCGCCAGACCTCCGGAGTCCTAGCCCTTCCTCTCGTGAGCCCGGAACAGGCCGAGTCGCTCCCGGTCGACACCGACCTGGCCGAGGAAGTCGCCCGGCTCCTCGAGGCCAGGGCCAGCCGCCTCGCCACGGGGGCCTACGACGCCGGCGACCATGCCCGAACGCTCGAGTCGCTCCAAAGGGGATTGGCCGAGCTCGCGTGCATCGAAGCGAGTTCTCCGGAAGTGAGCCCGAGCGCCAAGGCCGCCCGCACGCGCCTGGAAGGACTCCGCGGGCGCCTGGAGCGCCGGGAAGTGGACGCGGCCGAGGCCAAGCGGCTCTATTCGGAGGGTTTCGACACAACCTCCGGGTCCGCGCAGCCGCGGAACGCCCGTACCGGCTAGGCCGCCCGGGCGCGACCGGACGCGACCCGGCCAACCGGGATGAACGGCCCACCGTCACAGAATCGTCATCAAACCTTGAGGCTCCCGTCATTGGCCCGTAATAAAGGGCAGGTATAGTGCGGCTTAGAGACAGTACCAAGACGGGAGGTCGGACACGGATGTCAAGGAAGGACTCTGGAAAGAGGACGACCGCGTGGACGGCGCTCGCGCTGCTCGTGGCCGTGGTGGTGGCCGCCGGGGCGTTCGCGGGATGCCTGAACCCGGCCGGGAGGCCGTCAGGAGACACGGGCCAGGCGCCGGGCGCGGGAAGCGGCGGGGCCGGTGGTGGAACGGATGGCGGCACCGGTGGCGGTTCCGGTGGCGGGAACCAGGTGACCCTGGTGCTCTACTTCCCCGACAGCCAGGCCCTCTACCTGGAGAGAGAAGAGCGCGTCGTCGAGGCTTCCGGCGACGAGACCTATGAGGAGTTGGCCATCACGGCCCTCATCGAAGGTCCGAGAGTCGAGGGACACGGGAGAGTCATCCCGGAAGGCGCGGAACTGCTGTCGGTGACAATCGAGGACGGCGTGGCCTACGTGGACTTCTCAAGTGAGTTCAAGGACAACCATTGGGGTGGGTCGTGCGGCGAACTGATGACGGTCTTTTCTATCGTCAACACCCTGACCGAGAGCGGGAGCATCACCGGGGTCAAGATACTGATAGAGGGTGAGGAAGTCGAAACCCTCGCCGGGCACCTGGAACTGTCCATGGTCTTCGAGCGCAACGAGGACATGATCGCGGGCGGCAACTGAAGCACGTCTAGAAGAACGCACACGAGCTGGGGGCCGGGGCGCACGCCTCGGCCCTACCTTGTGCGGGCGGCCCCCAGTCAGCGGACCCGGCAGCCTGGCGGAACAAACGCCGGCAGGAACCGTCCGGATGGTCTCCGAACCAAGAAGTGGGCCGTTGCCGCTGTTCACCTCGACCTAACGATGGGGAGATGCACCGTAGACAGCTTCTCATACCACGATTGGTTCCGGATCCTCCTCGGTGTCTCGGCGGTCGGCTACGTTCTACTCCACCGCTACATAGCCCGCCCGTTCACCAGGCCTCCCGTCCGCCTCCCGGCCGAATTCACCTACCGCGAGGTGGTCGACAGGTTGGCGCACGAGGTCGGAGCCAACTACCCGTACCTCGCCGACAAGGGTATCGATTGGCCCGCCGCGCGAGAGGAGGCCGCCCGCGCGGCTCGGGACATCCATGACGAACGGGAGCTCGGCCTCGCCCTGAATCGGCTCCTCGGCAAGCTTGAGGACCGCCACGCCGTGGTGGTCTCCCCCACGATCCTGGAGGAGTTCGGCTGGCATCCCGGACTTCTCCTCAGGCTCATTGACGGCCGGGTCTATGTCGTGGGGCCGCTCGACGGTGCTCCGGCTGAGGCCCGCGGACCGGCCTGCGGTTCGGAGGTCCTGTCCGTCGACGGAGTGGACGGGTGGCCGGTGGGCCGCGCTTCCGCGAACTCCCTCCTCGGCCGCCCGGGTCCGAGGCCGCCCGAGACACTCCTCCTTCTCGGCCGCCGCGACACCACCGCCATACTCCGCTACCGGACGCCGAGCGGCGGGGAAGCCACTTGTGAACTCGCCCGCTCCCTGCCTGCCCTGCCTGTCCCGTCAGGCGCGCCCTCGGGGCGGATGCTGTCCGACGGCATCGGCTATGTCGAACTTCCGTTGCTCCTCCGGGCAGCCCCCAGGTCCCTGCCTCCCGCCCTCGCACCTCGCCCGGTGCCCAACTACACAAGGAGTCTCTCCGAGGCCTTCAAGGCCGTTCGGAGAGCCAGGGGGCTGGTGATCGACCTGCGGGGCAATCCTGGGGGAGACCTCCAGACCGCGGTGATCACGGCCGCCCGCCTTCTCCCGGATCGCCGGAGGGTGGGGTGGTTCGTCGACAGGACGGGGAAGAGGGGGCTCGGCCTGTGGTTTCACGGCAGCTCCGAGGCCTTTCTCGGTCCCGTGGCCGTCCTCGCTGACGGGGGGACGGCCAGCGCGGCGGAGATCCTCGCCCACATCTTGAGGCGAACGAGGCAGCGGACATGGGTGCTGGGACGTCCCACGGCGGGCGCCGTGGGGAGCACCACGCGAATCTACCGCTACCGCGACCTCTGGGCCGTGTTTCCCGGCCACGCCTACGTCGACCCGTGGGGGGACCGCCGTCTCGAAGGCACGGGAATCGTACCCGACCGGGTCGTGGCCTGGACGGCCGAGGACCTGTGCCGCGGGAAGGACCCTGACCTGGAAGAGGCCGTCAGGCTCCTGACCGGGGAGGGCGACGGGAGCGCATCAGATGGGTCTTAGCTCGGGGCTTCTAACGTTCTTCATCAGTATCGGGGCGTTCATCTCCCTCCTCATGGTGGGCGCATGCGCCGCCGTCGTCCGGGTGTGGCCTGGTTTCGTGATGCCCATGCGCAGGCTGGCGTTAGGCTGGCTGGTACACGCTCTTGGCATGGGTGTGTGGATAGCCGTGACCGCGACCTCGACCCGGCCGGGAACCACCGCCGACCCTGGCTCGGTTCCGGTAAGGCTTCTCGCCGCCGTCGCGGCGGTGGGCGTGGCCGCCGTGATCACTTTCGCGGTTCTACGCCTGAGACACAGAAACGCTTGGGTCTTCTTCGTGCTCCTCGCAGTGATGAGCGCCCTGTCGGTGGCCGGGTGAACCGCCGGTGAACCACCCCGGGCCACCCACCAACGTCGAGGCTCCAATCGAATCATCCCGGGACCGGAGCAGTGGGGGCGGCTCCGGACGTCGCCCGGAACCGCCCCCACCCTTGCGACCTGCTTGCCGTACGTCTACTTCCCCTTGAACTGGGGTGGACGCTTCTGCATGAAGGCCATGGCGCCTTCGATGGCGTCCTCGGTCCTGGTCACCGCGGTCATCTTCTCGAGTTCGACCAGAAGGCCCTCGTCGACGGGGCGCCCCATGCCCTCGTTCACGGCTTCGATGACCATCCTCTGGGCCACGGGCGGCCCCTGGGCCAGCCGCTTGGCCAACTCCATCGCCTTGGGCAGGACCTCGGCCATCGGGACGACGAAGTTGACCAGGCCGTGCTTCAGGGCTTCCTGGGCGGGAATGCTGTCTCCGGTGAGCATGTAGTACAGGGCCGGAGTCCGGCCCATCAGCCGGGGGAGGCGCTGCGTCCCGCCGTAGCCGGGGATGATGGCCAGCTTGATCTCGGGCTGGCCGAGCTCGGCCTCCTCGGCCATGACCCTCAAGTGGAAGCACATCGCCAACTCCGTGCCGCCGCCGAAGGCCGATCCGTTCAGGGCGACGACGGTCACCTTGGGGAACTTCTCGATCCTGGTCAGGAGCAATTGCCCCCGCCGGGTCATCTTGCTGGAGTCCCCCGAACTCCAGGCCTGGCCGAACTCGGAGATATCGGCGCCGCCGCAGAACATCTTCCGGCTCTTGGTCCGGATTTCGTCCCCGGCGGCCACGACCATCACCCTGCCCTCGGGGGCCTTCTCGACCTCGTCGAGAACCTTCTCAAGTTCGTCGAGAAGCCCCTTGGAAAGCGCGTTGACGGGTGGCCGGTTCATCGTCACAAGGGCCACGCCGTCCTCGTACTTGACGCTGAAGTACTCGTAGGTTCCCACGCTCGCACCTTCTTTCGTGCTGCGTTCAGTCTCTACTTCGTTCGCCTGGACGTCACCGGCACTGCCCGCGGGTCGAGCGGGGCCGGCCGCCCCAACCTAGAAACCTAGAACGTGAACAACGTGATGCCGGCCGACAGGTCGAGCTCCGCACCCGTGACGTACCGCGCCTTCTCAGAGCAGAGGAACGCCACGACCCAGGCCACGTCGACGGGCTGCCCCTCCTGGCGAAAGACGATACGCTTGCGGATGCGGTCCTTCATGTCGTCCCGCATGAACTGGAACATCTCGGTGGCGATGATGCCGGGGTAGATAACGTTGGAGGTGATGTTGTACCTGCCCTGCTCCAGCGCAATGGTCTTCGACAGGCCGAGAAGGGCGGACTTGGTGGCCGAATAGCCGGCCTGGCCGAAGCCCCCCAGCACGCCCGCGACCGACGATATGCTGACTATGCGGCCCCACGCCAACTGCTGCATGCTCGGAAGCGCCGCCCGGACACAGTTGAAGACCCCGGTCAGGTTGACCCTGAGATCCCGCTCCCAGCGCTTCTGGTCCATGATCTCTATCTTGGAGACGTTGTCGAGAACGGCCGCCCCGTTGACCAGAATGGCGACGGGGCCGAGGTCGGCATTGAACCTCTGGAAAGTGGCGTTGACTTGTTCCACGTCCCCCACGTCGCAGTGAAGCCCGAGAGCCGTGCCGCCCATCTCCTCGATCTCCTTGGCTGTCTGGGTCATCCCCTCGTCGAAAACGTCGAGAAGTCCGACCTTGGCCCCTTCCCTGGCTAACTCCAAGGCTATGGCCTTGCCGATGCCCCGGGCGCCCCCCGTCACGACGGCGACCTTGTCCTTGATGCCGAGATCCATTCATCCCACCTCCTTTCTTGTCGTCCACCGCGTAGCTCTTGTTGTCCGCCGCCCAGCTCTTGTTGCCCGTCGCGTAGCCCGGGTCGGGGCCGCTACCCCACCGCCGGTTGCCGGAAGCCGCCCATCCCCGGCCACGGGGGGAGACGTCACTTCACAGCCACATAGAGATCCCTCGCCCTGTCCTCCCGGCGCAGGACCGCGCCGTCGGTCTCAAGCAGGTCCAGGTGCCCGAGAACCTCAGATAGGGCCAGGAACTGCCCGGTCGCATCCCGCTGCTCGGGAAAGAGGATGAGCGCCAGGTCGAAGACCGTCGACGGCCCCCGGTCGCGGAGGAGCTTCCTGATCTGGACCTTCCGTCCGTCGTAGTGCCTCATCCGGTCGGCGATGAGGGCCTTGTGGTCCCTGAACGTGGGCCCGTGACCCGGATGGACCTCGCCCGCCTCGAGGTCGCTCGTCCGCCGGAGCGAGTCGATGTAAATCTCGAGGTTTCTCTCCCTCAGGAGGACCGGCCCGTTGCCGCCGCTCCCGGGCACGGCGCTGAACTCAACTATGGCGTTCGAAGTGATGTGAGGCAGGAGATGGTCTCCGGAGAACAACCGACCACCCACCTCATCGAGAAAGCACAGAGAGCCGGGGGAATGGCCCGGGGAGTGGACGGCCCTCCAGGTCACCCCTCCCCCCTCGAGGGTGTCGCCGTCCTCGATGGCCCGGTCGACCTCAACCGGCGCGGCCAGCATGCCGGCCATCGTCCAGAGCCGGTAGAGCTTGTCGCCGAAACCCGCCGGCGCCCCGGAGCGTACCAGGACACTCTCGAGGGCCTCTCTCTCACCTTCCTGCGCGCTGTGGGGCGCCGCCCCGAGCCGCGGGGCCGCCTCGACGTGGGCCGC
>QZJP01000002.1 GCA_003599345.1 Bacillota bacterium | reverse complement strand
GGCCTCACTCCTGTTCCGATGGGCTCGGACTAGTGAGGTCTTTCCTTGTACTCAACCCCCTGTGTCCCTTCTGCCGCCTACGTCAAAGTTACTCAAACGGGCGAGCCGGGCTCACCTGGGAACGTCCGCCCGCGGGTCAGCCTCCCCGGAGGGGTCGAGAATGGCGGCGACAAGGTCGTTGAGGGGCTCGCCCCCGGCGGCGCCCGCCAACATGTTCTCCTCTGCGTAGACGATGGCCCGCACGCGGGGGGGCCAGGCCTTCCCGACCCCCTGCGCCAGGACCCCGTCTTCCTCGCCGCCCCATCCGGTCACCTCGACCACGACCAGCCGCCCCAGGACTCGCCCCTTGAGGGCCCGGGCTGCCGCCTCGGCGGCCTCCCTGTCGCACTCGAAGGTGTTGACTCCGGAGAGAGAGACAATGTCCGCAAGGCCGGACTCCGCGCGGTCGGCGGCCACGTTCCGGGTTCCGGTCCCGCCGCTCGCGGCGCCCGCGACTCCGCCGTCCACTATGAGTGTGAGGTCCCGGCCGACAGCCACCACCCGCCCGACGAAAACGGGATTCGTCGCCGATGTCACGACGACCGCCGGCCGCGGCCAACCGGCGGGCGGGTTGCCTAGCCCCCTGCCGGTGGCCGGAGCGGCATCGGGAAGCCGGAGACTGAGCCAGTAGAGCAGAAGACCAAGGGTCATCCAGCCCAAGGCGGCGGCGGCCGGCCGCAGAATGCGCGGGCCGTGGCTACCGGCTGCCGCGACACCCGGGCCACGAGGCGACCCAAGGAGCGCGCGAAAGGCCCAGAGCCACAGGACGCCCACCGCGGTGTCGTCCGAGCGGCTCGGCGTCCCGAAGGCCTCTCGGAGCAGGAGCCCCAACATCAGCGCGGCCACGAGACAGACCGCCAGCTTGACCCTCCACATCCCGGCGCGACGCGCGCGCTCCTTGCGTCGCCGGCGGCACGGCACGGTGGGCCTGACGGTGGTCCCGGGCTTGGGTCCGGGCTTGTGCGGGGGATGGGTCAACGGCCTGCCCGCCTACGAGGGGCCCCTCGGGCCTTCGGCCGGAGCCCCCTCCTCTCCAGTATGGCCCCGGCCACGACGACCCCATACCGCTACTACCGGTGCCGGCCTGGTCCCGTCCCACGGCCCGCCCGCTCGAACGCCTCCGCCCGCGCCCGCAAGGCTTGCAGAGCCTTCTCCGCTTCCCGACCCCGGCGACGCCCCCGGGCGACGCCGCGCCGGTAGGCGAGGTTCACCACGGAAAGGCCTCCCAAGAGCAAGGTCGCCAGGGCTACCGGCAGGACCCAGGTCCAGAGGCCGGTCAGCGTGTCCGCCCCGCCCGGCGGGGCTCCCGGCTCACCGGCCCCCGAGAGGAGCCCCGCTCCGACGAAGACCTGTCCGACCGCGCCGAGGACCACGGAGCCGACGGCCACGGCGGCCGTCCTGAACCGGACCTGGTCGACAACTCTCCTGACGGTCCCCGGAGAATGCGGCGGCAGGACCACCAGCGCCAGGACTACGGGCACGGACGCCAGGACCTTCGCCGGAGAGAAAACCAGGGCCAGGGTGCAGGTCACAGCCGCTATGACCAGGGTCGGAACCGGGCCTGCCGCCAGGGCGATATTGGCCCTCCCCTGGCTCGAGTCGACGGCTCGGTCCCGGTAGTCGTCGACGGCCTGGATGCCTGCCATCAGACCGAACGATCCCGCCGTCTGGCCGGGACCCGCCAGAATGGCCGACAGGACGAGCGCGCCGACGCCCTCGACCCAAGACGGGAGGCCCGTCGGCAGCCTCCGCTCCGGAACGGGAGCCATCCCAAGGGCGTAGGCCGCCAGGAAGAGGGATACCGCCGTCCGGGGGGCGAGACCACAGGCCGCGACGAGGGCTGACGCGACGTACACCGCGGTCCGGGCGTCACTTCCCTGGTATGAGGGCCTCTCAGGCTCGTCGAGCAGATCGTCCATGGCCTTGATGCCGAGGGCGGCCAGGAACACCGCAAGTCCAACGGCCGCCCCGTCCAGCCACGGCCGGACAGCGCCGAGCGCCTGGGAGAGCGCCACGGCACCGGCAGGCAGGTCAAAGCCGCCGCCGAACAAAGCCCCGCACCTCCCGGAACCCTTCTCTCGTCAAGGCCGACACGGGTATGACCGGAGCCGGCGCGGCCTGGCGCACGAGGTCGGGGGCCTTTCCCGCCCGCTCCGGAAGGTCGATCTTGTTGGCCAGGACGACGTAGCCTTCTTGTGTCTGGCCGTAGCGGAGGATGTCCAGATCCACGCCGACCACCTCTTCGGCCGGGTCGACCAGGTGAAGGATGAACGCCGCGTCGGCCACCTCCCGCAAGGTGTCGGCCATGGCCATCCTGATGGTGGACGCGGGATGGATGTCATCCGTCAACCCCGTGCTGTCGGTCAGGACTACTTTCCGCAGGCTCTTCCCGCGCGGCACCTTGATCACGACCGATTGGAGGCCGAGGGTCCGGTGCGGCGAGTCATCGACGAGCTCCGCCCTGGCCTGGGGCACGGAGTAGACTCGCGTGTAGGAGGCCGCGCCCCTGGGCCTGAACATGACCTCGACGCGGTGTTGGCCAAGGAACTCGGCGAAGTTCAGCGTGAACAAGGTTTTGCCCACGTTGGGACGGCCGATGACGAGCGCTTCCTTCACTTCAGGTCAACCGGTCCGTCCGCGGCGCCGTCCAGGTCGGGGGCCTCTATCGTCTGAAGGTCGCTCCGCGAGAGGTTCCCCTTCGCTACCAGACGCAGGGCCTGCCGTCGCATGGCCCTCTCGATGATGTTTCGTACCAGCCGGGCGTTACCGGCGTTCTCGTCCCCGTAGGGTACCCGGCGACCGCGAATCAACCTTTCCCTGAGGGCTTGCCGGGCTTCCCTCGTCAGCTCATACTGCCTCTTGGCGAGCATCCCGTCGGCAATCTCCATCAACTCGTCGAGGGTGAAGTCCGGGTAGTCGATCTGGATTGGGAAACGGGATTGAAGTCCGGGGTTCGAATCGAGGAACTGCTGCATCTCATTCCGGTAGCCGGCCAGGATGAGGACGAGTTCGTCCTTGTGGTCCTCCATGGCCTTGACGAGGGTGTCGATAGCTTCTTTCCCGAAGTCCTTCTCTCCGCCTCTGGCCAGCGAATAGGCCTCGTCTATGAAGAGGATGCCGCCGAGAGCCCTCCGTATCTGCTCCCTCGTCTTCTGGGCCGTGTGCCCGATGTACTCGCCGACGAGGTCGGCCCGCTCGCACTCCACCAGATGACCTTTCTGCAGCACCCCGGTGGCTTTGAGGATGCGCCCCAAGATACGTGCCACCGTCGTCTTGCCGGTGCCCGGGTTCCCCTTGAACACCATGTGAAGGACCATCGGTTCGGCCGACAGGCCCCTCACGGCCCTTTCCTTCTGGATGACGATGAAGGCGTGAAGTTCCCGGACGAGTTCCTTCACACTCTGAAGCCCCACGAGGCTTTCGAGTTCCTCGAACGTCTCGGCCAGGCGTTTCTCGCTTCCGGCCTCGGAAAGCTCGGCCTTGGCTTCGGCCGGCCGCCCGCGAGCCAGGCGCAGGACGCGGAACGCTTCGCCCGGAAGCGCCTCGCCCCGCTCCAAGCGGCCGAGGACATCCTCCATGTCCGGGTGTGGTAGGCGGCCGGGCATCAGGCCGGAAGGTCGCTTCCCTGTGTCCGTGTCATTCCCTCCGTCGCCGCCACGGTCGTCCTGGGGGACCGCACAATGATGACTCCGGCTGCCGTCACCCCGGCCTGTCGGACTTCTCCGCTCATCAGGACCGAGCGGGAGGACGAGCCGCGCCGGGCCAAGCCCCACCGGGGTGCCCGTTCCGGGAGAGCCGTGCCGGGGCAGCCGTACATCATATGCCGCTAGCTGGGGTTGGCTCAGAGGTGGAACAGGGGGTCTAGCTGCCCGCCTCGGTGGCGGCTCAATCGGGCCGGTTGCCCCGCGCTCCTCGCGGTCCACGCACGATAGTGCCGTTCCCAGGGATAGAAAGAGGTCCGGGCTCTCGCCCGGACCTCGGCTGCTCGACGCCGCATGCCCGTGATCTAGCCGGTAGTGCTTCCCTCCGGCCCCTGAGCTACAGGCCCGGGCCGCCTTTCAGCCGGCCCTCCGTAGTTGACGGCCCGCACGGGGCTGACCGTGGAGATGGCGTGCTTGTAGACCATGAGCTGCTTACCCTCGTATTCGAGCATGACGGTGAAGTTGTCGAAAGCCTTGACTACTCCCTTTAGCTGCACCCCGTTGACCAGATAGACGGTCACGGGGATGTTCTCCTTGCGAATCTGGTTGAGAACGGCGTCCTGAAGGTTGGTAGGGTTCCGAGCCATTCTGTGCGTATCTCTCCTCAGGCCCTTGGGGCCTTGTGTGGGGACAAGCATTCGTTCCAGGGTCATGCCTTTCCTCCCACCAAGGTAACAATATCTTCCACGCTATCCTGCATATTCATACCCACTTTGACCCATCGTATGCGCCTATCACCACGTAACCACGTCATCTGTCTCTTGGCCAGCCGTTTGGTGTTTCTGACGATAAGCCTTACCGCCTCGTCCAGGCCGTATTCTCCCCTCAGGTGTCCGACGATCTCCTTGTAACCGACGGCCTGCATGGCCGGGAGTCTCGGGTCATATCCCAGGTCGAGGAGTTCCCTGACCTCCTCGACCAGCCCCGCCTCCTTCATCTGGGTAACCCGCCGCTCTATCCTGGCCCAAAGGTCCTCCTTCGGCCTCTCAAGCGCGAAGTAATGAACAGGCCCGGGAACCGACACAGGCGCCGCGCCCGCTTCTCTCTCCAGCTGCGACAGCGGGCGCCCCGCTACAAGGTACGCCTCTAGGGCCCTTACGGTGCGCTTCCGGTCGTTGGGGTGTATCCGGGCGCACGCGACGGGGTCCACCGTCTCGAGCTGACCCCGGAGGTAGGCTAGGCCCCAAGTATCGGCCAGCCGTCCGAGTCTCGCCCTGACCGCGGGGTCGGGACCGGCTCCCCGGGCCAGCGCGTACTTGCCGAGAAGGGCCTCCAGGTAGAGAGGCGTGCCCCCCGAGACGAGGGGCACCCTGCCCCGCTCCCTGATAGACGTGATGACTGTCCTGGCAAGGCCCACCCACTCCGCCACGCTGAACGGCGTATCCGGGTCGACTATGTCGATGAGGTGGTGCGGTACACCGGCCCGCTCCCTCAGGCTCGGTTTGGCGGTGCCTATGTCCAGCCCGCGATAGACCTGCATGGAATCGGCGGAGACGACCTCCGCCCCCGGCCAGCCACAGACCCTCACCTTGTGTGCGACCCCGATTGCCGCCTCGGTCTTGCCCACCGCGGTCGAGCCGGCGATGACGATCACCGGCGGCAGGGTCAGCTCACCCGTCGGCATGTCTCCTCCCCTCCACCGATCCGCCTATGCGCGGCCGAAGCCTCGCCGGAGCTCGTCAAGGCCGAATCGCAGGATGGTGGGACGCCCGTGCGGGCAGGTGCGTGGTTCTGACGTCCGGCAGAGGTCGTCGAGCAGGGCCTGCATCTCACCGGACGACAGGACTGTTCCGGCCTTGAGGGCGGCCTTGCAGGCGGCCATGACCCGAGCCGCCCGGGTCATGTCGAAGGAGCCGTCTCCCGGTTCCCCATCGGGGTGACCCCTTACTTCCTGGGCCGAGGCGCGATCGAGAAACTCTCTGACCAAGGCCCCGGCAGGCACTCCGGTCAGGGCCGCCGGAACGGCGCGGACGACGACGGTCCGCGGTCCGAACTCCTCGACGTCGAGTCCCAGACTTCGCAGGGAAAGTAGAGACCGGGACAGGCCTCCCTCCTGCCCGGGAGATACGTGCACGGTCTCCGGGACGGCCAGAACCTGCGACGGGCTACCCCGCCCGGGGTCCGGCCCCAGGAGTCGTTCGAAGACCACCCGCTCGTGGGCGGCGTGCTGGTCGATGATGTACACACCGTCTTCGCCACGGGCGACGATGAACAGGTTTCCCGCCTGCCCGAGCGCTTCAAGCCGCCCGGACCGAACAACGCAGGCCGCCAGACTCTCCCCACCGGGGGACGAATCGACAGCGCCGGCGTCCTCCCTCGCCAGGCCGGCCCACAACCCGGGCTGCCCCCAGGACCCGTCGCCCGGGCCTTCGCTCACCCGCCCGGGCTCGGGCCGGCCGGGGACAGGGTCGGCCCCCCGGCCAAGCCGGCCCGGGAACAGGTCGGTCCCCGTCAGGGCGGCGCGAAGAGCAGTTGCGACCGCAGCCATCACCTGCCCGTGGCTACGGAAGCGGACTAAAGTCTTTGCCGGGTGGATGTTGACATCAACTGCTTCGGGCGGCATCCGGAGGTCTAGGATGAACACCGGAGTGCGACCCGGTCCAAGGAGGGTCTTGTAGGCCTCGTCCACGGCGGCTCGCACCAGTCGCGGGTTTATGGGGCGGCCGTTGCACAGAAGATACTGCCCTTTTCCGTCGCGCCGGGCGAGAGCCGGGAGGCCGGCCAGCCCGGTCACCCCGACGGGCCCCCTGCGCCACGCCACGCGCACGCTGTTCCGAACGTAGTCGCCGCCGAACAGGCTGGCCGCTACAGCCTCCAGGCTGCCGTCGCCGGGCGTCGACCACAAGAGCCGCCCGTCGCTGGAAAGGCTCAGGGCCACATCCGGAGCCGCCAGGGCCAGCGTACCCGCGGTCTCCGACACCTTGGCCGTCTCGGCCGCGGACGAGCGCATCGCGCGCCTTCTCGCCGGGGTGTTGAAGTAGAGGTCTCTAACCCACACCACGGTCCCCGGCCGGGCCGCCCCCGGCCCACTCCCGGTCAGCCTACCACCTTCGTAGGAGATGTCAGTTCCTTCCGCGGCCCCGTGAGGACAGGTGAGCAGCCTGACTCGGGCGACAGCCGCGATCGAGGGCAAGGCTTCTCCCCTGAACCCGAAGGTCCCGATAGCCTCCAGGTCGTCAGCCGCCGAGAGCTTGCTCGTAGCGTGTCGCTGGAAGCACAGGAGCGCGTCGGAAGAGTCCATTCCCTCGCCGTCATCCGCGACCCTCACGAGCGAACGACCGCCGTCCTCGATGTCGATTTCCACGCGCCCGGCCCCCGCGTCGACGGCGTTCTCCACGAGTTCCTTGACGACCGACGCGGGCCGCTCGATGACCTCCCCCGCGGCGATCCTCCCCGCCGTCGCCTCGTCCAGCACGGCTATCCGGCCCACGACCTAGCTCGGCCCCTTTCTGAGCCGTTCCTGCAGTTCGTGCAGCTTGGTCAAAGCTCCGAGCGGCGTCATGTTCACTAGGTCGAGCCCGGCTATTTCCTTCTCGATGTCTGAGGGCCCGGCCTCGAAGAGCGACACCTGCACCCCGCCAAGGGCCCGGCTCTCCAGGGCGGCGGCCGCCTCAGCCCTGCCGCGCGACGCGGTCTCGAGCTCGTGCAGAAGTTGCCTCGCCCGTTCGATGACTTCACTCGGCAGCCCGGCCAGGCGCGCGACCTGAATTCCGTAGCTGCGGTCGACGGCTCCCCTCGACACCTTGCGCAGGAACACTATGTCGTCCCCTATCTCGCGGACGGATATGGACCAGTTCACGACCCCCTCGAGGGTTGTTTCCAGTTCGGTCAGTTCGTGATAGTGGGTTGCGAACAGAGTGATGGCTCTGACGCGCCTGACGATATGCTCGGCGACCGCCCAAGCCAGGCTGAGTCCGTCGTAGGTGCTCGTGCCCCGGCCTATCTCGTCCAGGACTATCAGGCTCCGACGCGTGGCGTGGCCCAGGATGTTCGCGGTCTCGCTCATCTCGACGAGGAACGTGCTGCGCCCGCCGGATAACTCGTCCGAGGCGCCGATGCGCGTGAAGACACGGTCCACGATGCCGATGCGCGCCGCCGTGGCCGGGACCGCGCTCCCCATTTGGGCCATGAGCGCAATGAGGGCGACCTGTCGGCAGTACGTGCTCTTCCCGGCCATGTTCGGGCCGGTGATGACGGCGAACGACGCGTCGTCCCCCCCAAGCGTGCAGTCATTCGGCACGAACTCCTCCCCCGTCCTGAGGCGCTCGACGACGGGGTGGCGCCCACCCTTGATCACCAGCCCCGGCTCCTCGACTACCTCGGGGACGGAGTAGCCGTAACGATGCCCGGCCTCGGCCAGTGAAAGCACGGCGTCCAGAGCCGCCAGGGCCTGTGCGGTGGCCTGGATCCGACCGGCCTCGCGGGCGATCCGGCTCCGGATGTCGCAGAAAATGGCGTACTCGAGTTCCTTGAGTTTCTCCTCGGCCCCAAGGATGATGGCCTCTCGTTCCTTCAGTTCGGGGGTCACGAACCGCTCGGCGTTGGCAAGGGTCTGTCGCCGCTCGAAGTGCGCTGGGACCAGACCGAGATTCGGGCGGGTGACCTCTATGTAGTAGCCGAACACCTGGTTATGGCCGACCTTCAGGGATTTGATCCCAGTCCGCTTCCGCTCATCGGCTTCGAGCGCGGCTATCCACGCCTTACCGCCTGACGCGGCGCCTCGGAGCGTGTCCACCTCCTCGGAGTAGCCCTCCCGCACCAGGCCCCCGTCCTTCAGCCCGGCCGGCGGGTCGTCGACGAGGACTCGACCCACCAGGTCTCCGACCTCGTCCACCGGGTCGAGAGCCCTCGCCACGCGCCTCAGGAGCGACGACCCGGCACGCTCGAGCGCGTCCCTCATCGCCGGCACCACGGCCAGGGAATCGCGCAGAGCAAGGAGGTCACGGGCTCCGGCCGTGCCGGCGGATGCCCTCGCGGTCAATCTCTCCATGTCGTACACCTTGCGCAGCGCCGTTCGAAGGTCTGCCCGGACCAGGCCGTGCTCCATCATCTCGGCCACCGCGTCTAGCCGTTCCCTTATGGCTTCCCCGTCCACGAGGGGCCTCAGGACCCACGCGCGGAGGAGTCTTCCTCCCGCGGCGGTGACCGTCAGGTCGAGGGTTCCGAGAAGGGTCCCACTCCCGGTGGACCCGCGGCCGGCCCGGCTCAAGGCCGACCCGGGCCGAAGGGGCTCCACTAGCTCCAGGTTCCGCCTCGTTGCCGGGTCGAGCCCCATGCTCGTGCCCCGCGTGTCCGTCCGCAGGGACCGGATGTGCGCGGGAGCCGCGCCCTGAGTCTCCTTCAGGTAGGTCACGAGACTTCCGGCGGCGGCCACGGCCATGGGGCTCTCAGCGCACCCGTAAGCCTCCAGGGAAGGCGTGCCGAAATGCTCCGTGAGCACGCGAGCGGCCTCCGCCGGGCGATAGGCCTGGTCCCGGTACGGGGCCGGGACCGAACCGAAGGCTCTCGCCAGGACGCGCCCGAGCGCCGGGTCTTCCCCCGCCGCCGGCTGGATGATTACCTCCGCCGGCTCCAGGCAAGCGAGTTCGTCCGCGAGTTCGCCCAGGCCGTCCCGGCCGTTGCCTCCCAGTTCGGCTGTTCTGAACTCCCCTGTCGAGAAATCGAGACGCGCCAATCCCACGATCTTTGTCGAAGGGTCGTAGGCCACCGAAACGATGTAGTTGTTGCCCTTCTCGGGTAAGGCCCCCAGCTCCAAAAGGGTACCCGGGGTCACCACGCGCGTGATATCACGCCTGACGAGTCCCTTGGCCTTCCGGGGGTCCTCTACCTGGTCGCATATAGCGACCTTGTAGCCCTTCTCAACGAGGCGGGACAGGTAGCCGCCGGCCGCGTGGTACGGGATGCCACACATGGGTACGCGACCCGCGGCGCCGGTCGTTCGCGACGTCAAGGTTATCTCGAGTTCCCGCGCCCCGATCTCCGCGTCTTCGAAGAACATCTCGTAGAAGTCGCCGAGCCGGAAGAAGAGGAGGGCGTCGGGGTGGGCGGCCTTGAGCCGCTGGTACTGCTTCATCATTGGGGTGGCGAGGTCCGCGGTCAGGGGCTGTCCGCCCTCCCCTCCAGGCTCCACGTGGTAGCCTTTTCGACACGGACCACGACTTCCCGCCCTACGAGTTCGGTAACGGTCGTTCCCTCCGGGGGCGATAGGACCACGAGCTTGTTCACCCGGTCGCGTCCCGCGGCCATCCCCGGGGCCTTCTCGGCCTCCCCCTCGACCAGGACCTCCACTTCGCGACCTATCTGCGCCCGGTTGATCTCCAGGCTGATTTCGTTCTGGGTCTCGATGAGACGCCTGAGGCGGTCCTGCTTCACCTCGGGCGCGACCTGGTCCGGGGCCCGGGCAGCCGGAGTGCCGACTCGCGGCGAGTACGCGAAAGTGAATGCGGAGTCGAAGCGGACCTCGCGAACGAGCTCCAGTGTGTCCTCGAAATCCTTGTCCGTCTCGCCCGGAAACCCAACGATCACGTCGGTGCTGAACGCCGCGCCCGGGACTCTCCGGCGGATCCCCTCGACGAGGGCGAGATAGTCCTCGCGCGTGTAGTGCCGGTTCATCAGTCCCAGGACCCGGCTCGAGCCGGACTGGACCGGCAGGTGGAAGTTCTCGCAGACCTTCCCGCAGTCGGCGACGGCCTCGATGATGTCGTCGCCGAAGTTGCGCGGATGGGACGTCGTGTACCTGATGCGGGCGAGGCCCTGGGTCTTGTCGAGTTCCCGGAGGAGTGAGGCGAACCGCCGGCCCGGGCCTGGACCGGGTTCGAGGTCGAGACCGTAGGAGTTGACGTTCTGGCCCAGGAGGACCACCTCACGGTAGCCGCGCTTGGCCAGGTCGTCCACTTCCGCCACGATGTCCGCCGGCTCGCGACTTCTCTCGCGGCCGCGCACGTACGGGACAATGCAGTAGGCGCAGTAGTTGTCACAGCCGTACATGATTGTCACCCAGGCCCTGACGCCACGCTCCCTCATGATTGGGAGACCTTGCCGCCACTGCTCGCCCGCCGGCTCGTCCCAGATCTCCACGAGCGTTCCGGCGCCGTTCCCGTTTCGCCCGGTCAGAACCTCGCGGACCAAGTCGGGCAGGCGGTGCAAGTTGTGGGTGCCCATCACGATGTCGACCTGGGCGGCGCGCCTGAGAATGCGCTCGACTGACCCGGCCTCCTGCCCGAGACACCCGGCCACAACCAGGATTAGATCGGGGTTTTCCCGTTTGAGGCGCTGCAGCTCGCCGAGGCGACCGAGAATCCGCTCCTCGGCTGTCTCCCTGACACAGCATGTGTTCAACAGAATCAGGTCGGCCTGCTCCGGCTCGCCCGCCCGCCGGTAGCCCATGTTCTCAAGGAGCCCGGCCAGCACCTCGGAATCGTGTACGTTCATCTGGCAGCCGTAGGTGATGACGTGGTAGGATTGGGACATGTCGGCGCTCCCGTAGGCCCAAGAGGCTACTGGCAGGATAGGGGTATTATACCACGCGACCTCACGGGCCACCGGGGCTGGGACCAGACCCGGGCCGTGAAGGCAGGGCCCTCAATCCCCCGCCGGGCCTCCGAAGGGGTTGGCCCCCAGCGTGTCGTATCAAGTCCAGAGCACGAGAGGAGGACCTGCCGATGTTCGTCCGGTCTCGCATGACGAGGGAATGCTACTGCGTCTCGCCTGAAGACCGCCTCCCAGCCGTCTACGAATCCATGCGGGCCAAGGGTTTTGAGGGATTGCCCGTCGCCAGCGAGGGCAAGGTCGTCGGTGTCGTGACCCTCTGGGACGTTCTCAACCGGTTGGCCCGTACCGACAACACGGAGGACTATCTGAGAAACACCCCCGTACGCGACGTGATGACCGACCAGCCGATCACCATCCACGAGGACGAGATCATCGAAGAAGCGGCGTTGTTGATGTTCAACAACGACATAAACATTCTGCCCGTGGTGAACGACGAGGAGCAGGTTGTGGGGATTCTGGCCCAATCAGACTTTCTCAAGATCTTCGTCGAAGTCCTCGGTATCCGTCGCAAGGGCACTCGCATAACCCTACGAGTCGAGGACCGCGTGGGAGAGCTCGCCCGGGTCACGGAGATCGTCAAGAACCAAGGCGTTAGCATAATAAGCGCGGTCACGTTCGAATCGCCGGGGCATCACATGGACATCGTGCTCCGAGTCGCGACGACGGAGGCAAAGCCTGTGGTCGACTCCCTGGTCGCGAACGGACTCAGGGTCACACACGTATCGCAAGTCTGGGCCTGACGGCTAGACCCCCGAGAGACAAGATCGGCCGGCCGAAAGGCCGGCCGATCTTCTTTCGGCTGGTCCTGGCACGTGCCGCGACCCCGCGCGGGGCCGCCTACAAGTCGAACAGCCAGGCCCAGAATCCCCGCTTGCGTTTCTTGCGGTCACGCCGCGACAGGCTCACGCCGACCTCGTATCTCAAACTCTGCAGCTCGAGTTGCGTCCTCATCAAGGCCGAGAGCAGCTGGTCCTTCTCGTCGGCGCGGCTCCGATGCATGCGGCGCAATTCATCCCTCAATGAAGCCAGCTCAGCCTGTAGGGCACCCGCAATGTCGGGAACGGAACGGGTGGCATCGACCGCGAGGCCGGCCGCGCTATCTTCAGCCGCCGCGACCTCCGGCTCGACCTCTCCCGGCGCCGGGGCACCCACTCGGGCCCCCGCGTCGGCCGGTCCCTCGCGTTCCCCTGCTTGAAACCCGGGGGGCGGGCGGTACGATACGACGTACTCGGGGTTGCCGGGGCCCAGGTCCTCATCAATGGGGGTCCTGTCGTCATGGCCGGCGGCCTTGCCGTCATCACCGGCGGCCCTGTCCTCGCCGCCCGCCGGCTCGCCGCCTCCGGGCTCGTCGCCTCCGATGACGCCATCCCCGTCGCCCACGACGGCTTGCGACTTGTCACGTCCAAGCGACCCTTTAGCCTGCCGGTCACTAGACTCGGCGGAAAACCCCGCCCGGCGTCGCCTCCCCGCGACCGCCGCGCGAATCTCGTCCCCCGTCGACCCGTGGGCTCTCATCTCGACGATGGTTCTGAAGTCCTCGAACTCGTCACGCGGTAGACCCATGACCGGGCGTCCCTTGCGGACCTGTTCCCTGACGGCGACCAGGTCCGAGTACTCCCGGGCGATCTGCCTGAAGGTATTGGGCAGCAGATTCAGGAGGACACATATCTCCTGAAGCGTGTAGAAATAGTCCTCACCGCCGGTCATGACGGGTCCCCTTCCCAGCCAAGCTTTCTACGGGCCGGAATCGTTTCCCTTCGTGGCCTCTCGGAGCGAGGGCTGCCCGGCCGTCATGGCATAGTCGCCAGGCCGCAAGGGGACCAATAGCCCGGGTGAACCCTGTGAACCGGCGACACGGGCTCGTCATGGTCATCTCCCTAAGCGTGCTGGCCCTCGTCCTGCCCTTTGCCGCGTCGTTCCCCGACGGCCTGAGGGACCTGGTGGACGATCTCTCCGCCCTTCTCGCCATGCCCGGTTCGGAACGGTCGGAGGGCTACTACACCCTGCTTGACGAACGGGGTGGCGTGCTCCTCCAAACCGCCCTGAGAATTCACAAGGGCGACCTTTTCATCGACGCTCAGGACGACTTCCACGAAATCGTCAGGCTCAGAGGCGACGTGGCAGAGACTCGGCTCGTGGCCCCCGAGAGCGTCCCCGTGTCAATCGGAGCCGTCGTGAACTCCGCCGCGCCGGGTCCCCAAGCCATCCCGCTCGGCACCGCGAGGCAGGTTATCGTCATCTATCACACCCACTCCGATGAGTCTTACGTGCCGACGGACGGGGTCCGGGCCATTCCCGGCGCCGGGGGGGTCTATGACGTCGGCGACACGCTCGCCGCGACACTATCGTCGGCGGGCTTCACGGTAGTGCACGACAAAGCGGCGCACGACCCGCACGACGCGGGAGCCTACCCTCGCTCGCGGCGGACCGTGTTGAGGAACCTCGGATTCGGCCCGACCTTCCTCTTCGACGTCCATAGGGACGCGTCACCCCCTTCGGCATACCTTACGACCATCGACGGCGTTCAAACGTCAAAGATCCTCATGGTTGTCGGCGGCGGAAATCCGATGTACCGGTCAAACCTCGGCGTAGCGCGCCAGCTCCGCACCGTCGCCGAGACCCTGTACCCCGGTCTCATCCGTGGCATCCTCGTCGCGAAAGGCAATTACAACCAGGACCTTGACCCGGGAGCCATCCTCCTGGAGATGGGGACCTATGTCATCCCGAAACCCCCCGCACAGCGCGCGGCCACCCTCTGGGCCAACGTCGTGACGGCCTTCCTCGGCCCTCCCGGGCCGGACCTCCCGGGGGCGGCTCCGGAGGCGCCACAAAGCGCCCCCCGGCTGGACGGCCAGGGCCGCTGACCTATCGCGTTTGAGGGCCGCAATGGCTCGCTCTACAGAAAGTGCTACGTATCCGCGGTCGTTTCTCCCTTGCATACTAGCATCTGACGATTGACGACCCTGTTGCGTGGCAGGAGGTGACACCGTGCCCAGAAGGAACAACCGGGCCCTTGTCCCGCAAGCCAGAGGAGCCCTCGACCAGCTGAAGCTTGATATTGCCCGCGAGTTCGGCGTGGCCAAGACCCCGCAGACGGGACCGTCGGCAGTCGACCGGGTCAGCTACAGCATGCTCCTCGACCAGTTCAAGTGGCACATCGCCGAGGAGCTCGGACTGGACCAGAAGGTGAGGAGTCTAGGCTGGGCTGACATGCCTACCAGGGACTGCGGCTCCGTCGGAGGCAATCTCGGGGGTCAGATAGGCGGCCAGATGGTCAGGCGCATGATAGCCCTCGCTGAGGAACGGCTGGCCCAGGGAGCCGGGCTGCCCCCGGGACCGCCCCAAACAACCTCCCCGAGCTTCCTCGTGCAGAGGAATCCGCTCGGAAGGACAGGCGCGCGGTTCTAGCCGGGCTCTTCGCGGAAGAGTCACTGCGGATGGTCGACGGAGACGAGATGTCTCCGGCCGCCCACGCTCAGGCTGAGGACACGCCTCGACGCGGTCGATTCCCGCTCCGTTCCCTCGGACTCCCCGCGCGGCACATTGCCTGGCCAGCGGCGGGCTACCTCACGCGGCATGTCCAACCATATCCGGCGTGCTTCGCGGATGCCGACTTCGACGAAGCGCATCCGCGTGCCGGGCCGCGCGCGCCCGAGAAGAGGCAGGTCCGGGCCGACCACGGTGGCAATCTTCGGGTAGCCCCCGGTTGTCTGGTGGTCCGCGAGGAGGACGAGCGGCGCTCCCGATGGGAGCACCTGCACAGACCCGGCCGGAGTGCCGTCGGAGACTCCCGAGGCGGGAGGAGCCGGAATGGTCTCTCCTTCCAGCAGGCAGGCGCGCCTGTCGCTCCGGCCGGAGACCCGCCATTCGGAGCCGAAGAAGCGCCCCAGGGCGGCCGCGTCGAACAACCGGTCCTGCGGGCCGCGAATCGCCCTTATCTCGATGAGGATGTCGTCTCCCGGCGGGGGCGACGCCGCGGTCACCTCTCGCCCTGTGCTCTCGCGCGGGAATTGCCCTGGGCCGCGACCGACCCAAGGGTCCGAGCTCCAAGTGGCCAGCGGCCGCGGCGGGGAGGCTCTTAGGACGTCTCCGGGCTTCAAACCGCGGCCCTGGTGGCCTCCGACGCGGGCCGGAACGTATGTCGACCTGCTCCCCAGGACGACGGGAGCGGCCACACCACCCTCGATGGCCAGGTAAGCTCTCGGGAAGGCCCCGGCGCGGAAAGTCACGGTGTCACCCTTCCGAAGCAGAATCCGTTCGCCGCAAGGCAGTCCGGAACACCCCAGCTCCGCCTTGGCCCCCGGACTCAGGGCGATGCCCACCGGACGCACGAACTCAAGGGACAGGCCGCCGTAGGTGACTTCCACACCCGCCGCGGCCGGGTCGTTGCCGACCGCCACATTCGCCGCCGCCAGGGACGGCCAGTCGAGAGCCCCGCTCTCGGGCAGTCCCCAACGTGCGTGACCCCAACGACCGCCGTCCTGGATCGTGTCCAGAGGACCGGCTGTCAGGACCCGGGCTACGGGTTCGGCCTCGCTGTCGCCGGATTCCGACCCCTCCCCCGGGTGGACCGTGGTCCCCCGTAGGCCCGCGACGCCCTCCGACCGGCCCTCCCCGCTCCGGCCGGACCACACCATCTCCTCGATTCGCTGAGCCATGCTAACCGCCCGCGACCAACCTTCTCGCCCCGCCCCGGCGTTCACGAAGCGGACCCTCCGACCGGGCTCCAATAGGGCGGGGGGCATGGCCTCCGGTCGCCACAGGCAGAGAGGTGTGCGCCCGACGATGCGCCAACCGCCCGGCAACGGGGCGGGGTACACGCCGGTCTGGAGGCCCGCGATACCGACGGACCCGGCCGGGACGTTGGGCCTCGGGACGTCCAACCTAGGGGTGGCCAGCGATGGGTCCATTCCGCCGAGATAGGCAAAGCCGGGAGCGAACCCGATCATGTGGACGACGTAGCGCCCGGAGGTGTGTCTCCTCACCACGTCGTCCCGGGAGAGATGGGTGTAGCGGCAAACGTCCTCCAGGTCGGGCCCCCACTCCCCACCATAGACGACCGGGACGTGAATCTCGCCGGCGGCGCCGGCCGTGACCTCCCCCATCCCCGCCGCGTCCACGCCCGCCTCCTTCCCGGCCAGCGACAGCCGGGCCGCTTCCAGGCATATCCGGGCCAGGGTGTCGTGGTCGGTCGCCAGGGGATTGTACCGCACGAGGAGCGACGCGTAGGCGGGGGTGGTCTCCCTCAGACCGGGCGGGGCAGTGGCCAGGAGGACGCGCTCGGTTTCGCGCACTCTCTCATTGACTTCGGGCAGTATGGCGTCGCCGAGTTCCAGGACGAGGTGACGGTCCCCTGCCGGCCGGCAGACAGGCGCGAGACTCCCGGCGGGCCCGGACCCGGCGGCCCCATCAGGCAAAGGCCGTCACCCGGACCCCGGAGCGTTCGAGGGCGGAGCGAACGGCCCTGGCCAGGGCGGGCGCTCCCGGCGTGTCTCCATGGAGGCAGACAGTCCCGGCCTTGATGGGTATGATGCGCCCACCGACACTCTTCACCTCGCCCCGGAGGACCATGCCGGTGACCCTGACCTCCACCTCCTCCGGGTCGGACACGACCGAGCCCGGCCGGGATCTCGGCACGAGTCTCCCGGCGTCGTCGTAAGCGCGGTCGCCGAACACCTCCGGCACGAAGGGAAGCCCCGCCTCCTCCGCCGCCTGGGCCATAGGCGAATCGGAAGAGGCCACAAGACGAAGCTCACGTTCGGCCGAGGCCAGCCGGACAGCTTCGGCTACGGCACGGGCCACGTCCGGGTCGGTCTCCCCCTTGTTGTAGAGGGCCCCGTGGGGCTTCACGTAGCTGACCACTCCGCCTTCGGCCCTGGCTATAGCCTGGAGGGCCCCGATCTGGTAGAGGACGCAGTCGGTTATCTCCGCCCCGGTGAGAGCCATGGCTCGGCGGCCGAAACCCTGAAGGTCCGGGTAGCCGGGATGGGCACCGATGGCCACTCCCTTCGCCACGGCCAGGCTCACTGTCCGGCGCATCACCCCAGGGTCACCCGCGTGCAGCCCGCAGGCGATATTGGCGGAGGTGACATAGTCCAGCATGGCCTCATCCTGGCCAAGCCTCCAGACACCGAAGCTCTCACCGAGGTCGCTGTTGAGGTCGACGGCCGGATGGCCGGTGCGGTCCGCGCGCAAGTTCCCCACCTCACCAAGCCCGGATGACCCGCCTAGAGAGACGGGATGCCACGAGGGCGGTCCGCGAAGTCCACCTTAGTGCCCCGGTGTTCTCCAGGCCCCGGTGGTTTCTACCTGAGGGGCGTGCGAGTCCTGCCTAGAGCGAAAGGGGAGGACGTCAGTGGTCGTGCGGCTCGGCCGCCACGGCCCCGCCGTCCGGGGCGCGGGATTGGATGACGCGCAGGGCCAGGGCCCCGCGGGTCCCGGGGGGAGCCTCGGAAGGGGTAGCGCCGCCGGTGGGGTCCTCGTCACCGAGCGTCTCCGCCAGGCGGTAACGGAGACGGCGGATGACGACGTCCCGCGAGGCGAGCGATTGTGAATGACGGAGGTTCCGGTCGCGTAGCTTCTCTACCTCCGCCTTGAGCCGGGCGACCTCGAGCCTCCGCTTCTTGTCCGTGGACACGAGGAGGCTGATGAGCACGCGCCGAGACACGGCCAGGGCCCTGACACGGGCCTCGAGGTCGACTATCCGCTCCCTGAGCGCGTCCACTTCCGGGCTGCCCGTCGGCTCCGGAGTTCTCGGGCTGGAAGCTCCGAGCCGCCCCCTCATCAAGGTCCCTCCCCCCGGCCCTAGCCGGCCTTGAGAGCCTGTTACCTATTATAGGCGGCACTCCCAGCCCGTATTCGATGCTAGCGGGGCCGGCCCGTCTCACGGACCAGCCCCGCGCGGTCACTTCCCCGGACTGCCTCCGGGCCTGCCCACGGCCCCTAGAACTGCGTCGCTCCGGTGAAGGTGAACTTCCGTATCTTCATGGCCGGAGCACTGATGGACCCGATGAATCTTTCCGAGACCCGAGCCTCTTTCGATATAGCCTCTATCTCGCTGAACGCGTCCAGAACGCTGTTGGTGTAGCGCATGTTCTTGATTGGGCCCTTTATCTTCCCGTTCTCGATCAGGAACGTCCCGTCTCGGGTCATTCCGGTGAGAATCGTCAGAACCGGGTGCACCGGATTCGTGTAGTGGAACCGGGTCACTAGAAGGCCCCGCTTGGTCCCCTTCACCATCTCCTCGATGGTCGAGTTTCCGGTCTTGACAAACATATTGAGGGGCAAGGGGCCATAGTGCATCATGGGCGGGATGGCGTGCCCGGTCGAGGTCTTCCCGGGCTCGCGTCCGGCCGTGTAGGTGTCGTAGACGACCCCCCGGGCCACACCGTTCTCGATGAGCATCACTTTCCGGCGGCTGACCCCCTCGAAGTCGAAGGGCAGCGGGAACCCCGAAGGGTCGTTCCCGTCGTCCCAGAGGGTGAAGTTCTCCCCGGTCACTCTCTGGCCGACCCTCCCGCTCATGAAACTGCGTCCTTCCTGGACGGCCAGGGCGCCTAGCCCCATGAAACCCAGGTACATCACGATCTGGGCCACTGCGGCCGGTTCCAGGATGACCTCATAGTCCCCCGGTTCGGCCGCGACGGGGTCCTGGGCGTCGCGGCACTTGCCCACGGCCACGTCCGCGACTCGCTCCACGTCGATCGCCCCGGCGTCCGCCGAGGAGTCGTCCGCGAATCCGGAACCGCTCGGGCCCATGACAATCGCCGTGAGCCTGGAGGTGGTGGTCTCCGCGTAGCGCCGGATTCCGAGCGAGTTGGCGACCCCCAGTCTCAGGACACTGGTTGAGAACGCTCCGGCCGCCTCGAAGCCGTTCCTCGCCGATAGGCTAGTGACGCGGCCGACGGCCGCCGCCCTGTCTTCGGCCGTGAACCCGGCCGTCCGCTCCGAGAAAGCCGTGACCTCGGCGGGGGTACCGGCCACATCAGGACCCGGCAGCGACACGAAGTCCGGCAGGTCCGGCTGTACCCCGGCTATCGCCACCGCCCGGCCCACCGCCTGCCGCAAAGACTCGTCATCGAGAGCGTTGGTGGTCGCCACGCCTATCTTCTTTCCGATGACGGCCCTAACGAACACTTCCGCGTTGGATTCGGCCGTGTTCTGGTGGATGTAGTTGGTCGCGTAGCGCGTGAGATAGGTGTCCCCGCCCATGACCACGACCTCGGTCTGGTCGGCCTCCGAGAACTCAAGTCCCCTCTCGAGGACTTCCTCCACCCGCTCCTTGGCGATCACTGGCCGACACCTACCCTCACCTTGCGGAACCGGGCCGGCGGCGTGCCGTGCCCGACGTGGGCGATCTGTGAGGGCTCGCCCTTCCCGCAGTTCGGAGTCCCCCAGAGCTTCCAGTGGTTCTTGTTCCCCACGGCATCGCAGCTGCCCCAGAATTCGGGGGTGATGCCTGTGTAGTTCGGGCTCTTCACCATCGCCCCGAGCGAGCCGTCCTTGACCTCCCAACCGATCTCCGTGCCGAACTGGAAGTTCAGGCGTTTGTCGTCGATGGACCAGCTCTTGTTGATCTCCATGAGGAGCCCGTCCCTGGTGTCCTTGATCATCTCGTCCAAGGACCAATCCCCAGGTTCCAGGTTGATGTTGGTCATCCGGATGATCGGCGGGCGGTTCCACCCGTCGGCCCTCATCGTCCCGTTGGACCTCTGCCCGAGACGGGCGGCCGTCTCCCGCGAGGTCTGGTAGTTCACGAACGTGCCCTTGTCGACCAGGACTGTCCTCTGCCCCGGGACTCCTTCGTCATCGTAGCCGAAAGTCCCGAGGCCGCCGGGTACCGTCGCGTCGGCCACGAGGGTGACGTGCTCCGACCCGTACTTCAGTTTCCCGAGCTTGTCGGTAGTGAGAAAGCTCGTGCCGGCGTAACCGGCCTCGGTTCCGTAGACCCGGTCGAGTTCGGTCGGGTGGCCGCAGGACTCGTGTATCTGCAGGACCATCTGAGTGCTATCGACGATGATGTCTTTCTCGCCCGACGGGCACTTCTTGGCCTCCAGGAGTTCGGCCGCTTCCCGTCCCACGCGTTCGGCGTTCCCCTCGAGGTCGAGATCCAAGACGACCTCCCAGCCCGCGCAGTCGGACAGGTCCCGGTCCCCATTCGGGTACGTCCGCCGCTGGAGTTCTCCCGGGCCGACCGAATAGGCCGCAATCCCGGCTCCGGTCTCCGTTATCTCCTGCTCGATGTAGGACCCCTCGGTGCTGGCGAACGACTTCTCCTCGCGCCTCGCGCCCGAGCCCGCCTGGGCCACGGCCACGCGGCCCTGCCCGCCCTCGCGCACTCGCTTCTCCGCCGACAACAGAAGCTCCAGTTTGTCCTCGATCTTCACCTCAAACGGGTCCTTCTTGTAGGCTGACGACCAGGTGTCCACGACGGTCTCCGTGGGCGATAGCTCGGCCTTGTGGCCCTCCACCAGGGCCGACGCCCTCGCGATGGCGAGAGCTCGGTCCGCCACCGCTAGCACTTCCTCCAGGCCCGGTGCCGAACTGGATGCGAAGCCCCAGGCTCCGTCCTTGAGGACCCGAATGCCGAACCCCGATTCGGAGGAAGAGGTCACGCCCTCCACCGCGCCGTTCTTGACCTCCACAGTCTCGCCCAGTCTCGACACGAACCGGATGTCGGCATAGTCCGCCTTCGAGCTGAGCCGTTCCAGGGCCTTGCGGCTGAGTTCACGCCAGTCATCGTGCTTTGTCCGCACTGTCCGTCATCGTCCTCCTCTCCGCCCGGCGCCTGAGTTCGCCGACCACGGCGTAGTCGACCGTCAGGGCGCCGATATCGGCCCCGTAGGGCTGTCCCTTTCCGTGACTGTCAGAGCCGCCTGTCGCCGTGAGCCCGAGTTCCCGGGTCATCCCCAGGTAGAGCTGTGTCCGGCGGAGGTCGTGCTCGGGGTGGAAGACCTCCAGGCCGCCCAGACCCACCTTGACCAACTCCAGGATGAGCGCCGGAGACGCGCCGACCCCGGGATGGGCCAAGACCGGCACTCCTCCGGCCAGGAGGACGGTCTTGACGGCTTCCGCCGGGGAGAACCGCATCCGCTCGACAAAGGCCGGCATCCCGCGGGTGAGAAAGCGCTGGAAAGCTTCCTTGACGGAACCCACGTAGCCGGCTTCCAGCATCGCCTTGGCCACATGCGGGCGACCGACGGAACCTTCGTCACACAGCGAGACAACCCTGTCCAGGGAGAGCGTCATCCCCAGGGTCTCGAGCTTCGCGAGCATCCTCTCTACTCGCGCCAGCCGCCCTTTGCGCAGCCGGGCCAGTGTCCGAGCCAGCCGGGTGTCGTCCCAGGCGATGAAGTAGCCGAGGATGTGTATCTCCTTGCCGCGGAAGTCGGTATTGAGCTCGACTCCGGGGACGACTTCACACCCTTTCTCGGCGGACCGGGCGAGGGCTGCCGGGATACCGGCCACGGTATCGTGGTCGGAAATCCCTACCGCCGCGAGCCCGATGGCCGCGCCGGTATCCACGACCTCGGCCGGACTGAGGGCTCCATCCGAGGCCGTCGTGTGAACGTGTAGGTCGGCGCGGCCCCTGGCGCTCAAGCCATCCCGACCTCCCGCATGACGCCGAGGAGATTCCCACCGAGGATTCCTCTGACGATCTCGGGAGAGTGCCCTCGCTCGAGCATCCCCGATACCAGGAACGGCAGCTTCGATACGTCTTCGAGTCCGACGGGGGTGTGCACTATGCCGTCGTAGTCCATCCCTAGCCCGAGATGCTCCGGTCCGACGAGACTGACGACATGGTCGACGTGGTCCAGGGCGTCCGCCAGGGTGGCCCCCACGGAACGGCCGTCGGGTCCGACCTTGTCGGCCTCGCGGGTCAGCAAGGCCGGGCAGAGGTTCAGCCCCATGACCCCGCCCTTCGCCGCTAGAGCCCTTATCTGGTCGTCCGTGAGGTTCCTCGGATGATCGCAAACCGACCTCGCGTTGGAGTGCGACGCCACGACGGCTCCCGGAGCTTCCTCCAGCACGTGCCAGAAGCCGGCCTCGGACAGGTGCGACACGTCGACGAGCATGCCCAGGCGACCCATCTCCCTCACAACCTCGACCCCGAAACGTGTAAGACCGCCGCCCGTCCGGGCTTCGGCCACGCCGTCGGCAAGGGCGTTTCGGAAGTTCCAGGTAAGAGTCAGCGACCTCACGCCGAGCCGGTGCAGCGCCCTGAGAACGGCCAGATCGCCCTGGAGGACCTCTCCGCCCTCGATACTCAGGATACCGGCCACCTTGCCCTCTCCATAGGCCTCAAGAACGCCGGCATGGCCCGTGACCGGGAGTAGTCGGCCCGCCGCGTATTCGACCTCGCCGTAGAAATGGTCTACTAGCTCAAGGGCTCGCTCCAGGGCACGGTGCGGAAGGTATTGCGGCTCTACGTAGCAGGCGAAAAACTGAGCCGTGACCCCGGCCTCCTCCAGCCGGGGAAGGTCGACGTGCGTGCCGGGCAAGCCGGTGCTGAAATGGCCTCTTCCGGCCTGGCTCACTTTCAGAAGGGTATCGCAGTGCGCGTCTATCACGGGCCACGCCCGCAGCAATTCCCTGGCCGTTTCCAGGGCTGGGGACCTCAAGGTCTCGCCTGCCCGGAACTGGAGGGCGGGCTTGACGAGCCGGCCGCGAGTTCCATACCGGCCCGGAAGGCTCGCAGGTTCGGCCCGGCCTTGTCTCCGAACCTCCGGGCGAGCACTGTCCTGACACTCCCGGGTCTCACGACGCCTGTGAGCCCGACCAGGACCCCCAGGGCCAAAACGTTTACGGACCGCCCCAAGCCGAGGCTCTCGGCCTCTCTGAGGATGGGCAGGCTCCGGACGTCCATGCCGGGGTCCAGATCCGCAGGCTCCGGCACCCGGTCTGAATCGACGATGACGAGAGTGCCGGGCGCGAGTAGGCCCAGGTGCCTCTTCAAGGCCTCGGGGCTGAGGGCGATCAGCGCTCGAGCCCGGAGGACCCGCGGGAACGCGATTTCCCCGGCGCTCACGACCACTTCGGACCGCGAGAGGCTTCCGCGGGCGGCCGAACCGAGAACCCACTGCGATTGGACGGCCTGGAGACCCTCCTCCACGGCCGCCTCGCCGAGGATTACTCCCCCGACCACCAACCCCTGGCCTCCCTCACCGGCCAGTACCGCTTCCCAACGACTAGCGGGCATCGAGCTGCGCCTCCCCCCCGCCCTCCTTCATGGCCCGCCGGCAGACATCGCTGTATCGTGCCGCGAAGTCAGGCCTCGTGCGCCTCACCAGAACCCCCGTGACGATCACGTCCGCCGGCTTAGACCTCGGCTCCTCGTCAGGCCGCTGTCCCGGGGCCACCCCGGTTCGCGCCTCGCCGCCTTCCTCACCCACGCTTCTCGCGCGGTCCTTGAGTGACCGCCACATCTCCCGGGCGCTCCCCTGCCGGTTGAGACGGCCGTAGTAAGTGGGGCAGGGCGACGCGACCTCGACCATGGCGAACCCAGGCTCGAGCAGGGCTTCCTTGATGAGTCTTACCATCTGCCTGTAGTGATAGGCCGTGGTGCGGGCGACGAAGTTGGCGCCGGCAGCGTCCGCGAGACGGCAGAGGTCGAATCCGTCCTCGGCGTGACCGTACGGCGACGTGCTCGTCTTGCTTCCCGCTGGGGTGGTTCCCGAGAACTGGCCGCCGGTCATGCCGTAGTTCAGGTTGTTCGACACGACCGCGGTGATTCCGATGTTCCGCCTGGCCGCGTGGATGAAGTGGTTTCCGCCGATGGTGGCGCAGTCGCCATCGCCCATGAGTGCGACCACCGTGAGATCGGGCCGGTAGGCCTTGACCCCCGTCGCCACGGCAAGGGCTCTGCCATGCGTCCCGTGGATGGCGTTCGTCCTGATGTAGTCGTCCGCCTTACCCCAACACCCGATGCCTGTCACCACAACCACTCTCTCGCGCTCGAGGCCCAGCGAGGCGAACGCCTCGAGGAGCGCCTTCAGGATGGTTCCGTCGCCGCAACCCGGGCACCACATCAGCGGGAGGGCGGTCTCGTCAAGGTAGCGGCGATAGTCCAGGCTCACGACTGATCCCTCCCGAGACCGGTTCCACCAAGCTGTCCCATATCTCGCCGGGCGTGATGATCTCGCCGTCACTCTTGGCCGCCGACACGACCGGCCGGCCTCCCCCAACGACACGTTCCACTTCCCTCACGAGTTGGCCGCGGTTCATCTCGACCACAACTACGACGTCGTGGTCATGGACCAGGGCCCGCAGTTCGTCTTCGGGGAACGGCCAGAGAGTCCGAGGGCGGAAGAGAGTGAGGTCCATGTCGGTATGGTCGAGCATGACCTGACGGGCTGACCGGGCGCTCGAACCGAAAGCCACGAGAAGCACTCGCGCAGGGCCACGACTCCGCTTGCCGGCGCCCACCCGACCGCCCGACCGGTCCCCTCCGGAAACCTCGCTCCAAGGGCCGCTCCGCACGACCTCGGGGCTGGGGAGAAGATGGCGGAGGTTCTCGACCTTGGCTTCGAGCCGGGCTATAGTCGCGCCCGCGGTGGCCGCGTCGTTGGCCGACACTCCACGCTCGTCGTGCATCGAGCTCGTCGCGTGGAACACGTAGGGCCCGCCGAAGGACGCGAGAGGGGGAACCCCGTCCGGGCCCGGCCGGTAGGGGTGGTAGCCCTCAGGGTCGCCGGACGGCCGGGGTCTCTCCCACACCTCGACCTCGTCGGCGTCGGGGAGTTCCGCTCTCTCCCGCATGTGTCCCAGTATCTCGTCGCTGAGGACGAAAACAGGAGTGCGCATACGTTCCGCCAGGTTGAAGGCGGCCACGGTGAGCCAGAAGCACTCCGAAACACTCGCCGGTACCAGGGCGACCGCCGGATGGTCGCCGTGAGTCCCCCATCTCGCCTGCATCACGTCGGCCTGGGCTGGTTTGGTCGCGAGACCCGTGGACGGTCCGCTCCGCATCACGTCGATGACCACGCACGGCGTCTCCAGCATCACCGCGAGGCCTATGTTCTCTTGCATGAGAGAGAACCCCGGTCCGCTCGTGGCCGTAAAGGCCTTCGCCCCGGCCAGGGACGCTCCGACCAGCGCGGCCATACTGCCTATCTCGTCCTCCATCTGGATGAACACGCCGCCGAGGGCGGGTAGCCGGCGGGACGCCAGCTCCGCTATCTCAGACGACGGAGTGATGGGGTAGCCCGCGTAGAAGCGCGCCCCGGCGGCAAGCGCACCCTCCAGCACGGCCTCGTTTCCCTGCATGAAAGCGACTCGGCCCACCCGTCACAGGTCCTCTCCGTCGGTGTAGGGCCAGCCTGGCAGCATCCGGCGGATCGGTTTGTCCTCGCGGAGGCCCAGGGCGTAGCTGCCTATCATCACCTCGAGGATTTCGCGCGTCCCCTCGTATATCACTGCTCCCTTGGAGTTGCGGAGGTATCGCTCCACGGGGTACTCGTTGGAATACCCGTAGGCGCCGTGTATCTGGATGGCGTTCGACGCGGCCTCGAAGGAGGCGCAGGTGGCGTACCATTTGGCGAGGGCGGTCTCCCTCGTGTTCCGCTTGCCGGCGTTCTTGAGCCAGCCCGCCCTGTAGACTAGTAGCCGGCTGGCCTCCACGTCCCTCACCATGTGGGAGATCATGCGCTGGACGAGCTGGTGTTTGGCCAACGGGACTCCAAAGGACTGTCGTTCGTTGGCGTACTTCACGCTCGCGTCTATGCAGGCCTGAATCAATCCGGTCGCGCCCGCGGCAACGGTGAACCTACCGTTGTCCAGGCACGACATCGCGATCTTGAAGCCCTCCCCCTCGTTGCCGAGCATGTTGGCGGCCGAAACAGGGCAATCCTCAAGGACGAACGACCCCGTGTTCCCAGCCCGGACCCCCAGTTTCCCGTGTATGGAACTAGACGAGAAACCCGGCGTGCCCCTCTCCACGATGAATGCCGATATGCCGTTGTGCTTTCGGGTCTTGTCGGTGTAGGCGAACACGAGGAAGGTGTCCCCCACGTCCGCAAGTGAGATCCAGGTCTTCTCACCGTTCAGGACGTAGTGGTCCCCGTCCCGGACGGCCGTCGTCTCCATGGCCGCGACATCGGTGCCCGCGTTGGGCTCCGTGAGCCCGAACGCCCCTATGCGGCGCCCTTGCGCCAGATCCGGCAGGTAGCGAAGTCTTTGCTCCTCACTACCCCACTGGAGGATGCCAAGACTCGACAACCCGATATGCACTGACAGGACGACCCTCAGCGACGTATCGACCCGCTCGAGCTCCTCGCAGGCCACCGCGAGGCTGATGTAGTCAAGCCCCATGCCGCCGTACTTCTCCGGAAGACATATGCCCAGAAGCCCGAGTTCCCCCATCCGCCGTACGTGCCCCTGGTCGAACAGGCCCTGCTCGTCGTGGTCCTTGATGTGCGGCAGGACTTCCCGCTCCGCGAATTCCCGGGCGATTCTCTGGACCATGCGATGATCCTCGCTCAAGGCGAAATCCACTTTGGAGCTCACCTCCACCACAGCTAGGCCGGCCACATCAGGCCGGCTGCTAGCGGGATTCTAGGGAATGCGGGCAAACCCTCCCCCCGAGGACCCGCGCCCCTCGGTACACAAAGAGACGACCGAGGGGAAGGAGCCCACGGCTGCCTCCGCGCTGTCGTCCCTTAGCTATTCTTGAGGTGACCTGTTCTTACCTCGGCTCCACGGTGAGTTTGATGGCCGTGCGTCTTTCGCCGTTGATCTCGACGTCAGTGAAGGCGGGAATGCAGATGATGTCCATTCCGCTGGGCGCCACGAACCCCCGAGCGATGGCCACGGCCTTGACGGCCTGGTTCAAGGCCCCAGCCCCGATGGCCTGGATCTCGGCCCCCCCTTTCTCCCTCAAGACCCCGGCAAGGGCACCCGCGACCGAGTTCGGCTTGGACTTGGACGAGACCTTTAGGACCTCCATGCTTGGACCTCCTCTGCTGGCTGGATGACGTGGGGCCGCCTGTGGCGCCAGGATTCGCCTTCTTCCTAGAGGCTTCCTGTAAGTTGCGCAAATATTTTCACACAAACACCAGCATTGCCAGGGGTCTTGCCGGGGACCACAGACGGGAATCCTATTCCCGCATGGAGATGAGACGTATGTCCCGTGCCCTGCCGGTCGTCTCGTCTATGTCGAAAACCGCGCCCGAGAGAATGGCGGGCCCGGACGCCACCTCGAACCTCGACGGGAGCTGCGTCAAGAACCGCTCAATGACTATGTCCTTCTTGACGCCGATCACGGAATCAGCCGGGCCGGTCATGCCGATATCAGTCACGTAGGCCGTCCCGCCCGGGAGGACTGTCGCGTCGGCGGTCGGGACATGGGTGTGGGTCCCGAAAACCGCGCTAACGCGCCCATCCAGGTAGTGACCAAGGGCGACCTTCTCGGAAGTAGCCTCGGCGTGGAAGTCGATGACGGTGACCTTCGCCGACCGCCTCAGTTCCTCGGCTATGTCCCTGGCGCGGCGGAAGGGGCACTCGAGGTCGTTCACTGAGAACACACGGCCACCGACGTTTCCCACGCCGACGGGTACGCCGCTACGTGAACGGACCACCGTAGAGCCCCTGCCGGGAGCGCCTTCGGGGTAGTTGGCGGGACGGATGACGCGGGGTTCGCTGTCCAGGTACTCGTAGGCTTCGCGCTTGGCCCAAGCGTGGTTTCCCATGGTGAGAAGATCGATGCCGAGGTCGAGGAGCTCCTGCCCGACGGCGGCGGTGATTCCCATTCCACCCGCGGCGTTCTCGGCGTTGGCGATTACCAGGTCACAATCGTAGTCTCTCACGAGGACGGGAAGGAACGCGGCGACAGCCCTTCGCCCCGGCCTGCCCACTATGTCGCCGACGGCGAGAATCCTCATCGGTTGAAGATGAGGACGCGGCCTTCTTCGCGGAAAGCTATGAGGTTAGGCTGGTGCTTCGCACCCCTGAGGTCTTCGAGCATTTCCTCGATAAGCTCTTCCTGGAAGGAGAGGTCCTCCCCGTCCATACCGGGGAACTGGTCGACCACCAGTTCTTGCCCGAAGGACTCCCGGAGCAAGGCCAGAGTCATTGACAGCTCACTCTGGGTGAGGGAATCCAGATCCCGCCACATCTCGGCTACACTGACCCCCTCACGGGTCGTCACCGATAGGTCGACAACCCTCACCTCACGTCCCGACAGCCGGGCATAAGCCTTGACCGACTTGGCGATGAGATCTCTGAGGCGAGAGACGGCTTCCTCGTCGAGATGGGACTTGACCAGAACGGCCAGCTTCAGGCAGTGCGTTTCGCGGTGGTAGGTGACGCGGGCGATCTCAGGATACCTTACGAGGATGGAGACGAACAATCCCGCCGTGCCCCCTTGGTGTACAGGTTGCTCAGGCGCGGCGTCCCGGGGCTGGTGGCTTCCCCGTTTCGCGACCAAGGGCAGACCCCCCAATACCCGAGGCTTGGCCCGGCGGGCGACGAGGCCAGCCGGCCCGGTGGGGCCGGCACCGGGGTTATTCTCGGGCCCGTTACCGTTCCCTTCCTCGCGAAGACAGCCAAACACAGGTAAGACCTGGTCATGCCTAACCTGCCCCGGGGCGTCCGGCAGCGCACGCCGAGG
>QZJP01000034.1 GCA_003599345.1 Bacillota bacterium | reverse complement strand
AAATGAGCAGGACCCTCCTGAACCTGAAACCTCTCCAAAGGACCTTGCTTACCTGCCACTACAGAGATTGACCGAGGAGGCCCAGATGTCTTAGATGGGACGCCGGCGGAGGCGGAGGCGCGGAAATCGCCGCAGTCGAGTTCGCCCACCAGCCGAGGGCGGCCTCGCGCGAGACGGCCCGCCTCATCTACTCCCCCGCCGATGGTGCGACAGTCGTACGCCTGGCCCTGTCGCCGGACCCCGACCACGCCCGCCTCACCCCGGACGGGTGCCTGGACGAGGTGAAGCTGATGAGCGAGGCTGATGAGCGAGGTAGAGAAATGAGCTCGCTAGCCATGCGTTACCTTGACTTATCCACCTCCCGCGACTTACACTGGGTCAGGTAAGACATGGGTTGCAGTAAGACGGGAGGATGGGCGCTTTGACCATCATCAGGCTTTCGGGGAAAGGGCAGTTGGTCATCCCCAGCGAGATAAGGAACAAGTACAACCTGCGTAAGGGCGACCGGTTTCTAGTGAGAGAGGAAGCCGGGGAGATAGTCCTGCGGCCACTCGAGCGGCACCCCTTACTGGAGTTGCGGGGAGCCTACAAGGGACCGAGCAGCCTAGCCGAGGCTCTCATCCGTGAAAGACAATCGGAACGGGCCAAGGAGGACGATAAGCGTGTCTAGACGATACGTCCTGGATGCCTGCGCCCTGCTGGCGTTTCTCCAAGACGAGCCGGGCGCCCAGATGATTGAGGACCTCCTTGTCGCTGACGACACCGAGGTATTTGTCAGCGCCATCAACTTAGGCGAAGTTTTCTATGTCATCCACAGGAGCTTCGGCGAGGCCGCGGCAACCGAAGTCGAAACAAGGCTCCTCGAAACGCCAAAGGTCAGGGTGCTGGAGGCATCCTGGGCGCGGGTGCGGTCCGCCGCGAAGCTCAAGGCAGGCGGGGGCATATCGTTTGCGGATTGCTTCGGGGCCGCGCTTGCCAATGAGATGGATGCCATCCTGGTGACCAGCGACGCCGATTTCCGGCAGTTGGAGTCGGACGGTCGTACCAGGATAGCCTGGCTCGCCTGATCGGGGAAGCTCTCAACTCGCGTCCGCGCACAGTCTGCGGCCGGCATTAGCCGTGGCGCTCACCACCAGACTCGCGCTCTTCGAGCTCCCGGTGCGAGTCGGCCCCGGATAGCTTTGGGAATAATCTCGTTTTCGCCCTCCTACCGTGGCCGTCAAGAAACCACCGCGAGACAGGCCCTCCACCTCCCCTCGATCGAGGTCGAGAGAGAAGACCTCTCGAGAGGACCCAGGGGCCTCTAGGAGTGACGATTACTCGCTGGAGCGACCTTCGCAGGCATATCATGCTCCGGCTCCCTGACCTTCGCCACCACCCACCAGCAGTTGAAGGCGACGATTGCCGCCGTATAGATGAAGACCGCGCGGAGACCGAATGACGCCGCCACGAATCCAGTGAGAAGCGGTCCCACGAAACCCCCGAAAGACGCGGCGCTGGCCATGAGTCCGTAGGCGGCGCTCTGCCTGCCGGCAGGAGCGGCTCGCCCCACGAGTGCGTTCGAAGCCGGCTGAATTCCTCCGTCCAGTACTCCGACCAGAAACCTCAAGGCCAGGAACTGGGCTCCGGTGACCACGAAGGCCTGAGGCAAGTAGATGACGGCCGACCCGGCTAGGGCCGCGATGAGGACTTTCCTGCTTCCTACCCGATCGGACAGGCGACCCAGGATTGGCGCGCTGCCAGCGGCACCGACGCCGCTCATGGAGAAGGCCAGTCCGGCCATGGTGGGCACGAGATAGCCCCTGACGTCGAGCTCACCAATGAAGAGAGAGGTCACTGGCGCTATTCCGGCTACAGCAGCCCTCGACAGCATCAACACGACGAGCATGGGCATCAGCTCTCTCGAACGGGCCATAGCTGCGATGCCCGCAAGCAGCCCCGGCCTGGCACGCAACTCGTCTGGGCAGGGGCGGACGAAGCCCTCCCGGACGAAGAGCGCGGTCAGAGCGAAGGCGATCAGGGTCACGAGGCCGGTAAAGAGGAACGCGATTCGGTACCCGAAATAGCCGCCGACCACACCTCCGATAAGCGGCCCGAAGACAAGACCCACAACCTGCCCGGTCCCGATCAAGCCAAGGGCGTACCCAAGCCTTTCTCGAGGCGTAACCGACCCGACGAGCGCCGTGGCCGTTGTGTGGAAACCACTGAGCACACCCATCAGGAGGCGGACCGTCAGTAGCTGAACCGGAGTCTGCACCACGACAAGGAGACAACTGAAAACGGCGATGGAGGCCGTCGACCTGAGAACCATAGGCTTACGGCCAAGACGGTCGGCCAGATTCCCCCACATAGGCGAGAAGATGGCCATCGTGAGGAAGTGGGCGCCACCGATCAGGCCCGCCCAGAGTTCCACTTCGCGCCCGCGGGCGAGCCCAAGCTCCTCCTCCAGGAACAGAGGTAGCAGCGGGTTGGAGAGGCTGAACGCCACCATCACCAGAACCTGCACGGCGACCATCACCCAGAGGGTCGACTTCCATGAGGCGTCCGGCTGGCGGCGGGGCAAGCGAGAGGGACTCCCTTCGAGAACGGTTCGCCCGCTTGGGCCACGCTCAGTAGTCCGTAGGCCGGATGATGGTCTAACGTGGCGTTCAGCGGGCGTGGGTGGCCGCAGTCGCGGTCATCTTGCCAAGACGGTTCAAGACAAACTCGGCTTTTCCTCCGTCATTGATGATGATTGCTTCGGTCATGGATTGCTTGATTATGATTGTTCGGTTTCGAAAGAGCCGCAGGTGGCGACCGCACGGCCGTGACCCCCGCCCTCGTCAGCAGGCATCAGGCCTGAGAACCTCGAAAGCCATGGACAGCATCGTGGCCAGGCCCGGCCCCCCCGCACGAGTGAAAGGTGGTAATCATGGACAACGGATTGAAGGGACTGCTCTCCTCCAACAGGCGCCTATTGGGTTGCTTTATCAGCCTGCGGTCAGCGGATCTGGTCGAGCTTCTAGGCCACTGTGGTATAGACTTCGTCATCATCGATATGGAACACGGCGCGCTCAGCATCACCGATGTGGCCGACATGATTCGGGCCGCCCATGTGGTAGGGATGAAGGCCCTTGTCAGGGTTCAAGGAACCAACCTCTTTCAAATCGGCCACGTGCTCGATGCCGACGCGGACGGAGTGGTTATCCCAAGGATAAAGACAGCCGCCGAAGCCGAAGAGGCAGCTCGGGCGGCCCGGTTCGCTCCGCGGGGAACTCGCGGGCTGGCGTTGAGCACGCGCGCCTGTCGCTACGGCCTGCGCGATGTCGCCAGTTTCGTGGCCGCCTCCAACGACTCCACGGTAGTGGTGGTGCAGATCGAGACCATGTCTGCTCTGGATGACCTCGACCGTATCCTCGCCGTCAAGGAGATCGATGCTTTGTTCATTGGCCCCCTCGACCTGTCTCAGGCCCTGGGTATGACCGGCCAGACCACCAACCCCAAGCTGCTGGGGATTGTCGAGGAAGTCACACGACGTATTCGGGCTCGGGGAATTCCCGTCGGGACCCTGACACCTTCCGCGCAGGCCGCGGAGAGGTGGTCCAAGGCGGGTGTCCAACTGCTCACGATCACTCTGAGCCAGATGCTCGGACCGTTCGCCGCGCTGGTGCGGGAGTTGAGGAGCGCTGTATCCGAATAGTAGCGAGGGCCGGCGACCTCGCCGGCCCTGGGGACCACCCGCGGAGCGCGCTGACTAGGCTACTGCTTCAATTTGCCTTGCGTAGGTGGCAGCCAACAAAATGCTCGTGGCCGGTGTCGATGAAGGGTGGCGCTTCCTCACCGCAGATCGTCTGGGCGAGCCGGCAACGAGTATGGAAATGGCAACCGGAAGGCGGGTTCATAGGGCTGGGGACATCACCTTCCAGGATGATCCGTTCCCGCTTTAGCTCCGGGTCCGGTAGGGGAATAGCGGACATCAGGGCTTCGGTGTAGGGGTGCAGGGGGTTGCTGAACAGCTCATCCGACGAGCACAACTCGACTAGTTGGCCGAGATACATCACGCCCACCCGGTCAGAGATGTGCTTTACCACCGATAGGTTGTGAGCGATGAAAAGATACGTCAGGTTGAACTCGGCCTGGAGGTCCTCCAACAGGTTCAGGATGTGAGACTGGATGGACACGTCCAGGGCGCTGACCGGCTCGTCGCAGATGATCAACTTGGGGTTGAGGGCAAGGGCCCGGGCCACGCCGATCCGTTGCCTCTGCCCGCCGGAGAACTCATGAGGATAGCGGCTGATGTGGTTCGGGTTCAGTCCCACGACATCCAGCAACTCCTGGACCCGCTTCTCCCTCGCCTTGCCCTTGCTGACGCCGTGGATCTCGAGGGCCTCTCCGACAATGACGCCCACCGTCATCCGGGGGTTGAGCGAGCTGTAGGGGTCCTGGAAGACGATCTGCATCTGCCGGCGGAGTCGTCTCATCTCCTCCCGGTCCAGGCTGAAAACGTCGTGGCCCTCGAAGTAGACCTTGCCTTCGGTCGGCTCCTCCAGACGCAGGATCATCCGTCCGGTCGTGGTCTTGCCGCATCCAGATTCACCCACGAGGCCCAGGGTCTCGCCGGGTTTGATGTAGAAGCTGACACCGTCGACCGCCTTCACGTGACCGATCCGGTGGCTGAAGATGCCGCCAGTCACCGGGAACCACTTACGGAGGGCGTTGACCTCCACCAGAACGTCGCCCCTGGGCTTGTGGTCTTGAATGGCTTCCTGTTCGGCCATGCCCATCTAGGCCACCTCTTCCCGCCTGCCGCCGGCGCGGACCCAGCAACTGACCAGGCGGCCACCGCCGATGTCCACCAGTTCGGGCTCCTTCTCGCGGCACATATCCTCGACGTACGCACACCGGGGGCCGAAGCGGCACCCGGGTGGCAGGTTGACCGGGTTGGGAACGTAGCCTGGGATCACGTGCAACCTGCCCTTGGGCCGGTTCAGGCGAGGTATGGAGTTCAGAAGCCCTTCCGAGTAGGGGTGAAGCGGCTTGCGGAAGAGGCTGACGACGTCGGCTTCCTCCACCACCTTGCCGGCGTACATCACTACCACCCGCTGGGCCATCTCGGCGATGACCCCCAGGTCATGGGTTATCAGCATGATGGCCATGCCAAGTTCACCCTTGAGCTTCTTCATCAGCTCGAGGATCTGGGCCTGGATGGTGACGTCCAGGGCTGTGGTCGGCTCGTCGGCCATCAGCAGCTTGGGGTTGCAGGACAGGGCCATGCCGATCATGACCCGTTGGCGCATGCCGCCGGACAGCTGGTGAGGATACTCGTGGATCCTCCGCTCCGGCAGGGGGATTCCCACGAGGCGGAGCATATCCACCGCCTTCTCCAAGGCCTCTTTCCGCGATAGGCCTTGGTGAACTTCGATGGCCTCCGCGATTTGGTCGCCGCAGGTGAAGACAGGGTTCAGCGAGGTCATGGGCTCCTGGAAAATCATGGCGATGTGGTCGCCGCGGAGGTCCCGCATCTCGGCCTCAGTCTTGCGCAGGATGCTCTTGCCCTCGAACAGGATGTCCCCGCCGACGATCTTCCCCGGCGGGCTGGGGAACAGTCTCAGGATGGAGAGAGCGGTGACGCTCTTGCCGCATCCCGACTCCCCCACCACTCCAAGCGTCTCCCCCCGCCCGATGTGGAACGAAACCCCGTCTACCGCTTTCACTACGCCTTCATCCGTGAAGAAGTGGGTTTTGAGGTCCTTGAGCTCAACCAGTCTCTTCACTTGGGCTCCCCACCTCGCCTGCCGTCCGGATTGCTCGCGTTCCCCGGTTCCGGCGCGTGTCTGCCTTAATTGGCTGCTAGACGATGTTCTTCCTGCCGGGGCCGCCCCTGCGGTTGAAGCCGCTCAGCCCTTGGGGCGTCGAGCCAGTTGCTCCATAAAGGCGAGGAGTTCGACACGAAGCTCCTCGCGGTCGGCCTGCTTGCTCATGAGGTCACGCAAACGGCCGCCAGCCGCTGCTATCTCTCTGGCCCTCTGCAGCACAGGGTCGATATACTCCGCCGGGACGATCGAGATGCCGCTGTCGTCGGCGACGACGAGATCCCCGGGGTCGACCCTGACGCCGGAAATCCCGATCGGCCCATTGATCTCCACGGTTGTAGCCCGATGGTGCCCCGTCAGCGTCGTAACGCCACGGGACCACACGGGGATGAGCGAGTTCCGGATTCCGCTGGGGCCCGTCACGGCCCCGGAGACGACGATGCCCGCCGCCCCGAGAGCCGACGCCAGGGCGGTCGAGTTGGGGCCAAGGCATGAGGCCGGGAAAACCGTGACGCCGTCGATGACGACGACGTCACCCGGCTCTAGCACGAAGTACGACTCACGCTCCCCGAGTCGGGTCATGGCCCGGTCCTGCCAGCGCTTGTAGGGAACCTCGCGCTCCGGGATGTTCCTCACCGTGATGGCGGGCCCCACCACCTTGCTGTCGGCCCGCAGGGGCCTTAGCTCGGTCCCGGGGATAGTTGCCGACAGGCCGAAGAAGTCGAGGGCCCGCGCGACGAGGCCGGAGGTATCGGGGAGGGCCCGGTAGGCTTCAATGGTCTCCGGCGCGGGTCGCTTGATGGTCCTAAGCCGGATCACGTCTTCGTCGACCAGACCCACTACTTCATTCATCCTGTGAAGCTCCCTTCATGGTCTATGATGATGAAGTCGGGGCCACCGGATCCTCCGGCGGGCCACCGTCCGGGGATTACATGACAGGCTACCTTTCTTAGGACTGTTTCTCGTTGCGGGGCTCGGATTTGGATTCCTTTACGTCTCTTGAAGCCGAAGTCCTTCTCCAGTATCTCTCGACATCGCGGATGAGGCCATCGATGTGCGTCCTCATAGCCGCTTCTGCAGCGTCGGGGTCATGCTGCGACAGTGCGGTGTAGATGGCGTCATGGTCGCCCACCAGGTTGCCGCCGACCTCCTTGCGGATCCGGGCGACATGGGGAGAAAGATTGCTCTCGAGACGGGTGAGGGCCAGAGCATGGCGCAGGACCCTGTTGCCGGACGCCTCAGCGATGAGGTCGTGGAACTCGATGCTCTGCTGGGCTCCGGCTTCCTCGGTGGCTGTGGCGTCGGACTGCTCGCTCAGGAGACGTTTCAGCACCGTCAGCTGGTCGTCGCGTATCCGGACGGCGGCGCGACGCACGATCTCGGTCTCAAGTACCTTCCGAGCCTCTAGAACCTCGATGAGCAGTTCCCGGTTTCTCTCAGAGCCGAGCAGCGCCAGAAGGGATTCAGCGTGGTCCACCTTCATGAAGAGCTCCTCTAGCTCCTGTAGGTAGTCGAGGCCTTTGGGCGAGATGATGCGCCCACGCTTACCGATCTTCGTGGTGTGTCCGGCGCGGTCAAGTTCCCTTAGCTTTCGACCGATTGTGGGCTCACTTATCGCGAACTGACTCTCCAGGTGCGCCAGGAGGACAGAGGCACCGATGGGCTCCGCGGAGCCCTTTATCACTCTCAGAATCACATACTCGATACGTACCTGCTGCAGGTCTCTCCCGAGAAGCTTGCGGTTGTTACTGTTGCTGCTCAACTTTCCCCTTTCCTTTCCTGGGGGGTATCTGCTATCGCTGGCGGGAAAGCCTACCCCAAACCATTATAGTCCATCATCATCAGACCATCAATGACGGTTCATCGGGCTGGAGAGTTCAGTAGCTCTTGCGCCTCCTGTCCTCGGGGGCCAGCGCGGCGTCCCGTTGCCAGGCCGAGACAGGCGGGGTGGCCCTGGTCATGCACTGCACCGTGGCTTCGATGAAGGTAGGTCTGTCGGCGGCTGCGGCCCGGGCCAGTTCCTCTTCCAACTCGGGTCCGGAGGCGGGCCGGATGGCTCTGATGCCGTAAGCCCTGGCCACCTCGCAGTAGTCGACGTCGCTGCCGAAGTCGACCCCGAAGTACCGCTCCCCGTAGTAGATCTGCTGCAGACACTTTATCCAGCTGAAGCAACCGTTTCGGAAAGAAAGGAGGACCACCGGAAGCTGGCGTCGACTGATGGTCTCCATCTCGCCGCAGGCCATCGCGAAGCTGCCGTCGCCGAAAAGGGCCACGACCGGTCTATCCGGAGCGCCGACCTTGGCCCCAATCGCCGCGGGTACCGCGTAGCCCAGAGATCCGTGAGCCCTCCCGGCGACGAACAATCTCCCGGCGGACGCGGGACGGTAGAAGGCGGCCACGTAGGGCGTCGGGGTGCCAGCGTCGCAGACGAGGACGCTGTCAGCCGGCAGCGCTTTCTCGAGGGCCCGGATGACCCGGTGCGGCGTGAACGGCACGCCGTCGGCGGCGAGATAGTGCCCATAGCTCTGGACCTCCTCCTCGACGGCGGTACGGCACTTCCCGGCCCACGGTCGGTGGGACTCGGCATTCCCCCGGGAGCCCCGGGAACCCCCGGAACGCCGAGAGCGTTCCTCGACAAGGGAGATGAAGGCGGCCAGGACGGCCCTCGCGTCACCCGCCAGGCCTAGTTCGACCGGGAAATTGTTGCCTATCTGCGCCGGGTCGAGGTCCACCTGTATCAGTCGAACGTTGTCGCCGAAGATGCTTCCCCCCGCGGTGCTTGTCGAGTTCAACCGCGAACCGATGACCAAGACCAGGTCCGCGGCCTGCACAGCTTCGTTGGAGGCTGCCTTGCCGCCGTTCCCGCCAACCACGCCGAGCGCCAGGGGACCGAGTTCGTCGATTGCGCCCTTGCCGTTCAGGGTCGTGGCCACTGGAAGGGAGGTCATCTCCGCGAACCGGCGGAGTTCGTCCCACGCCGCCGACATGTGAAGGCCGCCGCCGCAAAAGATGACGGGACGAGACGCGTTCTGAAGCAGTTCGACTGCCTGCTCCAGGTCGGTTGCCGGCGGCGTGCCGCGGTGGGCGGGGAACGCCCAGTGATGGGCTTCGGCGTAGAGGTCCTGTTGAGCCGCGTGGCCGTCCAGCTCCCGTGACAGGACGTCTTCAGGCAGAGCTACGTGGGACGCCCCTTGCCGTTCAGCGGTAGCGTGCCGGAAAGCTCTCCTCAGGGTCTCCGGTATCTTCTCCGGCATGAGCACCCTGGCGGTGAAGCGGGTCACGGGTCTGAACAACCCGGTCTGGTCAAGGCTCGTCAGCGAGCCCCGGTCATCACTGGTGAGAGGAGTGTCCGTGGTCAGACAAACGAGGGGAACCCGCGAACCATCGGCCTCCGCCACGCCCGGGATGATGTAGAGCGCGCCGCCTCCGCTCGGTCCTTCGCACACCCCGGGCCGACCGGTGACTTTGGCGTAGGCATCGGCCATGTAGGCGGATGAGCGTTCATCTCTCGTTACGATGTGCTCGGGGGAGCTGGCGCGACGAAAAGCGTCGTAGAGAGCCATGCTCGTGTCTCCCGGAAGGCCGAAAATGTGTCTGACGCCATAGCGCTCGAGCATCCTGACCGCGATGTCGGCGCCGGTCACTTGTTGCGCCTCCGCAGCCAGGCTAGGATGCCCAGAGCGAAGCTTCCCAGAGGAAGGGCGATGACCGTAGTGTTGAACACGAAACGTGCGTCCTGTGGTGTCAGGAAGACGCGCTGGTAAATGCGCTGCTTGGGCCTGACAGTCATCTGCTGCTCCTCGCCCGCGAGCCAGTTGAGCGCGTTGAGGAAGAAGTCGGTGTTGCCCTGGAACTCCGCGACAGAGGGATGAATGAACCCCGAACTCCCCACCGCCAGCAGGCGTGGCTCGACCGACTCCCCGTCCTGTTGCTTCGCCACGACGGCCAGGGCCATCGAGAACGGCGGTTGGACGTCCTGGGGGTCGTTCTTCGGCTCGGCCCCGGTCAGGTCCCGTTCGCCCCAAGCGGCCTCGCTGGTCCCGAAGACCGTCTGCACCTCGTGGCCGTCCGGTGCGCTGCCCGCCGCCATGCTCCGCGACCGAGGCATGGCCACCAAGAGGTCGCGGGCGATGAGGGCCTCGGTAAGAGGATGCCAGTCGAGGCGGGCAACCGGGGTCATGGGGTCCATGAACAGGGCCCTCTCGGGATCGACGACCACGTCGTCATGGACCTCAACACCCCACCTGGCTAAGAACTGGACCAACTGCGGAAAAGTGCCCGGCGGGGCCGGGTCGAGCAGGATCATGAGCCTGCCTCCGGAGCGGAGCCACCCGTCGAGAGCCTCGATTTCGGCCGGGCTGGGGTCCTGGTGCGGGCCGACCATGATGATCAGCGCCGTATCCTCGGGGATGGGCTTGCGCGCCAGGTTGAGGGAGTCGACCCGGTAGAGCTCCCGCCTCAGAGCCTCGATCAGGGCGGGGAACTCCTCGAACGGGTCGGGCTCGCCGTGGCCGACGAGAAACAGCACCGGACGGACATGCTCCCTGGTCAGCTCCAGGATGGCCAGGTTCAGGGCCTGTTCACCACTGAACTTTATCCCGTCGGGGTGGTCTCCCGGCGCGAACAGGAGGAGCACGGGGACCTGGCGCTTGCGCTCGCCGGTGATGATGACCATGATGTCCGTCTGGGTGACGCCGTGGGCCTGAGCGAGGGCGGGCTCCAGGGAAGGGTCGACGAACTCGTAGCTGATCCGGGGCGACGTTCGACGGTACTCGGCCAGGAGGCCCCCGAGATCCTGCCGGTAGAAGGCATCCTGACCCGCGAACACCAGCACCTGAACGTCGCTTTCCAGCCCGGAAAGGAGCTGCTCTGTCTGGGATGATAGGGTGTAGAGCTTGTCCCTGGTGAGGTCGATGACCGGGGCGACGCGCGCCGCAGCGACGTTTGTCAGGATCAAGCAGGCCAGGACCAGGAAGGTCAGGCCGGCTTCGGTTATCCCGCGGCGAACACGTCGCCTCGCGGCAGCCCCTCCGTCCCGTCCGTTCCGCTTCGTATCCTCCGCCAAGAGTCCCCCTCCTCGAGAATCAGAGCCAGCGGCGCCGCTCCATGACACGGACAGTCAGGAACAGGAGCCCTCCCGTGAACGAAATCAAGTAAAAGAGGTCGGCCACATTGAGCACGCCCATGTAAAGGCCGTTCGCTCGCGCCGAGATCGATATGGCCTGAAGGACCTTTGCCAGTAGCCCGGTGGAAACCACCGCCGCGCGGTCTACGACCAGTGACAGCAGTAGAACGCCGAACCCCAGCAAACCGGCGACCATCTGGCTGTTAGTCAAGCTCGAGGCCAGCACCCCCACGGCCAGGTAGGCCGCTCCGACCAGGATCACGCCGAGGTAGCCGGTGCCGATGGTCACCCAGTCGGGAAAGCCGTAGCGGTAGAGAAGCCAGGGATAAACCCCCGTTACGGCCAGAAAGGCCAGGTAGACCGTCACGGCGGCGAGGAACTTGCCGACCACGATCTGTCCCACAGTGAGGGGCGCGGTGAGAAGGAACTCATCGGTACCCATCCGGCGCTCCTCGGCCAGCAGGCGCATGGTGAGAAGAGGCGCGATGAAGACGAACATGAAGGTCATGTTCGCGAAAACGACCTGCATCTCGATGTACTGGGTCGCGAAGAGCCTCGCGGCGAAGAACCAGCCGGTGAGAAGCAGGAACACGGCCATGAACACGTAGGCCACCGGCGAGAGGAAGTAGGCTTGCACCTCACGCCAGTAGACGGCCCAGACCTTGGTCACCGTCCTCTCACCTCCACCCCGGAGCGAGAAGCGCTCTTCCCGGGTTTGTGGGCAGGCATCGCTCCGCCGGTCAGCTCCATGAACACGCTCTCCAGGCCCGGCACTTCCGGGCGCACCTCCAGCAGGGGATAGCCGGCCTCAGCCAGGCGGAAGAACAGGGTTTCCCGGATGTCCGCTCCTGAGGAGGGGTGAAGGTGACCTACGACCACGTCTTCTCCGGCGTCTTCGAGTTCCCAGCTCTCCAGTTTGGGCACCTTGGCGAGGACGGAGTCCACGTCGCGTCTCTTCCCGCGAACCTGGATCCTCAGCTTGGTGCCGACGGCGAGCAGCCGGGTCAGCCGATCCATGCGGTCCGCAGCGACCACCCGTCCCTGTTTGAGGATCACGACCCGGGCGCATATGCGCTCGACCTCCGCCAGGATGTGCGAACTGAGAAGGACGGCCCGGGTCTCCCCTAGACGCCGGACGATGTTCCGCATCTCGACGGTCTGGCCGGGGTCGAGGGACGAAGAGGGCTCGTCCAGCACCAGGAGCGGGGGATCGTGAACCAGGGCCTGAGCGAGCCCAACTCTCTGCCGGTAGCCTTTGGAGAGATTGCCTATCAGGCGCCCGGACACCGAAGACAGGTCCAGTTGCTCGATGGCGGACCCGATGCGCGCCCGGCGTTCGCGAGCCGGCACCTCCCGGACCTGGGCCACGAAATCGAGATAGCTCGCGACGGTCATGTCCGGATAGACGGGGGGCTGCTCCGGCAGATAGCCCAGGTGCCTCCGGGCCTGGAGTGGCTGGTCGACGACATCGAAGCCCGCCACTTTGACCGTGCCGGCGGTGGCCGTAAGAAAACCGGTCACCACTCTCATGATCGTGGTCTTGCCCGCCCCGTTAGGCCCGAGCAGCCCCACTATTTCCCCGGGAGCCACGCCGAAGGAGACGTCCCTGACGCCCGTAGCCCGCCCGTACAGCTTCGTGACTGCCGTGACTTCTAGCATAGGCCCCCCTGCCCGTGTCACCTAGTGGCCAGCCAGCACAGATATCGCTCAATATACCGGCCCGTCGACCGCTCGTCCATCTCACGACTTCCTAGCAGCGGTGGCCGAGCCGGGTCTTCCAGCACTTGATTTCGCTGAGACAGTCGGCAAGTCCCTCTCGCAGGCTGAAGCCTGGGTCATAGCCGATCTCGTTCCGGGCGCGGCTGATGTCCAAGGCGCAGTAGTGCTTGGCCTGGAGAAGCCCCGGCCCGACCGAGATGTCGATACCGGGAACCAGGTCGCGGAGGACGGCCGCCGCCTCCAGAAGCGTGGAGGCCTTGCCGGCGCCGATGTTGTAGACCCCTGACGGAGTCGACTCGGCGAGGGCGGCGGCTGTCACCCCCGCCGCGCAATCCTTCACGTACACAGCGTCGAAGCCCTGGTCTCCGCCGGCCTCCAGGCGGTAGGGCCGGCCGTTTCCGACGGCGCGAATCATGTCGTTGAACGCCCCTGAACTCCGAGCCTCGACCTGCAGCATGCGTTCGGCCGCGTAGTAACTGCCGAAGCGGACCGCCGCGAACTCGAGGCCGTACATCTTCCGGTACCAGGCGGCGTAGCGCTCACAACTGTACTTAACAATCTCGTAGGGGCGCACCAGGACGGGAGGCATGTCTTCGGGCACCGGCTTGTACTCGGGATGAGAGTGAGGTGTGCCCTCCAAGCCGCCGTAGAGCGCCCACGTGGAGGCGAAGACCAGCCGCTTAACGTCCATCAGCCGGCACGCCTCGAGCATGTTGAGTGTGCCGCCGAGGTTGGTGTTGAGATTGGCCAGAGGGTGCAGGTTGTACCAGTCCCCCACGAGCGCCGCCATGTGGATGACGACTTCCGGGCCGACATCCTTGATGATGGCCACGATCTGGCTCAGGTCGCAGATGTCCATCCGGCGGTAGTCCAGACGGTCGAGACCACTCAGAAGCACTCCCGGTTCCGGCAATTGGTCGGTGGCCACGACGGGCCTTCCGCCGGCGAGCAGTGTGCGCACGACGTGCGACCCCACGGTCCCCGCCGCGCCGGTCACAACGATGGGTTTCACGGTCCAATCCCTCCAGTCGGCCGGGCCTGTCCCCGTCATAGCTCTGCTAGTCGAGGCCTTCCTCGAGTCCGAGCTCTGCCGCGAGGCCGCGTAGGTCGTCAACAAGCTTCTGAGAAACGGGAATACCGCTGGCGAGACGCTCCCGGCGGGTGACGGCCTCTTTCTCGCCCGGCAAGTACACACGGTCGCACCCCGCCGCGGGCTCCGAGGTCCTGAGTTCCCTGATGCGCTCGTCCATGCGCGACCGGAACTCACCGGGATCCACGAACGCGTCGGGCCGGATTGCCAGGAAGAGCTGTCCGGAGTTGCGCGGCTGGTTTCCGGGGCCCACGATCTGGCTGTCGAACGCGGCTCCCGTGAGGCACGCGCACAGGGAGCCGATGACGATCGAGAGGCCGGACCCCTTGGGACCGCCTATGGGGAGCAGCAGGCCGGCGGCGCCGAGGACAGCGTCGGTGGTGGGCAGCCCTTCCCTCGTCGTGGCCCAGCCTTCCGGAATCGGCCTTCCCTCATCGGCCGCCAGCACGATCTTGCCGCGAGCGACGACACTCATGGCCATGTCCAGGAGGACAGGCTCTTCATCCCCCGCCGGGATGGCTACGGCAAGAGGGTTGTTGCCGATCATCGGAGTCCGGCCGCCCCAGGGAGCCATAAACCGGCCTTGGGCGTTGGTAACGACCATCCCAATCATGCCGTGACCGAGAGCCAGCGCGGCATAGAAGGCCAGGGACCCCAACTGGTTCGTGTGGCTGGTCCCGGCGAGGCCGACGCCGTACCGGCACGCCTTCTCGACGGCGCACTGCATGGCCCGGTGACCGACAGGCACGCCAAGACCATTGTCCCCGTGAAACAGGGCCACCGCCCCGGTATCCCTGACCAGTCTAGCTTCGTAGCGGGCCTTCATCTTACCGCGGCGGATCTCGTCCGCCCAGACGGGGACGTATCGAATCCCGTGGGAGTCCACGCCGCGCAGGCTCGTAAAGACGATGTAGTCGGCAATGACTAGGGCATCCTCGGGAGTCGCGCCAAGCGCTTCAAAGGCGGCCCTCACGAAGTCGCGGGTCCTTTCCGGGTGCAGCCTCATCTCGCTCACCTCTTCGGGCTGGGAACCAGCCTCGGGGCGCCGCCTCTGCGTAAAAGCGAAGTAGGAAGGAGGAACCGGCGGTATGTAGAAGTAAAAAAGTCAAATCATCGTCGTTGATGATGAAGAGTTCTCCAGGCTCTCGGGAGTTCCTTTAGGAGGATGACGCGATGCCCACAATTCAGATCGATTTGAAGACCGGATACACGATAGAGCAGAAACGGGCTCTGGTACGGGAGGCGACCAAGACCATCTGCGAGGTCCTGAGGATAGCTCCTGCCGGAGTCCGGATTCTCATCAGGGACATCGACGACGAGAACTACGCCGTGGCCGGCGAGCTCTGGCTGGATTTCCTGGCCTCCGAGAACGAGAAGCGATAGGAGGAGTCATCTCAGATGAAGGTACTGGTTACTGGCGGTGCAGGAGTTGTCGGGTCTTATGTGGTCCGGGAGCTTGTTGAGTCCGGCGAGAAGCCGGTGGTCATGGACGCCGCGCCCCTTCCCCCTCACCTCGCCGCCGAGTTCGGCGACCGCATCGAGTTCCACCAGTTCGATATCGGCGAGTTGAGCCCGCTGCTGCACCTGCTGCTGAAGCACAAAATCGAAGCGGTCATCCATCTGGCCGCGCTGACAGGCACGGCTCCGGACGACTACCCGCTACTGAAGTTCCGCGTCAACGCCGCCGGCACGATGAACGTGCTGGAAGCGGCCCGCCTCACCGGCGTTCGCCGGGTGCTGTTCGCCAGCACGCGCACGGTCTACCCCGACTTCCGGGGTACCCGTCACGGACCGCCTGATTACGAGCCGGTGCCGGAAGAGCACTGGACTGACGTGGTCCGGCCGTACGAGGTCTGGAAGCTGGCGGGCGAGCGGATGGGTGAGTTCTACCAGCGGCAGTTCGGCCTCGACTGGGTAGCCTTCCGGTTTGCCGTCTACTACGCCGCCGAGCGGGTCATCCGCCACGGACAGGAGCACGCGATGGGCCGGCTCCACACCCTCATGGCCAGGGCCATCCAGGGCGTGGCTCTGAGCCAGCCCAGCGGGGCCGACCACCCCATGGATATCGTCTACGTGAAGGACCTGGCAGGCATCATGGCGCTCGCCCTGCGTGCCAAGACCCTGCCGCACACGGTCTACAACGCCGGGAGCGGGACGACGGTTCAGGTTCGCCAGATTGTCCAGGCCATCAAGTCGGTGCTGCCAGGCGCCAAGCTTGATATCGGCTCGGGCGCGGACTTCGCGCCCGGAGGTTGGCGCTCGTGCCTGATCGACATCAGCCGGGCAAAGGCGGATCTCGGCTTCAGTCCGGCGTGGCCCGTGGAGAAGGGGATCGAGGACTGCATCAGGAGGACCCAGGACCTGGTAAACGCCGGCTTCAGGATTCCTTGACCTTCGAGGAGGCTCCACATGCGCCTGGCCGTTGACATCGGAGGCACCTTCACCGATCTGCTCCTCGTCGATGACGACTCGGGCGAGATCTGGATCGAGAAGGTCCTCACCACCTACCCCGACCCGTCCGAGGGGTTCCTGAACGCCGTCCAGAAGGCTTCAGCCGCCTCGAAGCGACCACTCTCCGGCGTCGATGTCCTGGTGCACGGCACAACCCTGGGGATAAACGCAATCATCGAGCGCAAAGGCTCGCCGACGGCGCTGCTGGCCACGGAGGGCTTCAGCGACAGTGTCGAGCTTCGCCGCGAGCAGAGGTACGTGATGTATGACCTACTCCTGGAATTGCCCGAACCACTTGCCCCGAGGAACCTTCGCTTCGGGATCCGGGAACGCGTCACGTCCCAGGGAGAGGTGCTGGTTCCGCTCGACACGGAGCAGGTCGCGAAACTGCTCTCCAGGCTGACGGCCCGAGGCATAGAGGCTGTCGCCGTCTGCTTCCTTCACAGCTACAGGAATCCGGCGCACGAAACGGCCGTCGCCGAGATCGCGCGCGAGGTCGCTCCCGGACTCAACGTCTCTTTGTCCTCCCGGGTCAACCCGGAGGTGAAGGAATACGAGCGCGCCTCAACCACCCTGTGCAACGCCTACCTGCAGGGGAGGATGGCCGAGTACATTGAGAACATCGAAGCGTCCCTGGCCGCCCGCGGTTTCGCCGGCGCCTTCTTCATCATGCAGTCGAGCGGGGGCCTCACCAGCAGTGTGACCGCCAAGGAACTGCCCGTGCGGGTCCTGGAGTCCGGGCCAGTGGGCGGCATGCTCTGCGCGGCTCACCACGGCCGGGTCGCGTCGGCGCCTAAGTTGCTGGCCTTCGACATGGGAGGCACCACCGCCAAGATCGGCGTGATCGACGGAGGCAGCCCGCTAGTCGCGCCTGGGTTCGAGGTCGACCGCAGGTACCGGTTCGCAAAGGGAAGCGGCCTGCCTGTGCGGGCTCCGGTCATCGAGCTCCTCGAGATAGGCGCGGGGGGAGGCAGCATCGCTCAACTCGACGCCTTGGGCCTCGTGAAGGTAGGGCCCGAGAGCGCGGGGTCGAGTCCGGGACCCGCCTGTTACAATCTTGGAGGCACGAGGCCGACGGTCACCGACGCCGACCTCATGCTGGGCTACCTCAACCCGGCGTTTTTCCTGGGCGGCGAGATGACCCTCAGCCCGGAAGCCGCCGAGCAGGCCATCCTGAACGACCTGGCCGGGCCACTCGGGATGGACCCGAGAGAGGCCGCCTGGGGTATCCACGAACTCGTCAACGAGAGCATGGCCAGCGCAGCGCGCGTCCATCTCACGGACCGGGGCAAGGACCCCGGCGACTACCCGCTTTTCGCCTACGGGGGCGCCGGACCGGTTCACGCCTTCGGTGTGGCCAGAGTCCTCGGCTCGCCCCAGGTCATCATCCCCCTCGGAGCCGGCGTAGCCTCCGCGCGCGGGTTCCTGACCGCACCGGCGTCGTTCGAGGCCGTGCAGGGCTGGTACAGGACCATCTCGGAGACGACCACGGACGAGATAGGTGATCTCCTGCGCCACCTGGAAGACCAGGGCCGGGCCATGCTGGCGACGGCCGGCATACCGGACGATCGGATCGAGGTCCACGGCTACTGCGCGATGCGCTACGAGGGTCAGGGACACGATGTCCGGGTGCATCTCCCCGGAGCGCGGGTCGAAAGCAAGGCGGCGCTTTCGGAGGCCTTCGAGCGCCGGTACGCGAGTCTCTACGGTCGGACCGTGGCGGGCCGCGACATCAAGTTGGTGACCTGGGGCGTGATCGCCCAGGGACCCAGCTCCGATCTCCGGCTCTCCCAACTCCTGAAGAGCGCCGACAGCGGCGACGGCGCGCTCACGGGGCAGAGACCGGTTTTCTGGCCGGAGAGCCGTTCCTGCGAGGAAACCCCCGTCTACAGCCGGTACGCCCTTCGCATCGGCGAGAGCCTCGAGGGACCCGCCATCATCGAGGAGCGGGAGTCAACGATAGTCGTCGGCCACCGCGCCCGGGCACGGGTGGACGGTTTCGGTAACGTGGTCATCGACCTGGAGTGAAGAGGGAGTAGCGAAGTCCGGGAGAGGGCTGACCGTGGCGAGCGACCTGAAGAACCCGATACACCAGAAGATCCTGTGGGACCGCCTGATATCCATCACCAACGAGCAGTCGGCCGCCCTTATCCGAACCGCGTTCACCCCCCTTCTCCGCGAGGCCGAGGATCTCTCGGCCGGCGTCTTCGACGGACGGGCCCGTATGGTCGCCCAGTCGGAGACGGGCACTCCCGGGCACATCAACTCCATGGCCACCGGAGTGAAGCACTTCCTCCGGGAGTACCCTCCCGAACGGCTCGACCCCGGTGACGTTCTCATCACCAACGACCCCTGGTACACGTCGGGCCATCTGAACGACCTTACGGTAGCCACGCCCGTCTTCCACCGCGGGAAGGCCGTCGGTTTCTTCGCCAACACCTGTCACGCCCTTGATATGAGCGGCAGGCCGCTGTCCGCGGACGCCCACGACGTCTACGAAGAGGGTCTCTACATCCCCATCATGAAGCTCTGCCGCAAGGGTGAGCTGAACGAGGATCTTGTCGGTATCATCAAGGGCAACGTGCGCGAGCCGGCGGCAGTGATGGGAGACCTCCAGGCGCAGATCGCCTGCAACTACGTCGGCGCGACGCGGCTGGTGTCCTTGCTGGAGGAATTCGCGCTCGACGACCTGGAGGAAGTCTCGGACATCATCACGGGCAGAACGGAGGAGGTCCTGAGGCAAGCCATAGCCGCGCTGCCTGACGGAGACTACTCGAGCGAGACATGGGCGGACGGCTACGACGAGGCGATTCGCATACGAACCAGGGTCACCATATCCGGCGATGAGCTGGCGGTGGACTTCTCCGGATCCTCGCCGGAAAGCAGCCGGGGCATCAACGTGGTCTACAACTACACCGCGGCCTACACGACCTTCGCCCTCAAGGCGGCCATCGCCCAGGACGTCCCGAACAACGATGGCAGCTTTCGACCCGTCCGGATCATCATCCCGGAGGGGACCATCCTCAGTGCGCGGAGGCCTGCGCCAGTCGCCGCGAGAGCCATCCTGGGTCACTTCGTCCCGGGAGCGGTGCTCCGAGCGCTCAGCCCCATCCTGGGCGAGCGAGCCATGGCTCTCGGCGCCGATTCCGTATGGCTGACCACGCTCCAGGGGAAGCGTCCCCCAGCGAGCGATTTCAGCTACACCTTCTTTGTCATGGGCGGCACCGGCGCGAGAGCGTGCAAGGACGGCCTGTCCGCCACGGGCTTCCCGAGCGGTGTCGCCGGCTGTCCGGTGGAGGTAACCGAGAACCTGACCCCGATTCTGTTCCACAAGAAGGAGCTCCGACCCGGTTCCGGAGGCGCCGGCCGGTTCCGCGGCGGGCTGGGGCAATCACTCGAGTTGGCCGTCGCGAGCGGCGCGCCCTATCGCTTCGGAGTGACGTGCGACCGGACCAAGCACGTGGCCCTTGGCCTCGACGGCGGGGCCCCCGGCGGGGCGGGGACTTTCGCCCTCGACACGGGGGAAGTCCTCAATGACAAGACCTCCCGGGTGCTGGACAGGGACCGCAGGGTCTACCTTGACCTGCCCGGCGGCGGAGGATACGGTGACCCCCTGGACCGGTCGCCTGAGGCGGTGCTGAGGGACGCGATTCTAGGCTACATAACCCCGCAAGAGGCCGCCGAGGTGTACGGCGTGGCCGTTAGGGTCAGTGGCTCACCTGACGAGCTGGTCCGACTCGAGGAGGACTACAGGCTGGATCTCGGTGAGACTCGTAGGCTGCGGCAGCAGATGCGGCTGGGGCAACAGATTCGGCAATCAACCGAAGGAGGGGAGAAACGGTGAAAGTCTATAGCTGGAGCGAGCTACCTCCGGAGGAAGCCCGGGCGGGAGTCGTCAGGCGAGCCTTCGCCAACTCCGACGTAATGGTGGTCCATCATTTCCTTCACCCGGGCATGGAGACCCGCCCCCACGTACACGACTTCGACCAGATGGTGTGTGTCATCGACGGCGAGGTCTTCTTCACCGTGGAGGGCAAGAGGCATCGCACCAGGACGGGCGACGTGTTCAACATCCCGGCGGGAGCCGTTCACTTCGCCGAGGTTCCCGGCGACCGGATTGTGACCACCCTGGACATCTTCGCCCCGCCCCGCAAGGACTACTCGCACCTTGTCAGCTATCTCGAGCAGGCCGACTAGGCGGACGGGGGAGTAGCCGTGAGTTTTGTCGATGTCCGCGGGGACAGGTTCCACTACATCGAGACCGGCGAAGGCGAGGCGGTGCTGCTCCTTCATCCGTCTCCCCTCGATCACACCGTCTGGTTCAACCAGGTGCCGGCCTTCTCGAGCGACTACCGGGTGATCGCGCTCGACCAGCGGTGCTTCGGGCTGTCAGAGAAGACCACCACACCCTTCGACATCTCCATCTACGGCGAGGACACCGCCCTCTTCCTCGAGGCCCTCGGGATAGACCGGGCGCACGTGATCGGTACCTCGCTGGGCGGTATCGCCGCGCAGTTCTTCGCCATCGCCCATCCTGCCCGCGTCGGCAGGATGGTCCTCGTGTCCACCACGTCATCTCTCGTCGGCGTCGACATCGCCGCCAAGCGCCTGAAGGGCTTCGCCGAGGACGGCCTGGCCGGCTACCACGCGCGCGCGGTCAGGTCTCTTTTCAGCGAGGCTTACGCTTCGTCAGCTCACGGGGAGTACCTGATATCCCTGCTGGCCAAGCGAGTGAAGTACCTTGAACTCGATTCCATGGTCACGTTCTACAACGCCCTGGCGGCCCTCGACATCACTCCGGCGGCGGTGAGGGGCATCGGCGCGCCGACTCTGGTCGTTGCCGGGACCGAAGACTTCACCTTCAATCTCTCGCGACGGGTAGCCGAGACGATTCCGGGCGCCCGCTTCATCCCAGCCGAAGGTTGCGGCCGCCTCGTTCCGGTCGAGGCGCCCCGGATGTTCAACGATTTGGTGCTCTCCTTCCTGTCCACGGAGTAGGCCGTCTGAAGAGGAGGAATCGCGTAATGAAGCGGGACGACGTTGTGGCGAGAATGGTCCAGGCCAAGCGGGCCGGCGAGCAAGGTTGGGAAATCAGGTCGAGGTTGGCGGAGATGGGCCGGGGCAAGAAGGACCTCATCCAGCTAAGCTCGGCTGACCCCGACATGCCAAGCCCACCCAAGGTCCTGGAGGCAGCCGCTCGCGCTCTCAAGGAAGGGAAGACCCGGTATACGGAGCCCACGGGCCTCCTCGCCTTGCGGGAGAAAGTCGCGGAACACCTGTTGGCGGACGGCACCAAGTACGACCCTCGCTCAGAGGTGGTCATCACGGCCGGCACCGGGGAAGCCCTATCGGCGGCCTTCCGCGCCGTCCTGAACCCCGGTGACGAGGTCCTGATCACCGACCCCTACTACCCCGGGCACGTGGTGACGACCTACTTCGCCGGGGCCAAGCCCGTGCTCGTCGCCGCCGGCCCTGAAGCAGGCTTCGTCCCGCGGATGGCCGACCTCGAGGCCGCCGTATCGGACCGCACGAGGCTGCTGGTGATCACCAACCCCTCCAACCCGGGCGGCGTGGTCTACACCCGTAAGCAGCTCGAGGCCTTCGCGAGCTTCGCGGTCAAGCACGACCTGCTCGTCGTCTCGGACGAGATCTACAAGCGCTTCAACTACACCGACAAGCCTTTCATCAGCTTCGCCAGCGTCCCGGGGATTTGGGACCGGGTGATCACCGTAGGCAGCTTCTCCAAGGCCTACGCCATGACCGGGTTCAGGGTCGGCTGGGCCGCGGCGCCAGCGGAGATTGCGAGCGCCCTCGGCGAGGTCAAGCACAACAGCAGCCTCTCGACCTGCACCATCTCCCAGTACGCCGCCCTGGCCGCGTTCGACCCTGAGTCGGAGGCCTACGCCGAGGAGATACGGGCGACGTTCGGGCGGCGGCGCAAGCTGTTTATGGACGGCATCGAGAAGATGGGGCTGAAGCACAACAACCCCGGAACCGGTTACGTCGTCCTTGTCGACCTCGGGGGCAAGATCTCCACCAACGCGGTGAGGTTCGCGGAAGTGCTGGTCTCGGACTTCGGCGTGTCCCTGTGGCCGGGTCCGATGTTCGGGACGACAGTGAACGACTGGCTCCGCATCGGCCTGGTGAAGCCCGAGCCGCTGCTCGCGGAGACTCTGGTTCGCATCAAGAAGTGCCTGCGCCTCCTGGCGTAGAGAGCGACCGTCGGTGCTCTCCGGGAAGGCGGCGAATCGCTCTCCGCAGGCGCAGCCGCAGGAAAATGAGTGGGAGGGGGACTACCCCGTCCCACTCCCGGTCTTCCGGACCCGGCGCCGGCCTCCGGTTGGTGGCGCCGGCTCGGGGGATGCTACTCGACGGGATGTCGCCCGTCACGCCGTCACGGAAGGCCGTGACGTAGAGCTCCCGGTGGATGGGGATGTGGATGCAGTCCTCGGCCACCTGGATCCGGAGTTCCTTCAGGATCTCCAGTCGGCTTCTGCTCGTCGGGCTCAGCCCTCTGGGCCGCGATCATCGCGTCGTAGGCCGTGTAGCCAGTAGGGTGCATTGGTGCTGTAGATATAGAGGAGCATCTGGTCGACCGACGGCCGAGTCGGACCCAGGAGGTAGAAGTCGTAGTCGCCTGCTTTCCACTTATTCGTCAAGGCCGCCCCGTCCTGCTGGTCGATGCGGAGGTCGACACCGAGCCTGCCCCAATAGCCCTGCAGCGTCTCGGATATGGGGACATAGGCGGGGCGAGTCAGGGAGTAGAGAGCCGGAAGGCCCTTACCCCCCGCGTGCCCGGCCTCGGTCAAAAGCGCCTCAGCCTTCGCCACGTCGTATTCGTAAGTCTGGACATCCGGATAGTAACCGTACATACCGGACGGGATTACGCTCCAGATGCCCTCGAGCGAGCCCATGCCCGACAGTATGGTGTCAAGGAACTCCTGGCGGTTGATGGCGTAGGCCAGGGCCTGACGCACCCGCTTGTCATCCACGCCAGGCCGCAGGATGTTGACGGTTGCGGCAAAGCGGCCGTACACCGGGGTGGCCGTGCAGTTGAGGCCCTGCTCCTTCAGAAGGTTGAACGCCTCGGCTGACCGGATGATGGCGTAGTCCACATCCCCGTTCACCATGGCCATGACCTGGACGTTCTCCTCGGGAATTGTCTTGAAGACCACCTTGTCGATGGCCAGCTTCCCCCGGAAGTAGTCGGGGTTGGCCACGAAGACGTGCTCCTCGTTGTCGACGTAGGACTCGACCATGTAGGCGCCTGTGCCGATGGGCTTGATGGACCATTCCTCGCCGAGGTCGTTGACGGCCTGCTCGCAGAGGATGTACCCGCCACGGAAGGCCAGAACGGCCGGCAAGAAGTCGGAGTAGGGTCGGTTGAGCGTGAGCCTGACCGTGTAGTCGTTGATGACGTCTATAGTCTCGATGTACTCGAAGTCGGGCCGGAAGGCCGACCCCAGGGCGGGGTCCTGCACCCGCTCGAAGGAGTACTTCACGTCCTTGGCCGTGACTTCCCCGTAGCTGCACGCCCTGCTTCAGGTAGAACGTGTAGACGAAGCCGTCAGGGGATACCTCCCACCGCTCCGCGATGTCTGGCTCTACGGTCGTTGCGCCGGGCTTGTACCTCACCAGCCCGTTGAACACGTTGATGACAAAGTTGTAGTCCGGGGCGCGGTTCACCAGCGGAGGGTCAAGGTTCTGGATAGGCAGGGAGTAACTGATCACGAGCTCCTTCGGCGAGGTCGGCTCGGTCTTGCAGCCGGCCGTTGACAGCGCCGCGGCAAGCATCACTGCGACGGCAAGGCGCGCCACAAGTCGGTTCCTCCTCATCTCACCATCCCCCTTGCGATTTCGCTGTGCGCTAGCCAGGTCGTCGCCTCACCCCTTCCCGTGCGGCGCGGACGGTAGGCAGTCTGCTGCGCGGGATGTGTCCTTCATCATTGACGAGTATGAGTGTTCGCAGGGATCGGGTTAATCCCTTCCCCACCCAGGCTTGCCAGCCCGTGGGAGGCGGGGCGGCCCGGGAGGTGTGTGAGGCTTGTCTGAAAGGCCAGTGGGGCTGTTGCCGATGGCCGTTGGGGACGCGATCTCGCCCAGAACGACGGCCTTGTTGACCAGGCGGGTAAGGTGGTCCGGGGGCACCTTGTTATCCAGAGAAAGGTACAGAACACTTGCCCTTGAAACTCCTGCGGCCCGTCATGGCCATCGCCTAGACCGCGTCGGCCGTGACAGGCCGCAGTCCACGACGATTGATCGTGGCCTGTCGGAGACTATGTGGCCTGGTCTCCGCGTAGCTGCGGGTCAAGAGCATCCCTTAGGCCGTCGCCAAACAGGTTGATGGAGAAGACGAGAATCATGATGGCGGTCCCGGGGACCAGCGACATCCACGGGGCGAAGAGCAGGAACCGCTGACCGCGGGATACCATGCCGCCCCAGGTTGGGGTTGGCGGAGGGACTCCGAGCCCGAGATAGGCGAGACTGGATTCCACCAGAATCGCCACTCCTACTCTCAGAGTGATCATGACTATGAGAGCTGACAGGAGATTGGGAAGCATGTAGCGCAGCATGATACGCCCGTTGCTCGCACCAGCCGCGCGTGCGGCTTCGACGTAGTCGAGGTTCCTGAGCCTCAGAGCCTCTCCTCGGACAAGGCGGGCGAACCTGGGAATGTTGGATATGCCGATGGCGAGCATAAGGTTGAACATGCCCCCGCCCAGGGTCGCGACGATGGCAATCGCCAAAAGCAGAGTCGGGAAGGTCATCATCACGTCCATGAGGCGCATCATGACGGTATCGTATCTCTGGCCGAAGTAGCCTGAAGTGATGCCGATGAGCGTTCCCAGTACCAAACCCAGAAGGACTGAACACGCGCCCACCAGTAGTGAGACCCGACTGCCGAAGATGATGCGTGTCAGGATATCCCGACCTAGTTCGTCCGTACCTAGCGGATGTTCGGGAGTCAGAGGCGGCAAAAGCCGCAGCCGTAAGTCCTGTGCCGTGGGATTGTACGGTGTCAGCCACGGGGCCATCAGGGCGATAAGGACCAGGACGAACAGCATTATCCCGCCCAGCAGTGCGCCCTTTCTGCGAGCCACATCGCGGATGAGACGGAGCATGACAACTGTCTCCTCTAGGGTCCTAGTCGATCTTTATCCGCGGGTCGAGAAGCCGGTAGACCACGTCCATCAGCAGGTTGATAGCGATGATCATCACGGCGAAGACCAGAATCGTGCCCTGCACCACGGGATAGTCCCGATTCGCGATGGCGTTCACCATGAGCGTGCCTAGGCCCGCCCGTGAGAAGACGTTCTCAATCACGACCGTCCCGCAGAGCAGGAAGGCAAGGTCCATCCCGATCACGGTGATGATAGGGATAGCGGCGTTTCGTAGCACGTGCTTGTAGACGACGACACGCTCCGCCAAACCCTTGGCCCGGGCCGTACGGACGTAGTCCTGCCTGAAGATATCCAGGGCAGAAGACCGGCTGATACGGGCATAGACAGCCGCTGACCGGGCACCGATGGCAATGGCAGGCAGGATTAGGCTCCTAAGCTGCATACCAAGGGTGCCTTCCATCCCGCTCCCATACATGGGGAACCACCCCAGCTTGTAGCTGAAGACGTAGATGAGGAAGATTCCCAGCCAGAAACCTGGCGCTGACAACCAGAACGTGGCCAGACTCATCACGGTGTAGTCAACCCGCGTATTGCGGCGAAGAGCGCTTACAATCCCCGCTGGAACCCCTATGACCATCGCGATGAGTAGCCCGGAAAAGGCTAGCATCACTGTCGGACGTACATGAGGCAGGATCATGGCAAGAACAGGCTGCCTCTGCAGCATGGAGACACCGAGATCTCCCCGGAAGATGTCCCAGATCATCTTTAGATACTGATAGTACAGGGGTTCGTCCAGGCCGTATTGATGCCGGAGGAGCGCAATCATCTCGGGATCGGCCTGGAAATCCTGCAACATTGTGCTCACAACGTCCCCGGGCGCGAGCCTGACGATGATGAATACGAGCGTCACGGCTCCCAGGGCCGTCGGAATGAAATACCACAGCCGTCGGGCGATGAAGGAGAACATCTGACAGCTCCCCAATCTCGAATGCCGGGCGAGCGACGACCGTGGGCCGACCCGCGGCTACGCCGGAACGGGCGTGCCGCGGGCCGACCCGAACGCTAGAAGCTAGGGCGTTTCTATGTCCATGAACTCCCAGTAGAAGACAGCGATGAACCAGAGGTTCTCCGCGTCTCCTGTGACGCCCGTCCTGTACGCGGTCGTGTTGAAGAGCCGGTAGATCGGGATTTGGAACAGGTCGGTCGCCATCTGACGCTGCATCTGCTCCAGGATGGCTCGGCGCTTGGCCGGATCGGGCTCGTTCCGCTGGGCCAGGTAGAGATCGTTCACGTTGGTGTTGCAGACCTGTGGGTTGTCCGCGCACGCGAAGTCGAACATGTACTGGTTCGGCGTAGTCCGCCCCATGGAAAGGTGGTAGAGATCGTATTCATGGTTGTTTGCCCGCGACGTGAGCGCCGCTCCGTCCAGGACGGTGATGTTGGTCTTGACGCCGATCTTCTCCCAGTAGCCCTGGCATATCTCGGCATCCGTCGCCCAGGCGGCTCGGATGATGTTCTCGAACGAGCGGAGCCCCTGCCCTCCGGGGTAGCCCGCTTCGGCGAGCAACGCCTTGGCGCGCTCTTCGTCATACGGGTACCGGGGGACCCCCTCTTCCGTGTGCCCCCAGACTCCAGGAGGGAGAATGCTCCAGACGCCTTCGGCCGTCGCCCGCCCCTGGAGGGCTACCGTGACGATCTCGTCGCGGTTGAGGGCGTGAGATAGCGCTTGACGAATCCGGATGTCATCCAGCGGTTTCTTGTTGGCGTTCACCTGGACTTTCATGATGCCGAAGGATGACGTCTCCGTCGTCTCGACATTGGCCAGGTCATGGGCCATGACAAACGCTTCAGTGGTGCGGATGATGACATAGTCAAGATCGCCGGCCGAGAGCGCCAGCATGGCAACCGTTTCATCAGGGATAACCTGCATCACCGTGCGGTCTATCAGCGGTTCGCCCCGGAAGTAGTCAGGGTTCACCACCAGTTCCACCTTCTCGCCAGGCGTGTGGCTCTCAAACATGTACGGCCCGGTCCCGATTGGGCTCTGCGCCCAAGCGGCTCCGAGTTCGTTGATGGCTTTCTCGCACACTATGTAGCCGGGACGCCAGGCCAGTACCCCTTGCAGGAAGTCCGGATCCGGCCCCGTCATGTGGATCTTGACGGTGTAGTCGTTGACAACCTCGACGTTGTCAACCACACTCAGGAGCTGCGCGTAGGGTGAACCCGTCGCCGGGTCCTTCACCCGCTCCAGGGAGTACTTGACGTCCTTGGCCGTCAGCTCACCATAGCCTTTGTGGAACTGCACCCCTTTGTGCAGGTAGAAGGTGTACGTCAGCCCGTCCGGGCTGACTTCGTAGCGCTCAGCGAGGTCGGGCACGACTTCGATTGTCCCCGGGCTGTAGCGGACGAGACCATTGAACATGTTCATGATGATGTTGAAGTCGGGTAGCCGGTTCACGAAGTGTGGGTCTAGTTGCTCGATGTCTGACGTGTAGGACCAGCGCAGCACCTTCTCTGGCTCTTCCGTCGCTGTCTTCGAGCAGCCACCCACCCCGAACGCCAAAACGGCCATGGTGGCTACAATGGTTACCGCAAGTAGCTGTCGTGCCCGTTTCTCCAGGCGGATCATCTTCCTACCCCTCCTTACGTGACCTCTCTGCACTCCTTGCCGCCTAGATAGACGTCGATCACCTCCCTCACCGCGCGTATGTCCTCGAGGGGATTGCCCCTTAAGACCACGGCGTCCGCCCAAGCTCCCGGACGAAGCTGGCCCAGAACGTCTCCCTGGTTCAAGGCCCGGGCGGGGACTTGTGTCGCGGAGCGGAAGACTTCCGAGGACGGAACGCCGGCGTCAACCAGTAGCTCCAGGCAATCGGCGTAGTCCCCGAAGTGGTTGATGCGCCAGCCAGCGTCAGTGGTGGAGGCAATGGGCACACCCATCCCCAGGAGCCGTGCACAGTTCTTGACTTTGGCCTCGGTTCGACGGCTCATGGAGTCGAGGGTGGCGGCATCCTCGGGCGTGAGTGTCCCTTCGGCCTTCTCGGCCTCGAGCTTGCGGATGGTTCCCAGCATGGGTGACAGCGTAGGGCTTACGATGACGCCGTCGCGCGCCATACGCTCAGCCAGTCCGGCGTCGAAGTTGTTGCTCTTCTCCGGCGTCGTGAGAATGGCGTGTTCGAGGGTGTCCACTCCGGCCTCCACCACCTGCCGAGTGGCACAGAGATTGCTGGCGTGAACGGCAAGGTGGGCGCCGAAGCGTCGGGCCTCTTCCCGCGCCGCGCGGAGTTCTTCCACGGTGAACGTGGTCAACATCCGCTCCGCTCCGGGAGTCCCGCCCCCGGAGGCGACCATCTTGAGGAAATCCACACCCTGTCTCAGGAGTCCTCGACTGAACGCGCGGACACTGTCCGCGGAGTCGACTTCGCCCCCCATGTAGTGCATGTGTCCCCCGGTTATCGTCATGGGAGGCCCGGACAAGAACAGCCGTGGCCCGCGAACCAGGCCGTGTCGGATTGCGTCCCGGAGGCCGACCACAACCCGCGCAGGGCCACCGCAATCCCGCAGGGTTGTCACACCAGCGCGCAGGGCGGCGACCGCGTTGCGCTGGGCCGTCAAGAGGAGGAATTCCGGAGTATGGTCCAGGTAGTAGCGGTAGGCGGGGGTCCCGTCGCCAGGCAAGGTGAGATGGACGTGGATATCGATCATGCCCGGCACGATCCAGTTCGGCCGGAGGTCAACGACCGGAAGAGTGGGACCGGCCCTCGCGGCGACTTCTTCCCACGGACCTGATGCGGACACCACTCCGTGGGGGGTGATGACGAGCCCCCCGTCAACACATACGGGATCGTCGACGCTCACCACCAAGGACCCTCGCAAGATGCGGCCCTGCACGGGACCCCTCCCTTAGACCGAGGATTACGTTCATCATCGAAGAGTGAGGATTAGCGAAGACTTCAACATCGTGTTCGGTAGTCCTTCACATTCAT
>QZJP01000006.1 GCA_003599345.1 Bacillota bacterium | reverse complement strand
CTCGTACGCCGTGGCGTGGGGCACGCCCCCGCCGAGCCCGGCCGACCCGGCCCCGAAGAGCGATAGCTGCCCTTCCCGTTCGAGTCTCTGTTGCCGCTGTGCCGCCTCGAGGTCGCGGTCGAGGGCCAGGAGGTACTGGCCCCGGTGACCGCCGAGCGAGTCGAAGGCGCCGGCCTTCACCAGGCTCTCCGCGGCTCGCTTATTCAAAAGACGCGTGTCGACCCTCCGGCAGAAGTCGTAAAGGCTCCGGAACGGCCCGCCCTCGTCGCGAGCCGCCTCGATGCCCTCGATGGCACCAAGTCCGAGGTTCTTCACGGCTGCCAGACCGAAGCGGATGCGGCCCTCCACTACCGTGAACCGCGCCCGGCTCTGGTTGACGTCGGGCGGCAGCACCTCGATGCCGGCCCGCCTGCACTCCTCCACGTAGAAAGCAACCCTGTCGGAGGAGTCCATCACGCTCGTGAGGCTCGCGGCCATGAACTCGACCGGATAGTGGGCCTTGAGCCACGCCGTCTGGTACGCGACCAGCGCGTAGGGCGCGGAGTGCGACTTGTTGAACCCGTAGCCGGCGAACCTCGATATCATCTCGAAGACGTCATCGGCCGTGCGGCGGTCGACGCCGCGGGCGACGGCCCCGGAGACGAACTTCTCCCGCTGGTCAGCCATGACTTCGGGGCTCTTCTTCTTGAAGGCCACCCTCAGATTGTCGGCCTCGCCCATCGAGAAACCGGCCAGAAGGCCCGCTACCTGCATCACCTGCTCCTGGTAGATCATCACTCCGTAGGTCTCCCTCAGGACTCCTTCAACGGAAGGATGCGGGTATTCCACCGTCTTGCGCCCGTGGCGGCCGTCTATGAAATCGTCGAGCATGGCCATGGGTCCGGGCCGGAAGAGGGCGACCGCCGCCACCAGGTCCTCGAACACGTCGGGGCGCAGGCGGCGGAGAAGGTCGGTGAGGCCGGAGGTCTCGAACTGGAATACTCCGGCCGTGTTGCCGCGGGACAGCATCTCGTAGACCGCCGGGTCGTCGAGCGGGATGTCGTCGACGTTCACCAGCTCGCCCCTGGTCTCGGCGATGGCCTTGACGGCCTCCTCGATGACGGACAGAGTCCTGAGCCCGAGGAAGTCCATCTTCAATAGGCCCAACTGCGCGAGGACATCCATCGAGAACTGGGTCACGACGGCGTCCTCGGGGCTGCGTTGGAGGGGGACCAGGCCGGCAAGAGGCTCGTCGGATATGACCACACCCGCGGCGTGGACGGACGCGTGGCGGGGCAGCCCCTCGACCTTGCGGGCGAGATCGAGCAGCTGCCGCACCCTGGCGTCCGCGGCGGCGGCCTGGGCCAACTCGGGGCTTTGCTCGAGAGCCTTGTCCAGGCTCACGCCCGGGCCGAAGGGCACGAGTTTGGCTATCCGGTCGACCTCGCCGAAGGTCATGTCGAGAGCGCGGCCCACGTCCCGGATGGCCGCCCGCGCGGCCATGGTCCCGAAGGTCGCTATCTGGGCGACCTTGTCCTTCCCGTAGCGGCGCACCACGTAATCGATGACCCTGTCCCGCTTCTTGTCGCAGAAGTCGATGTCTATGTCCGGGAATTCCCGGCGGTGGGGGTTCAGGAACCGCTCGAAGATGAGGTTGTGGCGGATAGGGTCGATGTTCGTTATGCCCAAGCAGTAGGCTACGAGGCTGCCGGTGACCGAGCCCCGGCCCGGTCCGACCGGTATCTTCTCCCGGTGGGCGAAATCGATGAAGTCCCACACGATGAGGAAGTAACCGGCGAACCCCAGGTCCTTGATGACCCGGAGTTCGGTGTCGAGGCGTTCCTCCAGGAGCTCGCGAAGCTCGGGGGACGGGTCGGGGTATCTCCGGTCCAAGCCCTGCCGGCAAAGCTTGTCCAGGAACGACTCGTTGGTGTAGCCCTCGGGGACGGGAGCCTTGGGCAGGTGGACTTGCCCGAACTCGAAGTCGAACCGGCATTTCTCGGCGATGACCATCGTGTTGGCCAGGCTCTCCGGTATCTCCCCGAAGAGGCTCCACATCTCGTCGCCGGACTTGAGGTAGAACTCGTCGGTCCCGAAGCGGAGCCGGTCGGGGTCGTTGATGGACTTGAGGGTCTGGATGCAGAGGACGACGTCGTGGGCCTGGGCGTCCTCGCGTTCCATGTAGTGGCAGTCGTTCGTGGCCACCAGACCCAGACCCAAATCCCGGGCCAGGGACACGAGCCCGGCGTTCAACTGGCGCTGGCCCTTGAGGCCCTGGTCCTGCACCTCGATGTAGAAGTTCTCGGGCCCGAAGATGTCCCTGTAGAATGCGGCAGTCTCGTTCGCCTTCCCCGGCTGGTCTCGGAAGAGGTGCTCCGCCACTTCACCGCTCAAGCAGCCCGATAGGGCGATGAGACCCTCCGCGTGGGCGGCGAGGATTTCATGGTCGACGCGGGGTTTATAGTAGAAGCCTTCCAGATGTCCGGCCGAACACAGGCTGATCAGGTTCCGGTAGCCCTTTGGGCTCGCGGCCAGCAGGGTGAGATGGAAGGAGTCGTCGTCCACCTTCGGGGTCCGGTCGTGCCGCGTGCGCCGGGCTACGTAGACCTCGCAGCCGATGATGGGCTTCACCCCGACCTGAGAGCACGCCCTGTAGAAATCCACCGCCCCGTACATGACCCCGTGGTCGGTTATCGCCAAGGCCGGCATCCCGAGGGCCCTGGCCTGCTCCGCGAGAGGCCCGATGCGAGCGTGGCCGTCGAGCAGGCTGTACTCGGTGTGGACGTGCAGGTGGACGAAATCCCGCAAGAACCCGGCCTCCAGCGAATAGTCTTTGGACGTGCCGATGGGACGGTGATTCAGTGCCACCCTTTGGCGTCCAGTTCGTGTTGACCTTCTGCCTGGCCCTTGGCGTGGTCATCGGCGGGGCGCTCTTCGGCGCCATCGGCGGGCTGATAACCGGCTACCCGGGCCGGACCATGTGGCGCCTTGCCGCGGAACTCAGGCCTTGGGCGGTGGTCGCGGCCCTCGGTGAGGACCTGGCCACGTTCTGGATGCTCGAGCAGGGTGTGCTCAGGGGGCAGATTCTGGACCTCGGCAAGCAGGTCCTCCTCCTTCTGGCGGCTTTCGCGGGAGCCCACATCGGAGCGGTGCTCGTGCTCGCCGCGTCCGGCGTCCGGCAATGATCCCGCGCGAAGCCCTGCGCCGGGTCGGCCCCGAGTGGCGGCGGGCGGCGGCGCTGGTCGCTCTGGGGTTCGCGTGCGGTGTCGCGGTGGGGATAGCCGTTTTCTCTGTGCGGCTCGACATGATCTCCCTCGAACGGGAACAGCTCCTGGTCAAGTCGACCGACCTCGAGATCCAGGTGGAGCGGCTCCAGGAAAGGCTCGGGAAAGTCCTTTCGGGCAGCTACGGCCCCGTCGTATCCGAAGTGGATTTGTCCTCCAGGGGATGGACGAGCTGACGCGCCTCCGCGTGCGTGAGCGGGCCAGGACCCTGGTTGAGGACCTCATAGGGCGCCGGGTCGAGGACCTCCACCCCACCCTCGCCTACCACCTCCTCGACGGCAGGGATGTCACCGTGGAAGGCAGGATCGTGGTGCTTCGAGTCAGGGCCGTGGTCCTCGCGGCGGAGACGGTCTTCTGGGTGGAGATCGAGGAGACCGGACGACAGGAGACCACCGGGCTTACCGGCCCGTGAGCCGTCCGAGGCCCGGCACGGGCCCGGGGCCGGCCCCGGCTAGGCGCCGGGCTCCCTCTTGGCCATCAGGGCCCGTACTGCCTCTTTGAACGCCGCGCCCCTGACTTCGTAGTTCGGGAACATGTCGAAACTGGCACAAGCCGGGGACAAGAGGACCGTCGTGCCTGGCTCCGCCCCGGCGAAGGCTTCCCGGACCGCTTCCTCTATGCTCGAGACCTCGACCATAGGTGGAGGGCCAGGGGATTCGGGGCCGTGGGGGCTGGAGTCGCGGGAGTGCGGATCGGCCCCGCGGGGACCGGGAATCCTCCCGTTCGGCCCCCGGCCCGCCGCTAGAGACGCGGCCGCTTCTATGGCCCGGCGAATCTTCGGCGCGGTCTCGCCAAGGAGCACGACCCTTCTCACCTTGCCGCACTCCACTACAATCTCCCCGAGCCCGTCGAAAGGTATCTTCTTATCGTAGCCTCCGAGGATGAGGTGGATCGGAGCGGGGAAGCTGGCGAGGGCAACTTCGGTCCGGTCAGGGGCGGTGCCGATGGAGTCGTTGATGAAGGTCACCCCGTCCAACTCGCCGGCGGGTTCCAGGCGGTGCTCGACGGTCTGGAAGGTGGTCGCCACTTGGGAAGCCGCGTCGAGTCGCCCACCGGCCAGCACGGTCATCAGGGCCGCGGCCATGATGTTCAGGAGGTTGTGGTTGCCGCGTAGTCGCACACCGGCCGTAGGGCAGAGGGCGACCGGCGCCGGCGAGCCGGCCGTCGTCACCACCAGGTGGTCTCCATCCACCCACGCCCGGTAGGGGACATCGGTCCCGGCCAGACTTCCGGGGGGCTCGGCCTTCCCGAACAGGGCCAGGCCCGGTCCGCCGTCGGCGGGAGCGAGATTGCCCCGGCCACCGTCGCGGGGACGACCGTTACCGTCAAGGAGGCCATCGTCGTCGCCTGAGGAACCGTCGTTACCGAGCTCCCGGTATGCCGCCGCCCGTTCCTGAGCCATCCGGAACGTCTCGGCGTTATCCGCGCCGAGGACGACCCAGTCCCCCGGCCTCTGGTACCGGTATATGGTCTTCTTGGCCGCCAAGTAGTCGTCGTAGTCCCGGTGGACGTCCAGGTGGTTCGGGGACACGTTGAGCACCGCGGCCACGTTGGGGCTTCTATCGACGAGCTGGAGTTGGAAGCTCGATAATTCCAGAACGATGGTCTCGTCGGCGGTGAACTCGAGACAGCGATCGATGAGCGGGGTCCCTATGTTGCCGCCGACGAAGACCTTGCGCCCGGACCGCGCCAGCATGTCCCCCACGAGAAGGGTCGTGGTGGTCTTGCCCGCGCTGCCGGTGATCCCCACGGTGCGCGCGCGGCACAGTTCCAGGAGCAGCCCGATTTCAGAGCTTAAGCGGGCTCCGCGGTCGCGGGCGGCGGTTATCTCCGGCAGGTGCTTCCTGATACCCGGCGTCAGGAAGACGATGTCGGCGTCTTCGAGAATGTCCAGGTAGCCCGGGCCAAGCCGCAAGGTTATGGGGAGGGAAGCAAGCCAGCCGGCCGCGGGTCCCAGCGAGTCTTGAGTCTTGGCGTCACCGGCCGCCACGTGCCTCACCCCGCGGGCGAGGAGGAAGCGCAGGAGGGCCTGGTTGCTCACGCCTAGACCGATTACGGCGATTCTCGAGCGCCGCAGTTCGCGGAGCACCCGGTTACGGTCGCCATCCGCCACTCGGACACCCCCCCACTGCCGTTTTCCCCGGGACCCCCTAAGAAGCCTTGCTCAGCACTTCCTCCACCCGGTCCATACCTTTCTCTATGTTGGCCATGGAGTTGGCGTACGAGAACCTGACGGCGTCCGGTTTGCCGAAAGCCACCCCGGGGACGACCGCCACTCCGGCCTCCTCGAGCAGGATCATGGCCAGGTCGGAGCCGTCCGCGAGCGTCCGCCCGGCGACCCGGGCGCCGGCCAGGCCACCGAGGCTAGGGAAGACGTAGAACGCCCCTTCCGGCTCCGGAGTCCGCAGGCCGGGAATGGCCTCGAGGCGGCTCACCATGTAGTCCCGCCTGGCCTCGAACTCCGTGACCATCGCGGTGACGGCCTCGGAGTCCCCAGTCAAGGCGCCTAGTGCGGCCCTCTGGGCGATAGAGGTGGGGTTCGAGGTCACGTGCCCCTGGAAGGCGGCCATGGCCTTGGCAACGGCGAGCGGCGCTGCGGCGTAGCCGATACGCCACCCTGTCATCGCGTAAGCCTTGGACACGCCGTTGATGACCACCGTGCGGCGCTTTACTTCGGGGTCCACGGCGGCGGGGCTGCGGTGAACGGCCCCGTGATAGACGAGCTTCTCATACACCTCGTCGGAGATGAGGTAGAGGTTGTGCCTCAGCACGAACTCGGCCACGGCCTCCATTTCTGACGGCGGGACCACGGCCCCGGTCGGATTGGACGGGCTATTGAGGATGAGGATGCGCGTACGGGGCGTGACATGGGCCTTGAGAGCGGCCACGTCAAGCTTGTAGCCGGCCGGCTTGTCGGTCTTGACGAACACGGGGACACCCCCGGCCAGGCGGACCTGCTCTGGGTAGGTGACCCAGTAAGGCGATGGGACGAGGACCTCGTCGCCGACCTCGCACAGGACTTGGAAGGCATTGTAGAGGGAGTGCTTGGCCCCCACGGAGACGACGATCTCTTCCGGGTCATAGTCAAGGCCGTTGTCGCGGAGAAGCTTCTCGCGGATGGCCTTTCGCAACTGGGGTATCCCAGCGGCCGGGGTATACTTCGTGAACCCCTCGCGGATAGCCTCGGTGGCCGCTTCGGTCGCGGCGGGCGGCGTCGGGAAGTCGGGCTCGCCCACCCCGAAGTTGACGATGTCCTTGCCGGCCGCGGCCAGGGCCTTGGCCCTCGAATCCACCGCCAGCGTCGCCGACGGTTCAATGCCGAGGGCCCTCTTTGTCAGCCGGATGGTCTCCTCGACTGTCATTCGTCCCGGTCCCCTTTCCCCCGCGAGGCATCGCCCCTCGCCATGCGTAATCCCGGACTAAGTATACCTCCGGCCGGCGCCGTGAGGGCCGACGAGAGGCTTGTAGAGTTCGGGTCTCAGCCGCCTCACCCTGTCCTTGCGGCGGCTGAAGGTCCCCGGGGCGGTCTCCGCCCAAAGGCCCGTGACCCTGAACCGAAGGCCGGCGCCGTCCTCGCGTGGTCCGGGAACGCATTGCCCCGGCTCGCCGAAGACAACTTCCTCCGGCTGGTTCACGCCCGCCTCAGACTGAGAGGGCATAACGAGAACTCCGGCCGACTTGCCGGTCGACAGGGCCAGCCAGATGTCGTTGGTTTCAGCTCTCTCCCGCCACAGGAAGGCGAAGTCATCGAGGTCGGCGGGCCATGGCCCGGAGGCCAGGACAACGTCGGCCCCTCCTATGGCCATGAGCCGTGTGCTTTCCGGCAGGAGCAAGTCGAGAGGCTCGAGCAGGCCCACGCGGGCGAAAGGAAGGTCGAAGACCGGAAAGGGCTGCCCGGCCGGGGCCTCACGGCCGTCGCCGGACGCCGCGGCCCGGTGCGGCGACCGGTAGCGTCCTCGAGGCCCGTCCGGACCGAGGAGAAGCACCTCCCCTTTCCCCTCCCCCCTCCCAAGCCATGCCGCGAAGTAGGCCCCTGACGACTTGGCCGCCTGGATGAGTCCCGCGCGGTCGCGGGTAGACGCGTTTGCGAGGTGAGGCAGGACCAGTATCCGCCGGCCGGGTTCGCCGGGCAGGCGGCGGGCGACGTTGTTCAGAGCTGCTGGGGAGAGTCCCGGGCCGGTCCCGGATAGGGCTCCGAGCCAGAAACGGCCACTCCCCAGCGTCCCGAAGTTGTACCTCTCGGGCCAGCGGTAGGGGTGCCGGAGGAGGGAATGGTAGAGGTCGGGCCTCCGCCGGACCCAGCCGCGATACCCCTCAGGCCCGGGCCGATCGGCCGGCCGGCTCGAGTCGTCCGGCCCGCTCGGCTCATCGGGCTCGCCCAACTCGATTTCCGCCACCGCCACCCCGTCACCCCGGGCCACTTCCGCCAGAACCTCGCCGCGGGGGCCGATGACCGATGAGCCGCCGGCGAACCGCGCCCCTCGCTCTTCTCCCCAGCGGTTGGCTGCCACCAGGTAGACCCCGTTTTCGGCCGCCCTGGCCCGCCACTCCGGGCTCGGCGCCGTCCTGAGCCAGTTGGCGGGGAACGCTATCACCTTTGCCCCGTTCAGGACCATCACCCGCGCGGGCTCGAAGAAGCCCGCATCCATGCAGATGAGCATGCCCAGGGGCCCCGGCCACTCCCCGCTGAAGACGGGCAGGCCCAGGTCGCCGTCGGCCGCCCACCGTGTGTCCCAATAGAAGGAGTGGGTCTTGCGGTAGACCCCGGCGAGTTCTCCGTCGGGGCCGATTAGGACGGCGGAGTTGTAGTACAGGTTCGTCTCCGAATCAACCTCCGGGAAGCCGACGACGAGCGCCACACGTTTGTCACGGGCCAGCCGAGCGAAAACCCTCGTCGTCGGACCCGGGACAGGCTCCACGAAGGGGGCGATCTCCTCGCGGGTCTGATAGGTGTAGCCCGTGGTCGCCATCTCCGGGAGAACCACGAGGCCTGCCGGGCCGGGCTGTAGGGGAGTGCTCACTCGTTCGGCCGCCTCGGCAGCCAGCCTCAGGAGGGCGGCCGTGTTCTCGGCCTTGCGGAAGAGAGTCGGTTCGAATTGGACCGCGGCTACCCGTACCAAGAACCCAGCCCCCCTCACCGGAGAGCTAGGTTCCCCGAGCCGTCGTTCTTTCCTCCGGCACGGGCGACCTCAGCCCCATCCGGCAAGACGCGGTGCTTGGCCCGGGGCGGGAGTTCGGTAGGCACCAGCCTTCCTCTGCATCAGAATGTACTCCACGTCATTCTTGGATCACCGCGTTCGGTTCGTAGGGCTTGCCGCTTCAGTAACGCTGGGTCTTTGGCCGCTCTTGGTTGCGCCTTCTTGAGATAGCCCGGAGACAAATCTACCCAGCCCACGCTCGTACGGACGATGGTCTCAAGGTCGATGATTCTCACGGCCTGCCAGCCAGTGAACGCGAGGGACCCGGAATCGTGCCCCCTGGGGCACCACGGACTACGATGGGTTCGGGCTACTTGATGACCCCGAGCTTCTTCCCGGCCTTCGCGCAGGCCGCGATGGTCTCGTCGAGGTCCTCCTTGGTGTGGGTGGCCATCAGGCTGATGCGAATGCGGGAGAGTCGCCTGGCCACGGCCGGGTAGAAGACGGCGTTGACGAATATGCCGTCCTCGTGGAGGAGGCGGGTCATCTCCTTGACCTTCCAGTCGTCACCGATGATGATCGGGAATATGGCCGTCTCCGACTCGCCGAGGTCAAACCCGTAGGAGGTGAGTTCCTCCCGGAGGTAGCGGATGTTCCACCAGAGCTTCTGCACCAGTTCAGGTTCTTCGTCTATGACGTCCAGGGCCGCAATGAGCGAGGCCGTGGTCGCCGGCGGCAGAGCCGTAGAGAACATGTAAGCCCGGGCGTAAAACCGCAGGTACTCGACGACCTCTTTGGCGGCGCAGGCGAACCCGCCGACGCCGCCGAGACCCTTGGACAGGGTGCCCATCACGATATCGACCTGGCCCGGGATGCCGAAATGCTCGGGAGTGCCGTGCCCCCGCTTGCCGATCACGCCCGTGGCGTGCGCCTCGTCAATCATCAGGCGGGCTCCGTGGTTACGGCAGACCTCCAGCATCTCCGGAACGGGCGCTATGTCCCCGTCCATGCTGTAGACCCCGTCCACCACGACAAGCTTGCCGTTGTACCTTGGCCCTAAGCGGCGGAGGGCCTGATCCAGCCCCTTGACACTCTTGTGCGGGAAGGTCTTGACGTCCGCCCCGGACAGGCGTGACCCGTCCACGATACTGGCGTGGTTGAGGATGTCGTTGAGGACGAGGTCCCCGGGACGAGCGATGCCCGAGATGATACCCACGTTCGTGGAGTAGCCGGCCGGGAAGATGACGGCATCCTCGGACCCCTTGAAGGCCGCGAGCTTCAGCTCGAGTTTCCGGTGGAGTTCGAAGGTCCCGGCCAGGAGGGACACGCTGCCGGCTCCCGCGCCCCACTTCTCGTAGGCCTCGATGCCGGCCTGGATGACTTTGGGATGGGTGGTCAGCCCGAGGTAGTTGTTCGAAGCCATCATGACCATCTCGCGAGGCTTCTCGGTATAAGGGTCCATGATGACCACGCGGTTCTGGCTGGCCGTCAGGAGAGTCCGCCGGGCGACGTAGTGCCCGACCTTCTTCTGGGCCCGAGTGAAATCATAGAAGGCCCGCGCCTTGGCGAGAAGGTCCGGGTCGTCAAGAACGTAGAAATCGGCTAGGCTCAGCTCCTTGTTCCTTCCGCTCTCCCGATTCGGGACTGCCGCCATCACCATTCCCGCCTCTCGTGCACAATTCTGTGCTCATGCCCAAACCCCATTATACGCCGGAGAGCGGCCGGTTCCTACATGCGGATCTCGGGAACTCCCGCGGGAAGCGTGGGTGATTGAAGACCTTTGAGGGAGGCTGATGACTTCGAGGCAGGTTGATGACCTTCGAGGCAGTGAGGGCGATGGTCAGGCCTTGCGCATCCGGTCGAGGTAGCTCTGAAGGATCACGGCGGCGGCGCCCCTGTCCACGAGGCCTTTCGTCCGGCGCCTGGCCCGGTTCACACCGCACTCGACGAGCACCCGCTCCGCGGTGACGGTGGAGAGCCGCTCGTCCTGCAGCACCACGAGAACCTGGGAGCGCTGCCCCAGTTCGGAGGCGAACGCCTCGGCGGCCCGGGCGGCCGGGCCTCGCGAGCCGTTCATGTTCAGAGGTAGCCCAACCACAATGGTCGTGGCCTCCCATTGGTCCCTGACCGCGAGGACCTGGCCGGGCGCATCCGCGCCCCGCTCGAGCGACGGGAGCCCTTGTGCGGTCAGACCAAGCGGGTCGCTCACGGCGAGGCCGATGCGCCGCGAGCCAAGATCGACCGCCAGGATACGACCGCCGGTGGCTGCGCTACCTGCGCAGCCGTCATCCAGGCCACCGGTGGAACCTCTCGCGGAACCACTCCCCGAGCGCCCTACGCCGGGCAGAGGAACTCACCTCCAGGGAGGAATGAACGACCCGGACTTGTAGGTTATCCCCGGGGGAACGGAAACCTCCCGCGCGGGTGGAAGCGATTCTCCGGGGAGAGGTTACCCCGCCGGGCGAGGCTGCCCCACGGGGCGAGGCTACGTTCCGGAACTGCCGGGAGGCTTGAAGATGGGAACGGACGGGGTGCGTAGGGTGGAGCGGCCCAAGGCCGCGGCCAGGGCGATCTATGACCGCCTCAGCCGCCGGTACGACCTCCTGGCGGGGACAGCCGAGAGGAAGCCCCGCGAAGCCGCGCTCGACCTCCTGGCGCCGGTCGCGGGAGAGACGATCCTCGAAATCGGGTGCGGGACCGGGTACGCTCTGTCGCGGCTCGCCCGAGCCGTCGGCGACACGGGAATGGTGCACGGTCTTGACCTATCTCGAGGGATGCTCGAGGTTGCCCGCCGCAGGCTCGTCGATGCCGGCCTCGCGGACCGGGTCTCGCTCAGGGTGGGTGACGGGGCCACCCTCCCCTATCCCGACTCGGCCTACGACGCGGTATTCATGTCCTTCACGCTCGAGCTCTTTGACACGCCGGAAATCCCGCTGGTCCTGGCCGAGTGCCGGCGCGTTCTCAGGCCGGGCGGGCGCCTCGCCGTCGTTGCGCTGTCAAGGAAGTGCAAGGGCTCACTGAGCCGCGCGATGGTCGGTCTCTACGAGTGGTTTCACGAACGATTGCCGGGCTACGTCGATTGTCGGCCCATCTACATCGACGACGCCTTGACCGCCTCCGGCTTTGAAGTCAAGGACCGGCGGCCGATGGGCATGTGGGGGCTACCGGTCGAGGCGGTGGTCGGGTTCGTGCACGGCTGACGGTTGGCAGCGCGCGCAGGCTGGGCGGCCTAGGGCACGCTAGACGACCTTGATGCTGAACTCACGGCAGGCCGCGGCGCAGTAGCCGCAGAGCACGCACTTGGCCAGGTCGACCACGGCGCGTTTCGAGGATTGCCGGCCCGGCCGGCCCGTGGCCGACAGGCTCAGGGCGCCGTAGCGGCAGGACTCGACGCACCGCCCGCAGCCGTCGCAGTAGTCCTCAATGAACAAGGAGCGCGGTCGTGACCCGACCGCCGCGGCCAGAGCCGCCACCTCGGAGGTGGGGGACCCCTCGAGGAGGGCCATGTCGTAAGCGAGTTCCTCGACGGTCTTGACGCCGACGGCCACGGCGTGGACCCCCTGAACCCCGCGGATGAAGGCGAAAGCCTCCTCGGCCGACGACCCGCCTGCCGCCAGGTGCCCCCCGCCCAGGACTTTCATGGCGTAGACGCCCTTCCCCGCGGCGGCGACCCTGGCGATGGCGGCCAACATCTCGTCGAGAGTGCCGCCGAGAAGCCCGAGTCCCCGGTGGTTCACCAGAGGATGGACGACGTCGATCTCCTCCATCCCCGCGGTGGCTTCGACAACCCCGGGGGCGTGGGTCGAGACCCCGATCGCCCCGACCAGCCCGGCGTCCCTCGCCTCGACCAGGCACCGCAAGGCCTCGGCGTGCCCGGCAAGGGTGAGGCGCGACTCCTGCTCGTGAAGGAGGAAGATGTCGATTCTGTCGCGCCCCATTCCGACCAGAGCCGCCCTGAGGCTTTCACGCATGCCCGCGTAGGTGTAGGCGTAGGCCTTCGTGGCGACGACCGCCGGGGGCCGGAGCACGTCCCTGACGAGGGGGTAGGTCCGGTAGAGTTCGGCCGTGTCGAAGAATGTCACCCCGGCCTCAAGAGCGGCCTCAAGAAGGGTCGCCGCCTCCGCCCTCGGAAGGTTCGACTGAAGCGGGCTCAGGGGGAGGAGCCCCAGGCAGAAGCGCGACACCCACGGCCCGCGCTCGCCGAGTCTCACTTGGACCACGCGGCCGGCACCCCCTCGCTCCCCGGTCCTCTTGGTCTTAGATTTCCCGCACGACCAGGCGGCCCCTCCACGTCAGGGCCCGGTGAGTCGAAACAAGCCGCGGGTTGCGAACAAGCTACAGATGGGAAGAAGCCGCAAGAGGATAAGGCCCCGGCCGCGCGAATAGCCTCGGCTAGCGCCTTTCAGAACGTGGCCCTTTAGAGCGTAGGGAGGAGAACCTGAGTGCCTGGCACATGGCCCCGGCGGGGGTTGAGACTAGTCGTGCACGTCGTGCTGGCCGTCCTGGTTCTGAGCGGTCCGCTGGTGCTATCGTCCTGTCGCCGCCCGACCGGCGGCACGAGCGGCACGGACGGGGGGGATACGGCGGGCGGGGACTCCGGTAGCGGCGGCCCGGCGCCGTCGGTCCTGGTGCGCGGCAGCGGTGACGCCATGAGCTTGGCCGTGGGCCCGTTCGTCAACCTCCGCACGTCCGGTGCCACCGAGGAGGGTCTCTTCTGGGGCTGGGGCGATGTGTCAAGCGAGAGCCAGATCTACTTCACCCTGGCTCCCGGTGGGTCGCTCCGGTCTTCCGAGATACCCGTGGCCGACCAACTAGCCACCGCCATCCCGCTCCCCGGCGGCCGCGGATGTGTCGGGGTCCACTATGCCGACTTCACCGCGTGGTACCATCCGTTCGAGGGCGATCCGGTGTCGCTCGGGCAGGCCCACGGCCTCGACCTCTCCCCGTCGGGCTCCAAGCTTCTGGTCTACGCCGGTGACAGGGTCTCCTGTTTCGACACCACCACGTGGGCTTCTACCCCGCAACCGGAGATACCGTCCTTCGAGTTCCCCTACTCCGGCGCCAACGTCACTTGGATAGACGACACGCTCGTCGCCGTGAGGTTCTGGGAGCCCGCCGGCGGCCCGCTCGGCCTCGACCCCGACACGGGCATCATCAAGCTCGTGAGTCAACCTGATGGGGCCGTGGTCGGAGTGCTCGAGTCGGAGAACGACATCTTGGCTCCCTTCCCGTCTCCCGACGGCATGTGGCTGGCGGTCCTCCACATCGACGGGCCAACGGCGGTCACGCCGCCGGAAGGCGTCTACCCCGTCGACGTCGGGCTACAGATAAGCGTCTACGCCCGGAGCGCGCTGTCCTCTCCCGAGCCGGCCCCGGCGGCTGTCCTGCGTCCGGGCGAAGGCAAACTCATGACCGGTCTCGTCTGGTCGCCGGACAGCCGGATGCTCGCCTACGCTGAGGCTAGTGTCTTCCCGGCGCACCCTGACGAATTCCCGCTCGCGGCCGGCGCCCGGCAGGTCTCGGTGGCCCGGGCTCCCGGTTTCGAGGCCGAAACGCGTAGCCCGGGCGACGGCGACTTCACCCCGCTCTCGTTCTCGCCGGCCTCCTCGACCTTGGCCCTCGCCGACCGCGAGACCAACACCGTCTGCCTCTGGGACCTCGCGAGCTTCGGGGGGATCCGCGCGCCGGAGACCGTCGCCACCTACGACCTCGCCTGGCTCAGCGAGAACCTCCTCTGCGGGCGCCTGGAAACCGGGGACGGGCCCGGCCGCCCCGTCTTGATCAGGGCTTCGACCACGGCGGAAGTGATCGACCTCGGTTGGCCGGGGAGTTGGCGGTGGGTTACGGGCGGCATGCTCGTCGCCATGACGACCCACGTGGAGGCCGGCGGAAGCCTCGAGCTCTTCGGAGAGGTCCCGGAGGGTGACTGGCTGGTCGTCTATCCGGCCCTGGTGAGCCAGTAACCGCGGCGGGCTCTCAGGTTCTGATGGGGTTCGGGTTCCGCCTGCTCCGGAGGATGGCGAAGAGCGCCGCTCCGGCCACAAAACCCCCTATGTGCGCCCACCAGGCGACGACCTGCCCGGCCGCGCCGATGGAGGCCAATCCCGAGAAGAGCTGGATCACGAACCACAGGAGCAGGAACACCACCGCCGGTACCCTGGCGATGGTGACAAAGATGCCGAGGAACACCAACGACGTGATGCGCGAGCGGGGGAAGGCCAGGAAGTAGGCTCCCAGGACTCCCGCGACCGCCCCGCTGGCTCCGATGACCGGGACGTCCGCGTTGGGCGCGGCCAGGGCGTGGGTGAGGTTGCCGGCCACCCCCGCCAGAAGGAAGAACAGGACGAACCGCCCTTTCCCCAACCGGTCCTCCACGTTGTCGCCGAAGACCCACAGAAACAGCATGTTGAACAGGATGTGCGACCAGCCGCCGTGGAGGAAAGTAGAGGTGACGAGCGTGACTAGGGGCGAGATGCCCCCGGCCCCTAGCCCGGGGATGCCGAAGGGCGGCGGAGCCGTCGTCCCCTCCGGTCCGAAGAGCATGGCCGGGGTGAACCCCCACTTGAGCGTGAAGAGCACCAGGGCCTCACGCGTGAGCGTTAGCTGGTATAAGAACACGAGGGCGTTCCCCACGATGATCAAGGTCGTCACCAGCGGGAAACGCCTCGACCGTACGCTGTCTCTAAGCGGGATCACGCCTGGCGGTCAGGCCTCCTTGTCGACGTAGCTCTTCACTAGCTCCTCGATGAGTTCGTCGCGCTCCAACTTACGTATGAGGGCCCTGGCGTTCTTGTGACTCGTTATGTAGGCCGGGTCTCCCGAGAGGAGGTAGCCCACTATCTGATAGATGGGGTTGTAACCCTTCTCCCGGAGGGACTCGTAGACCCGAAGCAGGACGTCCCGAGCCTTGGGAGCTTCCTCCTCGGGCTCGGCCTTGAACAGCCTGGTCTTCTCCTGCTCGGTGGGCAAGGTCAAAACCCCCCAGGGGATCGGCTGACCGGGGAATTCGTGCCACCACGAGCCATCTCCTCCAGAGCCCCCCGGAAGAGCGCCCGGCCCCTCTCCAAGGCTTCGGACAGGCTACCCGGCTCGCGTCCTCCGGCCTGGGCCATGTCCGAACGACCGCCGCCCCCGCCCCCCGCCACGCGGGCGACTTCCCCGATAACTTTCCCGGCGTGGATTCCCTTATCCACCAGCGGCTTTGACACCATGGCCACGAAACCTACCCGCTCGCCGTCCTGGGTGGGGGCCCCTAGCAGCACGACGGTTCCCGCCCCGGCCCCACCGAGCCGGTCGCGGACCCGGTCGCCCACCTGGCGCAGGCCATCTATCGACATCGGACCAAGGGCTCCCACGGCCAGGCGGTATGGGCCGATAGTCTCGGCCCGGTCCGCGATGGTCGACGCGGACGCCTGGGCGGCCTTGGACTCGAGCCGCTCCTTCTCCTTCTCGTAGGACTTGAGCTCGGCCTGGAGTTGCTCCACCTTCTCGGGTACCTCGCTCACGTCGCACTTCAGGGCCCTGGCGGCGCCCGCCAGGGCGGCCTCGGCCCGCCGGAAGCGCTCGAGGGCCTCCAGCCCGGTTACGGCCTCGATGCGCCTCAAGCCCGAGCCGATACCGCTCTCGGACACTATCTTGAACACCCCGACCTCACCGGTGGTGGCGGCGTGCGTGCCGCCGCACAGTTCACGGCTCAGACTGTCGATGTCCACGACTCTGACCTCGTCCCCGTACTTCTCGCCGAAGAGAGCGATGGCTCCGCCGGCCACGGCCTCCCGGTAGGCGGTCGTGGACGCGCGCACGGGCCTAGAGGAGAGTATGGCCTCATTGACCCGGTCCTCGACCTCGCGCACCTCTTCCGGGGTCAACGGGCCGAAGTGCGAGAAGTCGAAGCGGAGCCTCTCCGGTGTGACCAGTGAGCCTGATTGCGCGGCGTGCTCTCCCAGGACATCTCGCAGGGCCCTGTGGAGGAGGTGGGTGGCGGTGTGGTTGCGGGCAGTCGCCCGGCGCCGGTCGGCGTCGACCACGGCCTGCACCTCGTCGCCGGTCTTCAGGCGCCCGCTCTTGACCTCGGCGGTCACGACGACCTTGCCGTCAGGGAGGCGAGAGGCCCCGGTGACCTCGGCCTTGCCGAGCCCACTCTCAACGACCCCTCGGTCGGCCGCCTGCCCGCCTCCCTCCGCGTAGAAGGGCACCTCGCCGAGGAGCACGTGTACCGGACCGGTCTCGGGACCGGCCTCGTCCACGAGGCGCGGACCGGCCTCCTCGCCGGCGGTGGCAATGGCCCGGATGGCGGTCCTGGTCTCGAGCCGGTCGTAACCGACGAACCGGTTGACCGGCTGGCCCTCGAGAAGCCCGGCCAAGGCCAATGCCTCGTCGTCCGACCCGGCTGCTTCACGCGCCTCGCGGGCTCGCCTCCTCTGCTCCTCCATCGCCCGCTCAAACCCCGCCCGGTCGACAACCAGCCCTCGCTCGGCGGCCATGTCTTCGGTGAGGTCGATTGGGAACCCGAACGTGTCGTAGAGCAGGAACGCATCCTTGCCGGGTAGTTCGCCTCTCCTGCCGGCCGGCAGGCCCTTGGCCGCGGAGGAAGCGCTGGCTCTCGCCAGCATCTCTTCCGCGCGCCGGGTCCCCTCGGTGAGGGTCTCGAGGAAGCGTGCCTCCTCGCCCTCGATGACTCTCTGGATGTAGTCCTGCTTCTCGACCACGTCGGGGTAGGTCTCGCCCATGATGGAGCCGACAATGGGTACCATCTGGTGCAGGAACGGGCGGGTGAAGCCGAGGACCCGGCCGAACCGGGCAGCTCTCCGCAGGATGCGCCGGAGAACATATCCCCGGCCCTCGTTCGACGGCAGGACGCCGTCGGCGATGATGAACGCGCACGACCGCGCGTGGTCGGCGATAACCCGGAACGGGAAACCCTCCTCGCCTCTGCCGTAGTCGCGCCCGGTCGTGGTCACCAGCCAGTCTATGTAGGGCTTGAGCAGGTCGGTTTCGAAGTTCGAGGGTGCGCCCTGCAGCACGGACGCTATGCGCTCCAGGCCCATCCCGGTATCCACGCACGGGCGGGGCAGCGGCGTCAGGACGCCCGACGAGTCCCGGTCGTACTGCATGAAGACCAGGTTCCACACCTCGAGCCAGCGGTCGCAGTCGCACTTGCCCACGGCGCACTCCGGGCCGTCGCAGGCGAACTCCGGCCCCCGGTCATAGATGATCTCCGTGCACGGCCCGCACGGGCCGACATCGCCCATGGACCAGAAGTTGTCCTTCTCGCCTAGACGCACGACGCGATATTCGGGAAGCCCTATCTTCTCGCTCCAGATGGCCGCGGCCTCGTCGTCGTCCTCGTATATGGTGGCTGTGAGCAGGTCGGCCGGAAGACCCAGCTCCCGAACGAGCAGATCCCAGGCGAACTTGATGGCTTCGACCTTGAAGTAGTCGCCGAACGAGAAATTGCCGAGCATCTCGAAGAAGGTGTGATGCCGGGCGGTGCGACCGACCTGGTCGAGGTCGTTGTGCTTGCCCCCGGCGCGCACGCACTTCTGAGAGGTTGCGGCCCGCCGGTAGGGGCGCTGCTCCAGGCCCAGGAACACGTCCTTGAACTGGTTCATCCCGGCGTTGGTGAAGAGCAGGGTCGGGTCTCCCGCCGGAACGACCGGCGAACTGGCGACCACCTCGTGTCCCTTCGAGCGGAAGTAGTCGAGAAACCTCGCCCGTATCTCGTTGCCTCCGAGTGCCTGCACGACGCGTCCCCCATCTCGTTCCCTGGTGGTCGTCCCCGGAAGAATCACGACGCCCCTTGACGACCGGCCGTAGGGCCGGGGCAAGGGGCGACCCGGGACTACCCGGGCGCGGTACCACCCTCATCGCCGCAGCCTCGCGACCGCGGCCTCGCTGGGTGTGCCGGGCGAGCCCGCACGGATACTCCCCGCAGCACCCGCACACCCGCAGGCTATAACGGTCCCCTCCGCCCGGCTTGGGCCTGGCCCCGGTCGCGGGTCTTGGAACAGCCCGCGCCTGGAAGGGCCGGCTTCGCCGGGAGCTCCGGGGTGGCCTTCGGCCGGTGGCCCGAGGCTTTCACCGCCCGCCCCGTCTCTTAGTGACCTCGCGGCCTACTTCGTCCCTTTCATCGCTACGGGGGGATTATACTATGCCCCCTTTCGGCCCTGCAACGACACCGTTCGGGAGCGTGATCCGGGTGGCGGGACCGCGGCGGCATACGGACGCGCCCTCGCGGCGTCGCGCGGGAGGAGAGGACGGCCAACGACACAGCGCAAGGAGGCCGCACGCCTCCTAGAAAGGCGGGAGCCCTTTCTCCAGCCGCTTCATGCGCCTGGTCATCATCCCGCCCACCCGGCCGCTCTCGGCGCAGGTCAGGCCACCCCACCCGTCTTCACGGACTTTGCCGAGGTAGCCGAGATGATCCGCCACGGCCAGCTTGAGGATGTCCTCGCGGGTGATGGGTTTGGCCTTGCGGGAAAGGTTGGGGTGTGACTTATCCGCGGGCCGGGCGGGGTCGTCGCCGGAAGCACCCTCTTCCCGCGTCGCGGGCTCGGTGTCGCCGGCCGAGACGCCCGCGGGGCACGTGGTGCCCGCCACGCCGGGATCGGTTCGCGACCCTTCGTGAAGCCCGGGCACGCCGGCCGGCGCGGCCAAGTCCCCGGCGGCCGTCGCGGTCGCCGCGGCCGTCGCGGCCGTCGTGGTCGCCGTGGCCGCGGGCCTGCTCTCTTTCCCCTTACTCCTGCTCTTCTTCCTCTTCTTCTTCTTGCCGGACCCCGGACGTCTCTCAGGCTTGGGCAGTTCGATACCGAGCGCGGCACAGATGGCCGCGAAGCGGTCCGCCGCCTCAGCCTGCTTCTGACGCCTGATGGCGGCCTTCATCCGCTCCATCTCGCGACGCCTGGCCAGTTCTTTCTCGCGCACCTCATAGGCCAGTTCGAGGTACCGGGTAACGACCTCCTCGCTCAGGCTGGCGGTCAAGAGCTGATAGGCGTCACTACGAGGCCCTTTCTTCGACACCCGGACGCCTCCCACGGACGAAGCTTCCAGATCATAGGGTCAATCTGGCCCTCGGGCGCTAACCTAGACTCCCCGGGGTTGGTGCCGAATACGCACTCGTGGTAGAATACGTTTGTACTTTCACATCGTGCCCGAGCTTGGACAAGGGGAGTAGCCGACCTGGGGTGACCCAGGATGTGCGGCCGTCAGTACGGGGCCCAGGCCCCCGGTTGTACTAGCCCGCCACCAACGGGGCACGGCGAGACCTTGGTTCGCCTCTCCACGAACCAGGGCTGGCCGTGCCCCTTGGCGTTGTCGACAGGGACAGGGCTGGGAAAGGTGTCGACGCCGTAGTGAACGAGACTTTCCTCTGGATCGGCTTCGCGACATTCATCGTGACCATGCTTGTTCTCGATCTTGGGGTCTTTCACCGGAGGGCTCACGCGGTCTCCCTCAAGGAGGCCGGTATCTGGGTCGCGGTCTGGGTCTCCCTGGCCCTCATCTTCAACCTCGTCGTCTACTATCTCAAAGGCTCGCAGGCAGCCCTCGCGTTCCTCACGGCCTACCTCATCGAGGAATCTCTCAGCATCGACAACATGTTCGTCTTCCTGATGCTCTTCGCGTATTTCGGGGTCAAGGCCGAGCACCAGCACCGGGTCTTGTTCTGGGGGATAGTCGGGGCCCTGGTCATGCGGGGTATCTTCATCGCGGCTGGAGTCACCCTTCTCGCCAAGTTCCACTGGCTCATCTACGTGTTCGGCGCCTTCCTCGTCTACACCGGCATCAAGATGGCGTCTCCCAAAGTGATGGAGGTCCACCCCGAGCACAACCCGGTCCTGAAACTGGCGTGCCGGTTCATACCCATCACCAAGGACTACGTCGGCCAGCGGTTCCTCACCCGCGAAGCGGGTCGCCTCGTGGCCACCCCGCTCCTCCTGGTCCTGCTCATTGTCGAGAGCACCGATGTGGTCTTCGCGGTGGATTCAATCCCGGCCGTTCTGGCAGTCACGCGCGACCCGCTCATCATCTACACGTCCAACGCTTTCGCCATTCTAGGACTCAGGTCGATCTTCTTCGTCCTGGCCGGAATCATGGGGCTGTTCAAGTACCTCAAGGTGGGGCTGTCAGTGGTTTTGACGTTTGTCGGGGCGAAGATGCTGATCAGCGGGTTCTACGAGATACCCATCGCCGTTTCTCTGGGGGTCGTGTTCGGAGTCCTGTTCCTGTCGGTTCTCATCTCCGTGCTTCTCCGCCCTGAGGAAGTGGAGAAGCCTGAGCCCGAGCCGGACCGAGGATAACCCCTATTCGGCCGCCCAATCCAGCTCGAGTTCCACGAGCTTGGCCCGAGTCGGCACGCCCCGCTCGTCCCAGCCGGCCATGGCGTAGTAGGTCCTGCGGGCCTCGTCGAGGATGCCCCGGTCCATGGCGGCCCCGTCTAACGGCCCGCCCCTGAAGGCCTCGAAGAAGCGGTCCGGGAGCCGGTCGGTCTCCGGGCCGACGCCATGCCTCAGGTTGAAGAGCCTCCCCATCGTCGCCGCCCGCTCACCGGCCTTGACCAGCTCCCACAGGCTGACGTTCCAGCCGGTGACCGCCCTGACGATATCGACGACCTGGGGGATTTCCCAGGAAACGAAATAGCACATGACCGCGCTGTCGAGGAAGTGCTGCCAGCTGGTCTTGTAGTAGAAGAGGCGCACTTTCTCGGGGCCGAGGTAGTCGGCGGGCAGCGGGTCGAGGATGCCGAGCGGCAAGAGGGACTTCACGCTCTTGGTGTAGATGGTGTCGTGGATGTTGTGGCAGTGGTCGGCTCCGGTCGGCGAGACCTCGTAGCCAAGACCGAGCCCTCGCTTGAGCCGGGGCTCGTGCATCGGAATCTCCTGGCCCTTGACGTGCATGGCGAAGCCGGCGGCCCTCCCGCCGAGCCGGGCGGCGGCCCGCGCCACGCCCTCGGCCAGGAGGTCACCGAGTCCTTCCCGCCGGGCTATCTTCTCCACCATGGCCACCATGGCTTCGCCGTTGCCGAAGCGTAGATCGAGACCGTCGGCGGCCCCGCGGTCGAGAACGCCGGCCTCGTAGCAGTCCATGGCGAAAGCGATGGCCACGCCCGTCGATATGGTGTCGAGCCCGTGGGCACCGCAGAGCTCGTGCCCTTTGCATATCGCGGCGAGATTCGATACACCGCACGAGGAACCGAGAGCGGCCAGGGTCTCGTACTCCGGACCCCCGTAGACCGGGTCGATGGCGTAGGGTTCGTCCGCCTTGACCACGCGCTTGCACCCGATGGGACACCCGAAGCAGGTATGGGTCCCCGCGAGAAGCCCCTTGTTGAGGGTGGTTCCGTCAATGGCCGAAGCGCCCTCGAACGACCCCTCCCGGAAGTTCCGCGTGGGAAGGCCGCCCTGCTCGTGGAGCGGAAGAACGATGCGGGTCGTGCCGTAGGCGCTGAAGCCCTTGTTGTCCTCCACGCCCTTGGTGGCCATGTGGCGGGCAAGTTCCTTGAGCCTTTCGGCGTCGGCCGCCTCCGGGCTCCCGCCTCCCCTGACGGCCACGGCCCTGAGGTTCTTGGAGGCCATCACGGCTCCGTTCCCCGTGCGGCCGGCCCAGTGCGTCAGGTCGAAGACCACGGCCGAGTAGCGGACGAGGCGCTCGGCGGCGGGTCCGCACTGGGCCACCCTCACCCGGCTATCGCCCAACTCGGCCTTGATGGCCGCCTCGACCTCGCCGGTCGTCTTGCCGGCCAGGGCCGACCCGTCCCTGAGCTCGACCTTCTCGTCCTCTATGTAGACCCAGGTCGGACGGGCGGCCCGGCCCTTGACGATGACCGCGTCCCAGCCCGCCCGCTTGAGTTCGGCGGGCCAGTATCCTCCGCCCTCGGCGCTCCCCAGCCCCCCGGTCAGCGGGGAGAGCGAGGCCACCCCGGCCCGCGACGCCCCCGCGATGTTCGGCCCGGTGATGACGCCAGGGGCCAGGATGAGCAGGTTCTCCGGGTCGAACGGACCGGTGCCCGGAGGAACCTCCCTGAGGAGGTAGTAGGCGGACAAGCCGCGGCCCCCGTAGTAGCGACGGTAGAAATTCTCCGGCGGGGTCTCGGTGCTGATCGCCCCGCTTGTAAGGTCGATTCTGAGGATCTTGCCCGTGAAGCCAGGCATCGGCGAACCTCCCTGAGTCTAACCCCCGGCAACCGGGGGGACGAACGTCACCTCGTCGCCGGCGCGGAGTTCGTGGTCCGGTTTGACGCGTTTGCCGCCGCTGATGATAACGAAGACCTGTTCGTCGGGAATACCGGCCAGGCGCATGGCCTCGCCGGCCGTGACGCTCCCGCCCGGCGGAACCGGCACCGACACCGGCCCGCCGCCCGGCAAGTGCCTCGTCAGGTATCCGATGGCCTTGACCTTGACCTCGCCGCCCGCGCCGCCTGCCCCGCTTTCCGCCAACCGCGTTACCCCTTTCCGCCGCAGCCCGGACGCGCGGGCCGCGGGTGCCCGGCCTGATCGGCATCGTAGACCTCCACGCCGTTCACGAACACCTTCTCGCAGCGGGTGAACGAGCAGAACGGATGCCCGCTGAAGACGGCGATGTCGGCGTCCTTGCCGGGTTCCAGACTGCCAAGCCTGTCCTCGACCCCGAGGATCTCAGCGGCGTTCATGGTCACGGACCTGAAGGCCTCGTCCTCGGGAAGGCCGAAGCGGATCAGCACACCGGTGTGAACAGGGAGCCAGCGCGTATTGGAGAACCCGTCCACCTGAATGGCGACCTTCACCCCCGCTTTGGCCAGGATGCCGGCGTTGGCCAGGGTGAAGTTCTCGCACTCCATCTTGACCCGGGTGAGGTCGTTGGGACCGACCGTGCAGGCGACCTTCTTGGCGGCGAGCACGTCCGCCACCTTCCACCCCTCGGTACAGTGCTCGATGGTGAAGTCCAGGTTGAACTCCTCACCTATGCGGACGGCCGTCAGGATGTCGTCGGCCCGGTGGCAGTGGATACGGGCTCTGAGTTCCCGGCGCAGGACCTTGGAGAGCATCTCCATCTTGAGATCGCGCTCGGGATACTTCGGCTCCACGCTGGTGCCTTTCTCCTTGGACTCCTTGGCCGCGTCGTCGTCGGCCCGGCGGAACTTCTCCATGTAGTTCTGGGCCTTCACGAGAGCTTCGCGCAGCGCGGCCGCGTTACCCATCCGGGTCATGGGGAACTTCTTCTGGCTGCCGTAGACCCGCTTGGGGTTCTCGCCCAGGGCCATCTTCATGGACCCTATCTTGGGCTCGACGAGCATCTCGTCGATGGTCTTGCCGTGAAGCTTGACGATGATGCCCGTGCCGCCGACCACGTTGCCGCTCCCGGGACCCGTCCACACCGTGGTCACGCCGCCGGAGAGGGTGTCCCTGACGGCCGGGTCGGCCGGGTTCACGGCATCGAGCGCCCTCACGTGGGGCGTGATGGGGTCGGTCATCTCGTTGCCATCATGCAGGGCCTCGACCATGGGCTCGCCGAAGATGGCTATGTGGCTGTGAGCGTCAATCAGTCCCGGCGTCACCCACTTCCCTGAAGCGTCGACCACCTGGGCTCCCGCGGGGACGGCAACATCCTGCCCTACGGCCTTGATCTTGCCGTCCTCGATGAGAACGGTTCCACCCTCGATGGTTCCTTTAGTGATGGTCAACACCTTGCCGCCCTTGATGGCTATGGTCGCCACAACCCCACTCCTTTCGGGCCACAAAATAAGCCTCCATTTGACAACGAACGCCGGCTTCCTGCCCCCGGCTCTCTGCCTCCGGCTTCCTGCCCCCGGCTCTCTACCTCCGGCTTCCTGGCCCCGGCGACGCTGGGCGGTGCCACGATACGCCGGCAGGTACATGAGGAGCCGGCGCCCGCTCCACGCGGGGGTGTTCGACAGGCGATGTCCGGCAGGAGGTGTTCGGGGCGTGTTCGACAGCGGATCGGGGACAGATGTGCCGGCCGCGCTACCGGGGCCTACTCGTCGCCGGCCGGCTCGGGACCGGCCTCGTCCGCCGAGGCCTCGAGGACCTCCAGGTCCGAGGGACGCCGCCGCCCCGCCACGGTTGGGCCCGCCTCGGCCGCGGGCTCGACAGCGTCCGCTGGTTCCCGGGAAAGAGCGTCGCCGGCGTCCCCCGCCACAGCGGCTTCCTTGCCGGCGAACACGAACCGCAACATGACCGGGGTGGCTATCGTCGTCACCAGCGTCATGATGACCATGACGGCGAAGATGTCCTGGCCGATGACCCCTGCGGAGAAACCGATGGACGTGATGATGAGAGCGACTTCGCCTCTGGAGACCATGCCGGTGCCCACTCTGATTGATTCGCGCCAGGAGAAGCCGACCAGTTTGGTCCCGGCCGCGGAGCCGAACAGCTTCGTCAGGATGGCCGCCACGGTGATGACCGCGGCCAGAAGGGCGGTGGAAGTGGTCAAGAGGTGCACGTCGGCCTCAAGGCCGATGCTGACGAAGAAAATCGGGGCAAGGAGTCCGAACGTCACCCCTCCGACCTGCTTCTCCACAGTCTTGTGGACCGTCGTCCGGCTGAAGAGGACGCCCGCGATGTAGGCCCCGGTGATCGTGGCGACCTGTCCCAGCGCTTGGGCGGCGAAGGAGTAGAGGAAGACAACGACCAGCGCCAGCGCGAACAGGGCCTCGCTGGCCTGCACCCGCCGCTGGACCCAGAGGACGACTCCTTCCAGGAGAACGGAACCGAGGGCTATGGACAGGACGAAGAACAACACCATGTGGCCCAGGACCAGAGGAATACTCGTGGGCGTTCCGGCGCCGCCCCCCGTGGACCCGAGGGCCACCACGACCGACAGCGCGACGATTCCCAGAACGTCGTCGATGATCGCCGCGCCGAGGATCGACGCCCCTTCCTTGGACCGGAGGTGGCCAAGCTCCATCAGTGTCTGAGCCGATATGCTCACGCTCGTGGCCGTCATTATTGTGCCGATGAACAGGCTCTCGAAGATCCCGAACCCGAACAGGAGCCCGAGTCCGGTCCCGGCGGCCATCGGGAAGATCACCCCGCCCATCGCCCCCGAGAACGCCGCGACTCCGACCTTTCGCATCTCGGCGAGGTCGGTCTCGAGCCCCGCGACGAACATCAGCATGATGACGCCGATCTCGGCGAAATCCTTGACGATGACTTCCAGGGTGGGGTCGTGGAAGATGTCCCAGCCGAACACGTTCAGAACCGAGGGCCCGAGAATCAGGCCGACCAGTAGCTCGCCGAAAACGGCGGGCTGCTTGATGCGTGAGCTGAGCGAAGCTCCAACCTTGGATGCGGCAAGGATGAAGGCCAGGAGCAGCAGCAGGCGCAGAAGGTGCGGTGACACTTGAGCGATATCCTTTCCTGAAGCGGTGCGGGCGGTCTCTAACCCCGGGCGTCGCCCCGGCGGCGACCGGTTCGCGGCCCGGGCGTCGTGGGGCCGCCCGCGCTCCCGCGGAGCCGAGCGGGCGTTCCGCGAGCAACGACCGGTCCGGCCTAAGACGCGGACGGCGCGGGAAAAGCCCGCGCCGTTCATTATATCTCAGAACTGCTCTTGGTCAGAAGACACGGACAGCGCGGCGCCCGTCAGGCGGGGGCTCGTCCCCTGAATGAGGCCAGCCCGCGCACCCGGGCGAACGCCTCACATTCCGATACCCGCCAGTCCGGCCAATCTGGCTAAGGGCTCGAACAGGAACCCCAGGACGAAGACGGCCAACACCGCGAGGCCCAAGGCCGCGCCGACGAGGGGTGTGCCGGGAACCGGCTCGCCTGGCGAATCCGGGCCACCCGGCTCGGCTGCCCCAGCCGTCGCGGCCCCCGCAGGGACCGCGCCGTCGGCTTCCGTGGCCGCTTCCGCCCGCAGGTACATGTTTCTGACGACGCTGTAGTAGTAGCCGACGGATATGGCGCTGTTCACGACCATCACGACGGCCAGCCACGTCATGCCGCCGCCGATGGCTGCGAGGAAGAGGTAGAACTTGCCGAAGAACCCGGCCGTCGGTGGGATGCCAATGAGCGACAGGAAACACACGACCAGCGCGATGGCCGCCAACGGCGCCCGGCGCCCGAGTCCCACGTAGTCGGCGACATCGTCGCCCGTTCCCCTGTTGTTGAGCCAGATGACGACGGCGAACGCGCCGGTGTTCATGGCCGCGTACGCCAGTAGGTAGTAGATGATGGCGGCCAAGCCCCGAGGGTCGGCGGCCGCCACCGCCAGCCCGACGAGCGCGTAGCCGGCGTGAGCGATGGACGAGTAGGCCAGCATCCTTTTGATGTTCCTCTGGGACAAGGCCGTCAGGTTGCCCACCGTCATCGTCACGACCGCCAGCACGGCGAAGAGGGTGGGCAGCGCACCTGCCCCCGGCATGGCGGTGCTCCAGCCGCCGGCGGGCCCGAGCACGGGACCGAACACCCTGAGCAGGACCGCGAACGAAGCGGCCTTCGGGCCGACGGAGAAGAAGGTGGTGACCGGAGTCGGGGCGCCCTCGTAGGCGTCCGGAGCCCAGAAGTGGAACGGGACAGCCGCCACCTTGAAGCCGAACCCCACGATGAGCAACACTAATCCCGCTAGGGCTACGGGACCGAACCAGGCGGCCGTCCCCGCCCTGACCGTGGACGACGTCATCAAGGCCGCGAGGTCGGTGCTTCCCGTGGCGCCGTAGATGAGCGACATCCCGAACAGGATGACCGCGGAGGCCAGGGCTCCGGTCAGGAAGTACTTGAGGGCCGCCTCACCGGACCTGAGGTCTCGCCGCAAGAGACCGGCCAGAGCGTAGGACGCGATAGAGGTCGTCTCGAGCCCCAGGTATATCATGACGAGGTCCCTGGAGGCCGCCATGAGCATCATGCCGAGCACGGCGAAGAGCAGGAGCGAGTAGAACTCGCCGACCGGCAGCCCGCGCCTTTCAACGAAGTCTATGGACAACAGGACCACCAAGAGGCCGATCGCCAGAAACAAGAGCTTGAAGACAAGGGCGAACGTGTCCAGCCTGAGCATCCCGGCAATCGGCGCGGCCTTGGCCGCGATCGTGGCCGGTCCGGTCCCGCCTTCGAGCGCGACCCAGAGCCATGCGGCTGCCGCCAGCGCGGCCGCGGTGCCGGCCAGGCCGAGATAGGCCGTCAGCCGTCTCCGGTCGGGCGCCAGGAAGAGGTCCAGGAGCAGGACGGCCAGGGCCGTTCCCGCCAGGACCAGTTCGGGCAGGACGAGGCTAGTCCACGACACCCTACATACCTCCCAACCGCAGGACGATGTCCTGCGCCGGCCCGTTCAGGAACGCGGTGAGCACGCCCGGGGCGACACCCAGGATCACGATGAGGGCAACCACCGGCGCGTACGTGAAGATCTCAAGCGGGGTGGCGTCCCGCAACCCGCGGTACTCGTCCCGCTGCTCGCCCATGAGGACGCGCTGCATCATCCACAGGTTGAACCCGGCCACCACCAGCATACCGAGACCGGCCATAGCCACCCAGACAACGCTGATCGGGAAGGTGCCGGCCAGGACGAAGAACTCGGAGATGAACCCGGCCAGCCCCGGGAGTCCGAGGTTGGCGAAGAACGAGAACGCCATGATGGTCGCCACGACCGGGACGGTGACGTAGATGCCGCTGAGCTTGGATATCTCACGGGTGTGCGTGCGGTCGTAGATGGCCCCGACCATGAGGAACAACATTCCCGAGATGAGACCGTGAGAGATGTTCATGTACATCGCCCCGGCCAGGGCAAGCTGTGTCCCGGCCGCCAGGCCGAGCAGGACGAAGCCCATATGGCTTATCGACGAGTAGGCGACGAGCTTCTTGAGGTCCTTCTGGGCCATGGCCGTCAGGGCGCCGTAGATGATGTTGATGAGACCGAGCGCCGCGACGGCGACCGTGAAGTAATTGGCCGCCTCCGGCAACGTGGGGTAGCTCACCCGGAAGAAGCCGTAGGTGCCCATCTTCAAGAGGACGGCGGCAAGCACCACGCTGATAGGCGTCGGAGCCTCGACGTGCGCGTCAGGAAGCCAGGTGTGGAACGGGAACACCGGCACCTTGACCGCGAAGCCCAGGAACAGGGCGAAGAATATCCACTTCTGGGCGATGAGCGGGAGCGAGCCGGCCACCTGAGCGATGGTCATCATGTTGAACGTGCCCGCCCCGGCCATGAAGTAGAGGGCGAGGATACCGATCAGCATGATGACGCTTCCGACAAGAGTGTAGATGAAGAACTTGAGGGCCGCGTACTCGCGCCTCGGACCTCCCCATATGCCGATGAGGAAGTACATGGGCACCAGAACGAGCTCCCAGAATACGTAGAAGAGCACGTAGTCAAGGGACACGAACACGCCCATCATGCCCGTTTCCAGGAGGAGGAGCAGGGCGAAGAAGGCCCGCTCGCGGTCCTTGATCATGTGCCATCCGGCCACGACGGCCACGAACGACAACAGAGCCGTCAAGAAGACGAGCGGGAAACTCAGCCCGTCCGTGCCCATGAAGTACGAGATGCCCAGGCTGGGAATCCACTCGAAGCTCTCGACGAACTTCATCCCGTGGACGCCGGCCGGGATCTTGGCCCACTGGGCCCACATGACCACGGCGAGCACCAGCGGGACCAGGCTGAAGAACGCCGCGGCCCGCTGGACGAGCCGCACCCTGTCTCTCGGGATGGTGAGGAGCAGGACGGTCCCGAGGAGGGGCACGAAAACCATCAAGGTCAAGTAAGGAAAGCCAGACATCTCCTTGCCTCCCGTTCATCCGCCTGACGTAGGACCCGCCAAGGCCGCCTAGATGCTGTCGTCAACCCGCGTCGCACAACCGGCTTAGATCAGGAACCACACGAGGAGCGCCAACGAAATGACGGCTCCCGCGTAGAGCGCGGCCATGTAGGACCGCACGTAGCCCGTATGCGCGCGGCGCAATTGCCGTCCGGCCGAGACCGTTCCGTTGGCCACGCCGTTGACCGCGCCGTCGATGACAACGTTGTCGAATTCCCCGGCCGCGCTTGACACCTCGACGGTGGCCGCGGCGACCCCGTTGACCGCGCCGTCGATCGCCTTGTTGTCAATGAGCCCGCAGAGCTCGGCGAGGCGCACTGAGGGGCGAACCAGCACGACCTGGTAGAACTCGTCCACGTAGTACTTGTTCTTCAGCAGCGTATAGATC
>QZJP01000086.1 GCA_003599345.1 Bacillota bacterium | reverse complement strand
GATCGAGTCTCGCCACGAACTCGTCGAACTCCGGCCTAGAGACGAGCCTGTAACCGCCGCCGATCTCGATCACGTCCAGGCCCCCCTCGCGCCGGGCGAAGTCGTCCTTGAGTAGCCGCAGGCAGGTGCGGGCCTGGGCTTCGGTCAGCCCGAGGACGGTGGCGGCCCGCCTGGGGCTGAGGGGCTCCAGCGAGACGAGAAGGAGCGCCTCCAGCGCGCTCTTGACCCGGCCCACATCCACCCCGTCCTCAGGCTCGTCCACCGCGGGCGTCCGGCGGCCGGCCGTGTTCCCGCCCGCCGTGGTCCCTGTCGCCTTCCTGATTGTCTCGCTAGTCACGCCCGGGCCACCCCCACCTGTGAAGTCCCGGCAGGGCCCACACGACAAGGGGCCCGAAAGGCCTGTCCTGAACGAACCGGACCCGTCCCTGCCGGAGCAGTTCGAGAAGAGCCACGAAAGTCACCACGGCCGCCCTCCGGCTCCCGGACCTGCGCAGGAGCGCCACGAAGTCGACGCCCCTCTCCCCCGCCTCCGCAAGAAGGGACACGACCTCCGCCAGGCGGTCGGCCACGGTCAGGGTCTCTCTCTCGACCTCCGCGGGTCCCCGTTCTTCCAGCTCGCGCAGGACTTGGCGGAGAGCCGATACGAGGGTGGCGAGGGTCACGCCCGGGCCGACAGCGGACTCCGGCGGCACCCGGGCCGCGCGACCGCTCTCGGTATCCCCGTCACCCGGCCGGCCTAACGGGTCACGCGAAGCCACTCCGGTTCCCGCCGCGGCAGGCAGGGGTAAGGGGCCTCCGGGTCCCCCGTAGCGGCTGTGGCTCTTGCGCGCGGCCTCGGCCCGTTGTCCGAGCTCCGATGCCACTTCTTTGTAGCGCTTGTACTCCAAGAGCCGGGCCACGAGTTCACGTCTCGGGTCCCCTTGGGCCTCCTCGTCGATGTAGTCCCCCGCGGCCGATTGCCTCGGGAGGAGCATCCTCGACTTGATGTCCATCAGGGTGGCGGCCACCAGCAAGAACTCGGACGCGGTATCCAGGTCGAGAGAGGCCAGGCCTTCGAGGTACTCCAGGTACTGCTCCGTTATGCGGGCTATCGGGATGTCGTATATGTCCATCTCCTCGCGCCGGATGAGATGGAGGAGAAGGTCGAGAGGCCCTTCGAAAACATCGAGCCTGACTACGTAGCCCGCTGGGGGAGAGGCCGAGGAGGGCAAGTGAAGGCCCCCTAGAGACCGAAAAGCCCGGCGATGATCTGAGTGATGTTCCAGATGACGGTTCCGACGGCGTTGGCCAGTCCTCCGATGACGGCGGTTCCGACGCCGCTCAGGAGAACGAGTATCAGAATAAGCGGCCCGTACGGCTCGATGCGGCTGAAGGCGAAGGCTTGGCGGCCGGGGAGGAGAGCCATTAGGACCTTGGACCCGTCCAGCGGCGGCACCGGGATGAGGTTGAATACCCCGAACCAGAGGTTGAGGATGAAGATATACCACATGATCTCGTGAAGGTGAGGTATCACGCCCACGAACGGCCAGGTGTCCACCCGGAAGCTGAGCAGGAGCGCCGCCAGGAAGGAAAGGACGAAGTTCGAGCCTGGTCCGGCGAGGGAGACCGTAAGTAACCCGCGCTTCGGGTCTCGGAAGTTGCGCGGGTTGATCGGCACCGGCTTGGCCCACCCGAAGCGGTAGAAGACGAGCATGAGGGTCCCGATGGGGTCAAGGTGAGCCCAGGGCTCCAGGGTGAGGCGGCCGGCGAGGCGGGGGGTCGGGTCTCCCATTCTGTCGGCAGCCTTCGCGTGCGCGTACTCGTGCACACTGAGGGCGAGGATGAGAGCCGGGAGGGAGAGCAGCAAGGTGACGATATCGAACCTGGGCAAGAACTTGTCCCCCCTACGGACCTCTTCCCGAGCGCCTTCCCGGCGTTCCCGGGCCACCTCTCGCGGGCCGACTCTTGCGGGCCGGCCCACCTAACCAGGCCTTTCGTATTCTTCCCTCTTCCGGTCAAACCTGCCGTGCCGGGGCGGTTCCGGGTCACCCCGGCCCGCCCGGTCGCTGTCCCAGCAGCCATATCACGGCGGCCAGGTTGTTGAGGGCGTGAAGGATGACGCACGGAGCCAGGCGGCCCGTCCTGTGACGAAGCCATCCCAGCACGATCATCCCGGGGAGGGCGGACAGGGATTGGACGAGGTCGAGGTGTGCGGCGGCCGTGAGAGCCCCCGAGACGCCCACCGCGGCGACCGGCCCGTGGCGGGCGAAGGCCCCGTAGATGAGTCCCCTCCCCCACAGCTCCTCCGCCGCGGGCACCACCGTAACGGCCGCAAGAGCCACAGCCGGCCGGGCCAGGAAGTCGAGGCTCTCCGGGTCCATCTCGAGGCCTAGATGGGCGAGAACCTCTTCGACAATCGTCCCGGAGGCCACAACAACAGGCAGCAGGACGACGGCGAGGAGAACATCCCCGCGATCAACCCGGGCCGCCAGGCGCGCTATGGCGACGGCTGAGGTCCGGTTGGTCGAGGCGACCGTCATGAGGCTGAAGACCGCGAGGGCCAGCCACATCGCGACCTGTCCGGCGGCAACGGCATCCGACACCACCGCGTCGGCGGGTCCGCTGCTGCTCATGGCCCAGACCACGGCCGACAGGACTCCGGCTAGGAACGCACCCATGATCACGACGAGCGGGGCCCAGAGCCCCGGCCAACTGACATCGCCCCAGGAAGCGGGACGCGCCGGGAGGTCGCTCTCGCCACCGGAATCCGGCTCGGGGGCGGGCTCGGTCATAGTCGGGTCGCCCTCCGCCCTTGCTCTCGGCTCCTCCCTACGGGACCAGGGAGCTGCCGAGGACGCTGAACAGGTTGTTCGCCGCGTGAAGCGCCACGCTGGGGGCCAGGCGGCCAGTCTTGAACCTGAGCCAGCTCATGGCCGCCATGCCCGGCAGCACGGTCAGCATATGCAGGGGGTCGAGGTGGATGAACGAGGTGATGAGAGTCGTCCCGGCCAGGGCAACCCACGGACCCCACCGGCTCAGGGTCCCGTAGACCAAGCCGCGCCCCCAGAGTTCCTCCGAGACAGGGGCCACCAGCACCGCCCCAAGCTTCGACGCCGGGTGAGACAGGGCCTCGATGAGGACCGGGTCCATCGGTATCCTGCCCCCGAGGGCTATGGCCAGCATGAGTTCGGCCGGGACGACCGCGACGAAGAGGACGCCCACCAGAAGCCAGTCGCGCCGCTCGATGTCCCCCGCGAGCCGGGCCAGGACCCCCGGCCCTCGACCAGGGTTTGCTCCCGCGAGCAGGACGAGGCTGACGGCTCCCAGGACCACGAGCGCCCCCAGATTGGACCAGGCCAGGACCGTGATCTTGGGCAGGGCGTCGGAAGGATGTCCCCGGGACAGGGCGTAGGTCATCCCGGCAACGCCGAAGATAAGGGCTGCGAGAAGGTAGGCCCCGAACGCCGCGAGCGGAGCCCACACTCCGGGCCAGTTCAATCGCTGCCAGGCAGGGGCGGGCGGGGGCGGGATGGGTTCGTTCTTCAGCACCGGCCGTATCGCCTCCGGCAGGCCTGCTTCGCCACGACGACCGGGGTTTCCTTGCCGGGCGAGCGGGGCCCACCGCCGCGGGTTCGCCCGGTCCATGGCAATCTAGCGCCCGGCGGCGGTCGACCTTTCCCACCGCTCGCAGCGGCCACCCCACCTCGCGACCAGCAGTCCGTCCAGGAACACCTCGACGATCTCGCACTCGTTGGTGCAGCCGCGGCAGTCGAAAGCCCTCGTCCGGTAGTCGAGGTCCGAGAGGCCGAACCCCCTGAAGCGAGTCGTAAAGGTGCGCCCTTCGGCCTCGGCGGCTTCCCGGGCCTCCTTGGCCAGCAGGGCGGCGCCGCACGCTCCCATGAGGGCGTGGTGCTCGGGGACGAAGACCGGTCCACCCAGGGCCTCCTCGAACGCCGCCACAATGCCGGCGTTGGCGGCCACCCCGCCCTGGAAGACGTAGGGCGGTTCGAGGTCCTTTCCCTTGGCGAGGTTGTTCAGGTAGTTGCGGACGAGAGCCCGGCAGAGACCGGCAACGATGTCTTCCACAGGGTGCCCTACCTGCTGCTTGTGGACCATGTCCGTCTCGGCGAAGACCGTGCAGCGCCCGGCGATACGTACCGGGTGGGTCGACCGCGCCGCCAGCCTGGAGAACTCCCTGATGTCCAACCCGAGGCGCGAGGCCTGCCTGTCGAGGAAAGACCCCGTTCCGGCCGCGCACACGGTGTTCATCGCGAAATCGACGACCACGCCGTCGCGTAGCAGGATCACCTTCGAGTCCTGTCCGCCTATCTCGAGAATGGTGCGGGCATCCGGAATGAGCCTAAGGGCCGCCACGGCGTGAGCGGTTATCTCGTTCTTGACTACATCCCCGCCCACCAGGGCGGCGGCCAGCGTGCGCCCGCTACCGGTGGTGCCGACTCCAAGAACGGCGACCGCCTCCGGACAGGCGACCGGGACCGACCCCGAGCCCGGGGTCCGGGACGCGTCCGGCTCGCGGGCCGCCAGCTGGTCGCGCACTTCGGCCAGACCCGTCATCAGTTGCCGTGCCGGCTGCCCCATAGTGTCCAGACAGGCCGATGCCAAGATGTCGCCTTCAGCTCCGATGACCGCAACCTTCGTGGTCACGGAGCCCACGTCCACGCCGATGTAGATTCCGTCCGCCGCCACCTAGGTGGGTACCTCCCTCCCGGCGGGGCCCGAGTCCCGGGCGTCAGGAAAACCCGCCCAGGAAGTATGCCCAATCATCAAGACCGGTAGGCCATCACGCCCGTGGATTCTGCCTCGTATCCCGCGTTTTGTGCAAGGGCGACTAAGCGCGGCGGCGAACTTGAGACCGAAGAAGACGTGACGCCGGCCGTCACATGAGGGTCGACCAAGCTCGGACCGGCGCCGGCGGGAACGGAGACCCCGGCCATGCCTGAAGACTCGTCCTACTCGAACCGTCCGCGTGACCGGCTCGCCCGGATCCAACCCTTCCTTGAACCCACCATCGCCCAGGCCCGTGGGGCTTGGTACACGGACGGGATGGGACGGAGGCACCTGGACATGCTCTCCGGATGCTGGTGTTCCGTACTCGGGCACAACCATCCGAGATTCATCCGGAGCCTGAAAGGCCAGGTCGAACACCTCATCCACCTCGGAACCGGCTACATCTCGGACGAAGTGATCCGTGGGGCGGACGCGCTCCTGTCCACCCTGGACGACGCGCAGGGAGCGACCCCTACCGCCGGGGCAGGCCCGGGCGACTACAAGGTTGCCTTCGTGAACACGGGGAGCGAGGCCGTCGACCTGGCCGTCAAGTTCGCGAAGGCCGCCACCGGGCGACAGGGAGTGGTCACTTCAGACCGGGGCTACTACGGCGCCTCGTCCTCGGTCTACCACTACATGGGCCTGCCCAAGAAGGACTTCATGGGCCAAGCCACCGGCTGCCATCAGGTGCTCGCGCCGGACTGCCCCGCCTGCCCGGTGGGCGAAACCTACCCTTCTTGCGCCTTCGCCTGCGTAGACGCTTCCGAACGTCGACTCAGGGAGGCCGGTGCTCCCGACGCTGGAGTGGCGGCCCTTCTCTTCGAGCCCATCCTCTCAGCCGGTGGTATGGTCTTCCCCCCGCCCGGCTATCTCGAGCGGCTGCAGACGACGGCACGCAGGCTCGGGGCCCTCTTCATCAGTAACGAGGTCACCACGGGCGCCGGGCGGACCGGGCGGTGGTTTGCCTACCAGCATAGTTCCGTGACCCCCGACGCTATCGCCTTCGGCAAGGGCTTTGGCAACGGGCTGCCGGTCGCCGGCGTTCTGGTGAGGGCCGACGTGGAGGAAGCCGCGTACTCCGCGGGGCTCGTCCATATCCAGTCCCACCAGTCCGATCCGCTATCGGGGTTCGTCGTGGCCGAAGTCATAGGGCTCATCCGGGAACTCGGACTCGTCAAGCGGGCGGAAGTCATGGGCGACGAGCTGAAGGCCAAGTTGGAGCGCGTCTCGCGGGAGACCGGAGGCATCGGGTCGGTACGCGGCCTCGGGCTGATGACGGGCTTCACGGTCAGGGACGACGGACCCGGACTGCATGCCGACCTCTCGGCCAGGGGTATAGTCACCTGCTACCGGCCCGCCTATGACACCATCCAGCTTATGCCCCCATACACGATATCCAGGGCCGAGCTGGATCACTTCATCGCGGGCCTCGTCGCCAGCCTGAGAACCCGACAAGAGGGCAGCCGTGTGCCTCGCGAGGTGTCGGACTAGAGGGCCGGGACGCAACCGGATGGCCACCGTGACCGCCCGCCGGGGCATCGCCGCGCAGGCGAATACCCTGCCTGTCCGCCCGCCCCTCGCGGACGGCTCTCCGTCTTTCAAGGAGATCCACGAACGCCTCCAGCCGGGTGACCAGCCCCGCCTCGCCGGTATGCTCGTCGAGGAAGAGGCTCAGGACGGGTATCCCGAGGTCGCGGCTCACCTCGGGCAAGAGGCTCGCCGCCACTATCTCGGGCATGCAGGTGAAGGGGGCGATGTGGATGACCCCGTCGTACAGCTCGCTCTCGTGAAGCACCGCCTCCCCCACGCTATCGAGGCCCTCGCCGCCGACGAAATGGCGCAGGTACGGCCGGGCCGCCTCGCGGATTCTCCTCACGCGCCGGCGCGCTCCGAGCCCGACCGGAGGCGGCAGGAGGTGCATCCTCACCCAGTCGGACAGGTACAGGGCCCGCCGAGTCTCGACGCCCATCTCCCCGAGCCTTCGCTCTACCTCCTGGTTGGCGAACGGCTCCTGAATCATGAAGACCTCGCCGACCACGCCCACCCGGAGGGGCCTTGACCTCGGTGGCCCGAGAGTAACCGACCCCGAAGACGCCCCCGCCGTGAGGGCGATGTCCTCCGCCCCGGCCCGGGCGGCCTTGCGCGTGCCGGCGATGCTTGCCGCTTGGCATACGGAAGCCACGGCTCGACGGTGGGCCGCGGCCGCGGAGCCGCGGACCGCCTCCGCCGGGCGCCCCAGGGCCAGGACCTTATCGAGTTCGTCCAGGGCCTTGAGCTTCTCCCACCCGAACCGGAGGGCGCCGATCACCCGGCCTACGGGCCGGTGACCGGTCAGGTAGCGGATCTTGTCCCAGAGCTGCGGGAACCGCCCCCGTGGCGGTTCCAGGACGACCATCTCGGCGCTATAGCCCAGGTCCTTGAGCACCTGGGCCTCGACCTGGGCATAGTGGCCTAACCGGCAAGGTCCGATTCCCCCGGCCATGACGATGGCCTCGGCTCCCTGGTCGAGGGCCCCGACGAAGTCGCCTATGTTGAGCTTCAGCGGGAAACAGGCGAACTCGGGCGAGTGCCTTACCCCGGCTTCCAGGCTCTTGGGGTTCGGGCGAGGGGGGACCAGGACCTCGAGCCCCAGGTCCTCGAGGACCGTCTTCACGATTATCCAGATGTTACCCATGTGCGGGAAGGTGACCCTCATGTTCGCGTCCGGCGCCTCCTGCGCTCGAGCATGTCCACGAATGCCTCCAGTCTCGTGACCAGACCCGCCTCGGCCGTGTGCTCGTCGATGGTCACGGCAAGGTACGGGATGTCGGAGTACCGTCTCGTCTCCCGCTCGGCGATCTCACCGACCATTGAGTCCGGCCCGCACCCGAACGACACGACGTGGACCACTCCGTCCACAAGACCCTCCCGCCTGAACTTGGTCGCCGAAGCCAGCACGCGGCGACCGGCGCTCCAGAAGATCTCCTTGGGTAGGCGGGACGACTCGGCCTGGACTTCCTCCTCCGTGAGCATCTCGCTCGTCACCAGGTGACACTCGAGCCGGGACAGTTTCTCCATGAGGCCGAGGCTGACGCCGGCATCGAAGATGTTGTAGGAGTGTCCTATCACCCCCACCCGCACCTTCCCGTTCCGCGGCGGGAGTCTTCTCGCGCAACCCTTGGCTTCCGGAGAAAGGTCCGGCCGATCTGTTCCCGGGTCCATCGGGGCTGCCTGGGCGGGCCGGGGCCGGTTTGCTCCTCGCGGGGTGGCTTGGCCGAGTCGTATGGCCTCCCCCGCCGCCTCGTCAAAGGACGCTCCCGCCTCAAGCGAGCCCCTGAACGCCCGCAGCGCACCGCAGGCCTTGGCCAGGGCGCGCTTCGCCAGAGCCCGCGACCGGCCCAGCCTGCGCGCCAGGAAAACGCCCGCTTCGAGGAGACCGCGCCCCGGCCTGGTCTCATCGAAGTCGGCCGTCACCACGCGCGGCATGCCTCGCACGTTCTGGCGGACCATGTCGGGAAGGCCGAGCATCTTGGGGCAGGTATAGGTGCCGGGGCGCAGGCTCACGAGGCGGGGGACGAACACCGCCTCGACATTCCACCGGAGATCCATGACGTGCCCGTAGAAAGTCTTCACCGGTAGGCAGGCTTCATCGGCGGCCGCGGCGCATCCCTGCTCAACCAGCCGCCTACATGTGGGCGGGGAGACGACGACCCGGAACCCGATGTCTTCCAGGAACGTTCTCCAGAAGGGGTAGAGATCGTAGTGATGAAGGCCTCTGGGAAGGCCGATGGTCGACCCTTCACGAAGGTCGGACCCGTCCGCGAGACTCACAGGCCCCTCCTCTCTGCCGGTCCCGGTCCTTCAGCCTCTGGGCCGGAACACAAGGGCCATGGTGAACCCGAAAAGGATGGCCACGGTCAGGCCCGTAGCCGTGGCGGTCAGCCCCCCGGAAACGAAGCCGATGAAGCCTCTCTCGGCCGCGCCTTTAAGCGTGCCCGCCACCAGGGCGTGGCCGAAAGCCGGCAAGGGTATCGCGGCTCCCGCCCCGGCAAAGGCGATCAGGGGCTCGTAGAGGCCGAACCCGCTGACGATGGCGCCGAGAACCACGAATAGGACCATGACGTGGGCCCCGGTGAGCTTGGTGAGGTCCAGCGTCAGCTGGGCGAGGACGCAGATGGCCCCCCCCACCACGAAGGCCTTCGCGAAGCTCGATAGACCCAGGCCTGTCACCGTGTCCAACTTCCCTAGCCGCTCCTCTCGACGCTGACGGCGTGCGCTATCCCCGGGATGCTCTCGCCTTGCTGGTAGGTGGTAACGCTGTGGAGAGCCCCGGTGCACACAAGAAGGATGCGTTCGAACTTGCCCTGTTCCAGGTTCTTCGCCAGGTAACCCGCGAAGACGGAGGCCGAGCACCCGCAACCGCTCCCGCCGGCGTGGGCATCCTGGGTCTCGTCATAGATCATTTTCCCGCAGTCGATGAATCTGTCTTCGAGGTTCACGCCCTGCTTCTTCAGAAGCTCGTCGGCCAGCGGCTGCCCCACGGCGCCGAGGTCCCCCGTCACCACGAAGTCGTAGGCATCCGGGTCTCGCCCCGTATCGCGGAAATGGGCCGCGATAGTGTCCGCCGCTGCGGGAGCCATCGCCGTCCCCATGTCGAACGGGTCCTTCATCCCGTTGTCCACGACCCGGCCGATGGTCGCATGGGTGACCTCGAGCTTCCCCTTGCCTCTAGGCCCGAGCATGACCGCTCCGGCCGCCGTGGCCGTCCACTGCGCGGTCGGGGGACGTTGGGTCCCGAACTCCGTGGGGAAGCGGTACTGGCGCTCGGCCGTGTCATGGTGGCTCGACGACACCGCGCAGACATTCGTGGCGAAACCCCCGTCTATCAGGGCCGAACCCAAGGCCAGAGCTTCCGCGATGGTAGAGCACGCCCCGTAGAGGCCGAAGTAGGGGACATCAATGGTCCGCGCCGCGAAAGAGGCCGAGATGATCTGGTTCAGGAGATCACCGGCGAGCAGGAAGTCCAGTTCGGACCGGCGGACGCCGGACTTGGTCATGAGGAGTTCCACGGCCTCCTCGACCATCTTGCACTCGGCCTTCTCCCAGCTCTTCTGACCGAGAAGGCGGTCGGGCTTGACGACGTCGAACCAGCCGGACATCGGCCCCTGTCCTTCACGGGGGCCCACGACGCTGACCGTGGCGAGTATGGAAGGCGGCGAGGCAAAGCGCATGGTCTGCCCGTTCTTCCTGGTGGCCAAGCGAGCTACCCTCCCGTCGGGCCGGCGACCAGGGTCTTCACGGCCGCGACTACCAGGGCGACGGCCAGGGCCCAGACTATCACCGGGCCGGCGATAGTGAAAAGTCGGGCGCCGACGCCTAGCACCAGTCCTTCACTGCGGAACTCCATTGCCGGAGAGGTGATGGAGTTGGCGAACCCGGTGATGGGTAGGGCGGCCCCCATGCCGGCCCGTTTCCCGATCTCGTCGTAGACACCCAGCCCGGTGAGGAACGCCCCGAGCCCGACCATGACCGCGGCGGCCGGCACGGTCGCCTCCCTCAGCGGCATTCCCCGGAGCAGGAAGAACCCGAGGAAGACCTGGCCGACCGCACAGATGGCCCCGCCGACGGTGAAGGCCCAGATCACGTTCCGCAGGAGGGGCGGGCGCGGCGCCTTTCGTTTCACCAGCCGCTGGTACGCTTCGGTCGTCGGCTTGTCCGCCTTCACCGTGTCCCCGCCCCCCGCCCAGCCTAGACTGTTTTCCGGCGGCCGCCGTCGACGATGAAGGCCACTCGGACGTTGGCCTTGTAGTTGCTTATCTGCCCGTTCTCCACATGGGCTGTCCAGTTCGATACCTCGACGCCCGTGATGTTGTCGACCGTCCTCGCCGCCTCGACTACAGCCTGGTTCGCCGCGTCCTGCCAGCTCTTGCTCGACTCGCCGACAAGCTCAAGAACCTTGACTACCGTCACCCGAACCTCTCTCCTTTCCTGGTGTTACACGTGGTGGCGCCGCCGGGCCTTCTCCGGGACCCCGGGTCTTTGCCCGGAACCGACGGTGTCCGGGGTGTCGGGCTCTCGTCGCCGGAGCATCTCGTCCTCCAGAGCCCATAGGGACGCGAGGTCGTGGAGAAGGTCCCCGGTGGCGCGATGGATTGTGCCGCGGTGTAGCGTTCCGGTCGCCGCCGCTCTCCCGCTAACCCCCGGGTCCGGCGGCCCGTGCGCCCCTTGACCCCTACCCACGGCCGAGCCCTTCCGGCCCCACGCGGTGAACGCCCTCCCCGGACCCGGCCCCCCGGTCGACGACGACGTCGGCTCCCTCGGGTATGTCCGGTGCCGTCCTGAGGTAGAGGACCGATGCCAGCACAACCAGGGCCACGATCAGGAGGGACACGAAGATTAGGAGCTTGAGACGGCTCGCGGTCCAGGTGGGCACCGTTTCCCCTCCCCCTCGGGCTCTTGGGGATTATGCCCGGCCCTTGGAGGGTTTAGTCCGGTGACAGCATGGCCCGGAGGCGCAGCAGGGCCTGCTTCTCGAGGCGTGAGACCTGCACTTGCGAGATGCCCAGAACCTCGCCTACCTCGGCCTGGGTCTTGTCGTCAAAGAACCGGAGGACGAGCAGGTCGCGGGTCCGCTCGTCCAGGCGAGCCAGAACTTCGCGGAGAGCCACCGAGTCGAGGAGGCGGCCGTCATCGGGCCCGGCCGCCCTGGCCTGCCCGAAGAGCGTGCTCCCAGACCCATCATGTCCGGCGGCGAGCTGGTCGATGAGGTAGAGCGCGTCGTCGCCCTCACCGGCTGTCTCCTGGTAGAGTGATACCGGGGCGCGGGAAGCTTCGAGCGACTCGGCCACTTCCGTCGCGTCGAGGCCCATAGAGCCGGCCACCTCGGCAGCCGTCGGAACCCGACCGGTGGACTTGGTTAACTCCTCCTCGACTCTCCTGGCTTCCCTGGCAACCTCCTTTGCCCGCCGGGAAACGTGGACCGGCCCGTCGTCCCGGAGAAAACGCTTGATCTCGCCGATAATGAGGGGTACCGCGTAGGTGGAGAACCTCGTGCCGAACGATGGGTCAAACCCGTCCAGAGCCTTGACAAGACCTAGGCAACCGAGTTGGAAGAGGTCGTCACGGTCCAGGCCGGCCCCGGAGAACCGCCGGACAATGTCCCAGACCAGCCTGAGGTGCGATTGTATGAGCCGCTCGCGGGCCTCGGCGTCGCCAGCGACCGCCCGGCGGAGAGTCTCCTCGAGCTCGGCCTCACCAAGCGGCGGCAGCGGGCGTGGAACGGATGTGCCCTCGGGAGGTGGTCCCATACCTCTTCCCCCCTCCTGTCAGGCCTTCGCTCCGCTAGAGCCAGCGACGCCGGCGTCAGCTTTCCCGTCAGGAGGCTTCCTCGCCAGCTTCCTCATGAGGACCCGAGTCCCCGACCCGGGAGCCGTCCGGATGGTCACCTCGTCCATGAAGGACTCCATAAAGACGAATCCGAGCCCCATCCGGTCTTCGCGAGTCGAGAAGGCGGGCTGCCGGGCCCGCTCGACATCCTCGATCCCGACGCCCCGGTCGACCACGCTGACCTCGAGCGAGTCACCCTCGACCCGGGCCTCAACGGTCACCGTACCCGGGAGGCCACCCGCCGGGGCCTGGGGGTAGGCGTGGAGGACGGCGTTGGAGAACGCCTCGGAAACAGCAACCCGGATTTCCTCGATGTCTCCCAGGGTGAAGGGCAGTTGGGCGGCCAGGGATCCGACGGTCACCCGAACCAAGGCCACGTTCTCGGCCAGGGCGGGTAGCTCCAGCCTGAGCCAATTCACCGCTTGTCACCTCCGGCGGCCGCTTCCTTCGCGCCCATGGCCCTCAGGGCCTCCTCGACGTCCGCGTAGGTGTGGATTATGCGCATCACCCCGGCCAGTTCGAGGAGGCGCCTGACATGCGGCTGGGGGCCGGCCAGGGCCACCTGGCCGCCCTTCTCTGCGGCCCGGCTGTAGCGCCCGAGGATGGCGCCGAGTCCTGAACTGTCAACGAAACTCACCCGGGCGAAGTCGAAGACCATGTCCCTGGCCCCGAACCGGTCGTAGTCAGCGTCGACCCGGGCGCGGAACTCCCGGGCCGTGTGGAGGTCAAGTTCCCCCGAGACACTTACTAGAAGGGCCATTCCGTCTTTCCTAGAGGCGATGTCCATGCGCTGATACCCCCCGAGGCTGGGGGTTCGTCACGCAGGAAGTATCTTCCTGCAGGGTAGCTGGATGTCCCGCACCGGGCCGAGATCGCCGGCGAACCCCGGGCCTCGAGAAGGGACGGCGACTCGGGCCGGTCAAGCCGCCGGGTTCTAGCCTGCCGCCCCGAGAACCCTCTTGTAGAGCCTCCACCAGAGGCCTAGGAACGTAATCCGCTCGCTGTCACGGTCGGCGACCAGCGGGCAGCGACCGACCTCCTCCCCCCCGAGGGTCACGACTATCGCTCCCACTTCGTCGCCCCTGTGTACCGGGGCCTGGACCAGCGTCTCGAGGACGACCTGGCGCGATACCTCGCCTTCCGTTCCCTTTCTCACCAGAACTCCTCTGTCGGCGGGGGCCACGGCCGGCACCGTTTGGCAGCGACCGAGGTTCACGGGTACGGCTCCGTAGGACTGGCCCTTCTCTGCCACGAGGAGTGAGCTGTAGTTGGCGAATCCCCAGCTCAGCATCTTGGCGCAGTCCGCGAACCGGTCGTTGGGCGTCGCCGCCTTCATGACCACGGCTACGTACCGTGTGCCTTGACGGGCGGCGGTGATGGCCACCGAGTAGCCGGCCTCGACCGTCCAGCCGGTCTTCAGGCCATCGCACCCCTGGTAGTAGTTGAGCATGTGGTTCCGGTTAACGAGCCAGGTCTTACCTTCGCGGATGCGCGTCTCGAAGATGGACGTGTATTCCAGGAGCTTAGGGTGTTTGGTGATCTCGCACGAAAGGATGGCCATATCCCTTGCGCAGGAGTAGTGGTTCTCGGCGTCAAGGCCGTGGCAGTTGGCGAAATGGGTGTTCGTCATCCCCAGCTCCTCCGCCCGCTGGTTCATGAGCTTGACGAATTCCTCCTCGCTTCCCGACATGTGCTCCGCCAGGGCCAGCGACGCGTCGTTAGCCGACGCCACCGCCACGGACAGGACGATGTGGTCGATGGTCATCTCCTCTCCGGTCTCCAGGAAGGCCGTGGTGCCGCCGAGACGCATGACGTGGGCCGAGGCCACGAGCTTCTCGGTCAGGCTCAACCGCCCATCCCGGATGGCCTCGAAGGCCAAGAGGAGGGTCATAAGCTTGGTCAAGCTGGCTGGAGCGGTGCGCGCGGTGGAATCCTTCTCGAAGAGCACCTCGCCGCTCAAGGGCTCCATGAGTATCGCCGACGGGGACCTGATCTCAAGAGCCGGGCGGTCCGCCCCGGCCACTACCGGGATGACGACCGACTCGTCAAGCCAAGACACTCCCTCGGGCAGCGGATCCTCGGGCTCGTCCACTACCAGCCCGGCGGGTTGGCCGGCCAGGGCCGTCAGCCGGCCCGAGGCCGGCAGGAGCATGAGACCCAAGAGGGCCAGGCTTATGGCTTTCGCGTACCAAGGGCCGGTTGTTCTCACGACGAAACCCCCCGGCGAACGGCAGTGTGGAAGTCAGGATTCGCCAAAGGTTACGCCGCTTCACAGACCTTAATGCTCGCCGGGAGACCCGGCGCCCGCCTTCCGGCCACCCGGGCCTGGAGATACGGGTTAGGACACCACCCCGTGGAAGAGAGCGGGAGGGGGCACGGGCTCGCTAGCCAGTTCGAAGGCCTTCTCGAAGGCCCTGGCCGCCGCGCGGGCATCCCCGTCGGTCGCGGCGTAGACCACCCCGAGAAGGGCACCCTGTTCCAGCCTGTCCCCCACCTTCGCCCCGAGCGTGACACCTACCCGCGGGTCAATGTCGTCCTCCTTCCGCTGCCTGCCCGCCCCCAGGCGCATAGTGAGGTGGCCCACGGCCAGGGCGTCGATGCTCCTCACCCAGCCCGCTTTGGCTGAAGTCACCTCCAAAGCGACCGGCGCCCGAGGAAGGACGGCTCGCGGATCGTCCACAACCCGGCCGTCACCCCCCTGGGCGGTGACCATCTGCTCGAACTTCTCGGCTCCGCGACCCGACGACAGGGTCCGCGTGAGGCGGTCACGGGCCCGCGGCAGGTCTGGCTCCACGCCCGCGAGGACCAGCATGTGGGCCCCCAGTTCGACCGCTTCCTCCTGGAGGTCCGGAGGACCCTCGCCCTTCAGGCATCCTATGGCCTCCTCGACCTCCAGCGCGTTCCCCACCGCTAAACCCAGGGGCTGATCCATCGACGTGACCGCCGCCACGACACGCAGACCCACCCCCTTCCCGATGGCCGTCATGGCCCGGGCCAGCTCGGTGGCCCGGTCGGGAGCGGGCATGAACGCCCCGCGGCCGGCCTTGACGTCGAGCACCAGTCTTTGCGCGCCTCCGGCTATCTTCTTGGACATGATGCTTGAGGCGATGAGACCGACGCTGTCGACCGTCGCCGTGACGTCCCGCAGCGCATAGAGCAGCTTGTCGGCGGGTACGAGATTCCCCGTCTGCCCGACGATGGCGGCGCCGACCTCGGCCACGGTCCGGCGAAACTCCTCGGGGCTGAGGAAGACCCGGAAACCCGGAATCGACTCCAGCTTGTCCAGAGTGCCCCCCGTGTGACCGAGACCCCGGCCGGACATCTTGGGGACCACGACGCCGGCCGCGGCCACCAGGGGCACGACCACGAGGCTCGTCTTGTCCCCGACGCCACCCGTCGAGTGCTTGTCGACGATGCGTGGATTGTCCCCGAAACTGATCATGTCCCCCGAGTGGGCCATGGCCATGGTCAGGTCGGTCATCTCTCTGTCGCAAAGGCCGCGGAAGTAGACCGCCATGAGGAAAGCGCTCATCTGGTAGTCGGGTATCCGCCCGTCCACGTAGCCCTCCACGAGGGACCTTATCTCCGCCGTGGTGAGGGCGAGCCCGTCGCGCTTCCGGCGTATGGAATCGACAGCGGTGAACGTAGCCGTCACGTCTCGCCCTCCCCCGGCCACGGTCTTGCGAGGACTCCTCTGAGCAAGGCTCCCAGGCGGTGCCTCGACCGCTCGGCGACCGCCAGGACCTCCTCATGGCTGACGACCTGGCCGGGGGCCCGCCCGAGCACGTTCGTAATCGTGGACACGGCCAGGACCTTCTGGCCGCCGTGGACCGCGACGATGACCTCGGGCACCGTCGACATCCCGACCGCGTCGGCACCTATGAGTCTCAAGTAGCGCACTTCGGCCTCCGTCTCATAGCTCGGGCCCGGAAGCGCGGCGTAGACCCCCTCACGGAGCGAGAAACCCTCGGCCGCCGCCGCGTCCCGCGCGACGTCCAGGAGCGCGCGGTCATAGACCCCTACCGGCGAGGGGAACCTGGGCCCGAACCTATCCTCGTTCGGCCCCCGGAGGGGGTTGTCCGGCATCAGGCTCACATGGTCCGTGATGAGCATGAGGTCGCCGGCGTCGAACGCGGGGTCCAGGCCGCCCGCGGCGTTCGTCAGAATCACGACCGGGATCCCCAGCCTCTGGGATACCCTCACGCCGAAGGTGACGTCCGTGAGCGGGAGACCCTCGTAGTAGTGGAACCTGCCCTGCATCACGCACACGGTGCGCCGGGAGACCTCGCCCACGACCAGCCTTCCGGCGTGGCCCTTGACGGTCGAGTGCGGGAAGTGCGGTATCTCGCCGTAGGGAAGGACGGTCCGGGCCACGGCCGAGTCCGCGAAATCGCCAAGGCCGGAACCTAGTACGACCAGGGCGCTGGGGGTCTTGTCTCCCAAGGCGGCCTCGCGACGCACGTAGGCGGCCGCTTCCCCCGCCCTCTCCCACACTTGTCTAGTCATCTCAGCTGAGCCCGCCACCCGGGTCCACCTCCTTCTCCCTAGCCGTCCCGCCGGTCAACCGGCCCGCGAAACTGCGGCCCGCTCCGCCGTATTCGGCGAGGCCGGCCAGCTCGGCGACCGTGGCCGCAAGGTCGGCGAAGCTCTCCCGCACCCCGAGATCCACGCCCCGGCGAAACAGCGTCTCCGACCCCGCGGTGGCTCCGGTGGCCGGCGCCCTGCCTTCGGCCAGGATGGGCACGTACTCCCGCGAGTGGTCCGTGCTGGGCGTGGTCGGGTCGCAGCCGTGGTCCGCGGTAAGCACGAGGAGTCCCCCTGCCGGGTTCCCCAGCGCGGCGTCCTTCAGTTCCGGTAGCCGGCGGTCGAAGCCCTCCAAGGCCCGGGCGAAGCCTGGTGGGTCGTTCCGGTGTCCGTAGAGCATGTCGAAGTCCACGAGGTTACCGATGACCAGGCCCCCGCGCAGTGACCCGGCTTCGGTGATGACGGCCTGCATTACTTCCTGGTTTCCCAAGGCCGGAACGTGCCGGGTGACCCCCCGGCCGGCGAAGATGTCCTTGACCTTCCCCACCGCGACGACTGGCATCCCCGCCTCGACGAACGCCTCGAGTAGTGTCCGTCCCGGTGGTGGTAGGCTGTAGTCGTGCCTTCCCGCCGTCCGGCGAAACTCACCCGGCCGCCCGGCGAACGGCCGGGCGATGACGCGTCCAACCAGGTACGGCGGGTGGCGCGAGAGCTCACGGGCGATCTCACACATCCTGTAGAGGTCTTCGAGCGGGACGACATCCTCGTGTGCCGCGATCTGAAAGACGCTGTCCGCGGAGGTGTAGACGATCGGGCGTCCCGTTCTCAGGTGCTCCTCACCGAGTTCCTCGATGATGGCTGTTCCCGAGGCGACCTTGTTCCCGAGGACCGGTCCACCGATGGCCTCCTCGAAAGGCCGGAGCATCTCCGCCGGAAAACCCTCGGGGTAGGTGGGAATAGGGTCCCGCGTCACCAGACCCGCAAGCTCCCAGTGGCCGGTCAGGGTGTCCTTGCCCGGGGAGCGTTCAGCCAGGCGCCCCGCGGCCCCTGAGGGTACGGCGGGGGGGACCCCGTCCGCCCTGGAAGTCAGGCCGAGCCCCATGGCCACCAGGTTGGGAACCTTGAGCCCCCCGACGGCTCTGGAGGTGTTCCCGAGAGTGTCGCTGCCGCTGTCGCCGTAGGCGGAGGCGTCAGGGAGCTCGCCGACCCCGAGCCCGTCGAGAACGAGGACGACGAAACGGGTCAAGAGCCCGGTTGAGGACCGGGTCGGGGCCGTGGCGGTGCGGCCCAAGGTCAGGCCCTCGGGTGACTGGTCTTGTAGACGTCGCGGAGGCGCCCGCGGCTGACGTGCGTGTAGACCTGCGTGGTCGAGATGTCGGCGTGACCGAGCATCTCTTGAACGGCCCGGACGTCGGCGCCGTTCTCCAGGAGGTGCGTGGCGAACGAATGACGGAGGGTGTGAGGGGTGATCTCCTTCCGTATGCCGGCCTCGCCCGCGTACTTCTTGAGGATCTTCCAGAAACCCTGACGGGTCATGCGCCTGCCGTGATGGTTCACGAACAGGCTGCGCTCGCCGGGATCCTTCACAATCTGGGGCCTTCCGCGGGTCAAGTACTCCGACACGGCCTGACAGGCAATGGTGCCGAGCGGGACCGTCCGTTCCTTGCCGCCTTTCCCGGCGCACCGGACGTACCTGGAGTCGAGGTTCACGTCGCCGACGGATAGGGAAATCAGCTCCGAGACCCGGATGCCGGTGGCGTACAGCAGTTCCAGCATGGCCTTGTCCCTGAGGCCGCCGGGTGTGCCCGGCTTTGGCTGGCGAAGGAGAGTCTCGACCTCGCGGACCGTGAGGACCTTGGGGAGCTTGCGGTCTAACTTGGGGGATTCGAGGTTCGCGGTTGGGTCACGTTCCACGAGGCTTTGACGGACCAGGAACTGGTAGAAGGACTTGAGAGCGGCCAGACGCCTGGCGATGGTCGCCGGGGACTTGCCCTGCTTCTCCATGAGGAGAAGGTAAGAGATGATGTTGGCCCGGGACGCGTCGAGCAGCGATACCAGTCTCACCTTGTTCTTCAGGTAGGCCGAGTACTGCCGGAGGTCGCGACCGTACGATTCCAGGGTGTTGGCCGACAGTCCCCGCTCGGCGCTCAGGTAGGTTATGAACTCACCGATGACATCCTGCATTTCGCTACTCCCCGGGGTTCAGCGCGGGACATCGGACCCAAGCGCCCTCGCCGGCGTCGCGGAAACAGGCGGTAGCCGTCGCACCGGCGCTAGTGATGGCAACAGTTCCTTGCGGTTCTACGCGGCGGCAGGGATTCCTCCGGATGTCCAGGCTTGGTTCGGGCGCCCGCCTCGCGCCACCACTATCCAGCGTCGGGACCTTCTTCTTAGTATGACCCCCGGCGGCCCGACATGAACCGGGACCCCGCGGGCATCCCCATACGAGCGAAGGACCCCTGGACGGGGTCCCCCCGGTCCCCGAACCCGGGGCGTCACAGCCCCGGGAGTTTCGACGGGCCAGCCCATCACGCCGGCTGCCGGCGTTCAGGCCATCACCCGCTCGAGTGGCGTGTACGGTAGGTTGTGGGCGACGGCCACGGCTTCGAACGTGAGCTTCCCTCCGAGGACGTTCACGCCCTTGGCCAGGCCCGTGTGCGTCCGGACCGCCTCGGCGTAGCCCAAGGTGGCCAGCCTGACGGCGTACGGCAAGGTGGCGTTGGTCAGGGCGAGCGTCGACGTCCTCGGGACGGCTCCCGGCATGTTGGCTACGGAATAGTGAACGACGCCGTGCTTGAGGTAGACAGGATCGCGGTGAGTGGTCACCCGGTCGATAGTGGCCACGCACCCGCCCTGGTCGATGGCCACGTCGACGATTACCGCGCCCGGTTTCATTCTCTTCACCATGTCTTCGGTAACCAAGCTCGGGGCCCTCGCGCCCGGGATGAGCACGGCCCCGACCAGGAGGTCGGCCCGGGCCGTGGCGTCGGCGACCGCGTAGGGGTTCGAGGCAAGGGTGACGATCCGCCCCCCGTAGAGGTCGTCTATGTGGCGAAGGCGCTCTGGGTTGATGTCCAGGACGCAGACTTGCGCTCCCATTCCGAGGGCGACCCTGGCAGCGTTCATCCCGACGACTCCGCCACCCACTACGACGACCTCACCCGGCGGAACACCGGGAACCCCACCGAGGAGCACACCCCGGCCTCCCTGAGGCTTTTCGAGGAAGTGCGCGCCTATCTGCGTGGCCATGCGCCCGGCTATCTCGCTCATGGGGGTGAGCAAGGGAAGTGAGCCGTTGACTTCAACGGTCTCGTAGGCGATGCCGACAATGCCGGCCTCGAGCATGGCCACCGTCAGGGCGCGGTCGGCTGCCAGGTGGAGATAGGTGAATAGCACCTGCCCCTCGCGGAAGAGCCCGTACTCCTCCGGGAGAGGTTCCTTGACTTTCATAATCATGTCAGCCTGGTCGAAGAGCTTGGCCTTGTCCGCAACGATCCTGGCTCCGGCGCCGACGTAGGCGTCGTCCTCGAAGCCGCTTCCGACTCCGGCGCCTCTTTCCACGAGCACGGTGTGGCCGGCCGACGTCAATGTCGCCGTCCCCGCGGGCGTGATGGCAACCCGGGCCTCGTCGGTCTTGATCTCCTTCGGGACCCCGATCAGCACTCGACTGGACCTCCTCTGTCTCACGAGCCCCGGGCCCTCTTCCGGGGGGCTCCCCCACCGCGGGGTCGCCCGGCCTGGCCCTCCCGGCGGCGCGCCCGGGGCCGGGGATCCTTGGTTCCACGGCGTACACGCGTGTGAGTTTCGGAGCCCGCTCGGGATTCCCTCTTGAAAGGCAGTGTCGCCATTTGTGGCCACGGGGATGCCACACAGTGGAGGACGCGAGACCGCTGGCGACGTCAGAGCCCGGCGACGACCCCCATCAGCACGGGAGTCACGTAGGCCTCCACGAGGCTCGCGCCCACGAGGACCGCGGAGAGGACAAGGCAGGTAAAGGTGTAGGCCAGGAACTCCTCCGCCAGGTTGACCTTGAAGCGGCCGACACGTTGGCGGACGACAAGAACCGCGAAGGCCAGCGAGGATACCCCCAGAGCCAGGATGACGGGGACGGCTATGAGGTTCTGCGGGAAAACGGCAAGGAGCGACAGGGCCAGTCCCTTGCCGCCCATCTCGCTGACGAGGAAACCTACCGAGAACCCGACGACGAAACCCCTCACGAAGACGATGAGCACGGTCAGCGGCGAACCGATCACCGTCGCCCCGAGGAGCCATACCAGGCCGGCCGTCTTGAGGTTGCTGGCCACTGACTGCCTCAGCACCACGGCGCTGTCGATATCGCTGAGCTTCTGCGTCAGGCCTCGGAGGAAGACCTCGAGGTAATCGAGGAGTTCAACCTTCTGCCGGGCGCTCAGGGCGTTGACCGCGACGGCCCCGAACACGACTCCGATGACGAACAGCATGGAGACGGAGAAGTAGTAGGGCAAAGAACTGCGGAAGTAGCCCCTGAGACCTTCCCTGAACTGGCCGACGAAGGTCAAGACGGATTCCCCCGGGGTTGGCCGTGGCGGGCGGCGACCATGAACTGCCATCTCCACCCTTATTCGCCTTCCTGACCCTTTATGTTGGCGGGGTGAGCCGGCCGTAGCGCCCCCCGGCGCCCGGGGTGATGTCGAGCCCCGTGGTCCCGGCGCGGGCCGCGGAGATTCTCCTAGCCAGGGTCGCCCCCACGACTGCCGCGAGTTCGACTTCGGGGACGTCGTGAAGGACCCGCATCTCGCCGCCGAAGGCTCTGTAGAGCTTCCGGAGCGTGCTCGGCCCGACTCCGGGGACGTGAGCCAGAGGGACGATGTGGACGTAGGGCGGACGTACCATGGGAGGCCCTTCCGAGGTTGGCCCAGCCGGTTTGTTGCCGGCCGGGACCCCGCCGGTTGGAGCGCCGCCCCTCGCGGCTATCTCCAGGATGCGATCCAGGACGCCGCCGACCACCCGGGCTCCCCCGCAGGCCGGGCAGGTCTCCCCGAGGAGGTGTCCTTCTGCGGCGATGTGGCCGCACGCCGGGCAGAACGCCCGGTGGTACTTGCCGAGCCGGGGGTCCAGCCCGTAGTTCGCGGCCACTCGCGCTTCCCGCAGGGCTCGGGCCAGCGTCGGAAAGTCCAGGGGAGCGCCCGGCGGTATGTCGATGGCCGTGTGTTCCCGGCCGATGGACTCCGGGGAGTGCGCGTCGGAACTCGTGAGTAAGGTGAACGGCCTGAGGGAGGGTATGAGATCGGCCAGGCCGGTGTCCGCGCTCAACCCGAGTTCGACCGCGGGGACGTGCGCGAGAGCCTGGTCGCTGAACGACTCCCTGAGGTCCGTACCCCCTTGACCGAAGTAGCCCTTGTGGGGAGTGAACACGTGGGCCGGAACCAGGAAGCCGCCGGCCTTTCCGGCACGGAGAGCCAATTCCTCACCGGTGGTCCGAGCCTTCTGCGAGCTGAGACTCACGTTGGTGACCCGGGGTTCCAAGAACTCCGAGAACTCGCGGCAAGAGGCGAGCCTGGGCAGGTAGCACACGTAGTGAACCGGGCCGAGCCCGGCTTCATCCACCTCGACCTCGGACGCCGTGAGTATTGTCAATGGCCTTGGGCCGGGGATGACCAGGCCGCCTCCCGGGAGGGGCTCGAGTTCGCCCGCATCGACCATGGCCTCGAGCTCGGCGATAACCGGGGGTGAATGCGCGTCAACCAGGCCTATGACGTCAAGCCCCTTGCGCGACACGCACTCGTCGACGATACCGGCTACCGTGAGACGGGTGGAAGCCGCTATCTTGACGAGGCGCCCCCGAGCCCTAGCCACGTGGACGTGCAGGTCGGCCAGCACCGGGCGGCGGCCCGCAGGCCCGGCAGTCGGCCTACCGAAGGTGGGGTGCCTACCCAAGGCAGGGCGCCTACCCAAGGAGGGGTGCCGCCAGGAGAATCCCGACCGTGCTCTTGGCGTCCTTGAACCCGCCCGACCTGGCTAGAGCCACCGCATCGTCCAGAGGCATCATCACTACTTCGAGGTGTTCGTCGGCGTCGGGAGCCGGTAGTTCCGCCGGCCGTGGGTCCACCAGGGCCAGGTAGATGTGGATGACCTCGTTGCAGAAACCCGGGGAGGAGTACAGGGAGGCAAGGCGCCGGGTCTCGCCGGCCACGTAGCCGGTTTCTTCGGCCAGCTCCCTACTGACCGTGTCGTCAGGGTCCTCTCCCGGTTCAATAGTCCCGGCCGGTATCTCCAGGAGCGGCTCGCCCACGGAGTACCGGTACTGGCGGACCAGGACCACCTCGCCCTCGGCCGTGACGGGTACCACGCCCACCGCGCCGGGGTGCTCGACGACCTCACGCCTGGCACGCCGTCCGCCCGGAGTAAGAATCACCTCATCGACCCGCAGCGAGACCACCCGGCCTTCAAACATCCTTTCTGACGACACCTTCTCCTCCACAGGGCAATGCGCTCCTCTCACCTCAGGGGTTGAGGTCCCTCAACTCCCCCTTTACCAGGTACACCACCCACTCAGACAGATTTGTCACGTGGTCGGCTATCCGCTCGAGATGTTGAGCCACGAAGAGCAGGTGAGTAGCCTGCCGGATGGTCCTGGGGTCCTCCAACATGAACACCAGGAGCTCCCGGAAAACCTGCCCATAGAGGTGGTCCACCTCGTCGTCGCGTTTGGCGGCCTCCAGGGCTCTCTCCGGGTCGCGTCCGATGAGCGCGGCCAGGCCTTCATCAAGCATCTCCTCGATGGCTGCGGTCATCCTTGGGATATCGACCAAGGGTTTGATGAGAGGTTCGTGCCCGATGCGCATGGCTATCTTGGCGATGTCGCACGCGTGGTCGGCCATCCGCTCGAGGTCGGTCACGGTCTTCAGCGCCGTGCCGATGAACCTCAGATCCACCGCCATGGGTTGCTGAAGAGCCAAGAGCATGAGGCACTTCTGCTCTATTTCATGCTCGAACTCGTCAATGACCTCATCCCCGTCAACGACCTCTCGGGCCAGAGTGAGGTCCTGGCTCTTGAGCGCCTCCACGGACCTCGAAACAGCTTCCTTGACGAGGGCCCCCATCTTGAGGAGATCCTCGCGGAGCACCTGGAGTTGGGCCTCGAACGCGCTCCGCGTTCGACTAACCGACTCAGTCACGTCGCCTCGCCCTCCCTTCACCTCGCGACCTACCCGAACCGGCCGGTTATGTAGGCTTCGGTCCTTGGATCTTTCGGCCGGGTGAACATCTGGTCTGTCGGGCCGTACTCGATTAGCTCTCCATGCAGGAAGAAGCCGGTCGTCTCTGAGACCCTAGCCGCTTGCTGCATGTTGTGGGTGACAATGATGATGGTGTAGTTCCTCGCGAGTTCAGCGATCAAGTCTTCGACCCGCCCGGTCGCGACGGGGTCGAGAGCTGAGGCGGGCTCGTCCATGAGGAGCACCTCGGGCTCGACGGCGAGGGCGCGCGCTATGCACAGGCGCTGCTGCTGCCCGCCCGATAGGTTCAGGGCCGGCGACCGTAGACGGTCGGCCACCTCTTCCCACAGCGCCGCCTCGTGAAGACTCCTCTCCACAATCGCGTAGAGCTCGCTCCTTGATGTCACTCCGTGTCGCCGCGGTCCGTAGGCCACGTTGTCGAAGATGCTGAACGGGAAGGGGTTGGGGCGCTGGAACACCATGCCGACCTTGGCCCTGATCTCGACCGGGTCCATTCCCGGCCCGTAGATGTCCCTGCCGTCCAAGAGAACCCGACCGGCGGTGCGGACACCGGGGAGCACTTCGTTCATGCGGTTAAGGGCCCTCAGGAACGTGGACTTCCCGCAGCCTGAAGGCCCGATAAGGGCCGTGACCCGGTTCGCCCCGAAATCCACCGTCACGTCCTTGATTGCCGGTAAGGACCCATACCATACCGACAGGCCCTCGATCCTGATCTTGATCCGGCGCGCGGTTTCCGTATCGCCCCGCGCTCCCCTGATGGTGACGGTCGGGGGCACACCGGCCCTCCGGCCCGCCCGGCGGGCCATGTCCCTTTCACCGGGGCCGTGTAACCCCGGCCAAATCCGGCCGCTCTCCCCAGGAGCAGGCCCGGGCGAGTTCGGGCCGGGTTGTTCTCCCTCCGGCAACCAACTAGCGTCTTGAGAGACGTCAAGCGCGGTTCTCATACCCCGCCTCCTCCCTGCTTTGCCCTCATCCTGGTGCGCAGGATGACGGCGAAGAGATTCGAGACAAGAACCAGAGTCAACAGGACCAGCGCGGTGCCGAGTCTCAACTTCGGGTCCGCCTGGGCTACTTCGGACGACAGCACGTACAAGTGGTAGGGCAGAGCCATGACCGGGTCGAACGGCGAATCCGGGAGCCGGGGAAGGAAGAAAGCCGCGGCCGTGAACATTATGGGAGCCGTTTCGCCGGCGACCCGTGACACCGCGAGGATGACGCCCGTGAGTATCCCGGGGGTCGCCCCCGGGATAACCACCTGTCTGACCGTCGCCCATTTCGTCGCCCCGAGGGCCAGGCTGGCGTGACGGTGGCCGTCCGGCACGTTCCGGGCGGCTTCCTCCGTCGCGGCTATCACCACCGGCAAGACCAGAATCCCGAGGGTCAGGCTCCCAGCCATGACCGAGACACCCATCCCGAGAAGGATCACGAACACGCTCAAACCGAAGAGACCGTAGACGACCGACGGCACGCCGGCGAGGTTCAGGACCGCGAGGCGCATGAGCCTCGTGAAGAAGCCGGGCCGCGCGTACTCCGAGAGGTACAGCCCCCCCGCCACCCCCAGGGGCACGGCCACGAGCGACGACCCGAGCACCAGGAGGAACGTGCCGACCAGGGCCGGGAAAATGCCGCCGGACCGCATCATGTTGGACGGCCCCTCAAAGAGGAATTCCCAGGATATGGCCGGCAGCCCCCCGACGACCACGTAGCCCACGATGACGATGAGAGGCGCCAGGGCCAACAGAGAAAGAAACCCGAGGAGGCTGAACGCGGATTGCTCCGCCCGGCGCTTGGCGAGCCGCGTGCGCCTCATGCGGCCCGCCCTCCTGATGACGGTGCGCCCCCGAACGGTAGGCGGCCTCACCCTCTCGCCCCCCTTCGCAGGAGGATGTCCGCGACCGCGTTGAACACGAAAGTGATCAGGAACAACGCGGCGCCTACGGCGAACAACGCGTGGTAATGGGGAGTACCCCAGGCGCATTCAGCCATCTCGGCCGCGATGGTTGCCGTCATTGTTCTCACCGAGTCGAAGAAGGAGAAACTGATCTGAGCGGCGTTTCCTGTCACCATGAGAACGGTCATCGTCTCCCCGATGACGCGGCCCAGGCCTAGGATCACCGCGGCCGCAACGCCGGCCCTCGCGGAGGGCAGCGTCACGTGAATCATCGTCTCCCAGCGGCTCGCTCCCATGGCCAGGGAGGCGTTCCGGTAGGATTCGGGGACGGCCCTGAGTGCGTCCTCGCTCAAGGTCACCATCGTGGGCAGGGCCATCACCGCGAGAAGGATGCTCCCGTTGAAGGCGTTGAGCCCCGACGTGAGACCGAAAACCCCCTGGAGCCAGCGGGCCAGGACCACCATGCCGAAGAAGCCGTAGACCACGGAGGGAATGGCGGCCAGGAGTTCAAGCCCCGGCTTGAGCAACTCCCGGATCCTCTTGGGGGCGACCTCCGACACGAACAGGGCCACGCCGAGGGAGAGCGGTACGGCGATCACCGCCGCGCCCAGGGTGACCAGGAAAGTCCCCGCCAGCAGTGGAACGAGGCCGAAACGGACGTTCGTCGAGGTCGGCTGCCACTCGAGCCCACGGACGAAGTCCTCGAAGGGGTAGCTCTTGAAGAGGGGCAAAGCCTCCTTGACCAGGAACACGAAGATGAGCCCCAAGGCCAGGAGCGAACACGACGCGAGGCCCGCCAGGACCAGTTCGGCTTGGCGGCCCTCCGTGGCTCGTCTCCTCGGCCGGGGACCCGGCCGCAGGGACAACGTAGAGCGCAAGGGGTCTCTCCTTCCGGACCGGCGTCTAGCTGCCGACGGGGACGAACCCCATCTCCTCGGTGATGGCTCTTCCGGCTTCGGAAGTGCAGAACTCGATGAAGGCCTTCCCCAGGTCGCCAGGCTCACCCGCGGAGTAGACGAAGAGCGGGCGCGCCACCGGGTAGCTGCCGTCATTCACTGTCTCGATCGATGGTGGGACGGCGGGAGACGCATCGTCCACGGCGACAGCCAGGACCCTCACGGCCTCCGTGACGTAGCCGAGCCCGACATAGCCTATCGCCGTGGCGTCTTGAGAGACGGCCTGCAAGATGGATTCGCTCGAGGGCATCAGCCGGGCCGAGAAGACGTAATCCTGGTCACCCATGACGTGTTCCCTGACGAAAGCGTATGTCCCCGAACTTGTCTCGCGGCTGTAGACGGTGATCGGTCTGTCTTCTCCGCCCAAGCTCTTCCAGTTGGTGACCTGCCCGGTGAGGATGGCCGACAGCTGTTGCATAGTAAGGGACCGGATGGGGTTCGACGGGTGAACGACCATGTTCACCGCGTCGCAGGCGACGACGTGGGCGACCGGAACTTTGCCCTTCGCTTCGAGCGCCTGGCGCTCCGAGTCCTTTATCGGCCGGGACGCGTTGGCGAGGTCCGCCATGCCGTCGATGAGGGCCTTGAACCCGGTGGAGGAACCGCCGCCCTGCACCGAGATCTCGACTCCCTCGTTGGCCTCCATGAAGGCTTCAGCCCAGGCCGCGGAGAGGTTCACTAGAGTGTCGGAGCCTTTGACCACAAGGCTCCCGGCCGCCGTCTCCTTCGCGCAGCCCGAGACCATTCCCACGGCCGCCGCCATGGCGAGCGCTAGAGCCAGCCACATAGTAACCGCGCGACCTAGGGTCCTTCCGTTCCTCACCTTCGGTTCCCCCCAAGGCCGGCCGCTTCCGCCGCCTGGTCCTGTCCAGTTCCGGTGTCCGTCCATTCTCATTGTAAGGAGACAGCCACCGCTTCGCGTTAAGGTAGGGTTAAGGTAGAGACGGTTGTCTCTTAAGAATCTCCTGAGAATGGCGTCCTGGGTGTTTCGAGCTAGACTCGACGACGCGAGACGACCTACGCGGCGGGCGGCCCGCACAGGGGCACCCTGAACCAGAACCGGCAACCGAGGCCCGGGCCGTCGGAGGCGACACCGGCCTCACCCCCGTGAGCCTGAGCGATGTGTTTGACGATGGCCAAGCCAAGACCGGTCCCGCCTGCCTGCCTGGAACGGTCCGAATCCACCCGGTAGAAGCGCTCGAAGACACGCTTGGCGGCTTCCTGGGATAGGCCGGGGCCGGTATCGGTGACGGAAACCTCGGCACAAGGCGCGTCCTCTCGGGCCACGGGCCGGACGCCGACCGTGATTGACCCGCCATCCGGCGTGTATTTTATGGCGTTGTCCAGTAGGGCCAAGACCGCCCGCTCCAAGTAGCGTTCGTCGCCAAAGACCGTAAGAGCTGGCAAGGCGCCGCCCATTCCTGTGCCGCCGGGGCCATCACCGGCCCGGAGGGCTTCAAGGGTGAGTCTCTGTTTTCTGGCCTCGGCCAGGGGTCCCATTCGCTCCGCGGCGCGAGAAATGAGCGCCATCATGTCGACCGGAGCTTTCTCGAGACTCGTCTGCCGCGCTTCGAGCCGCGCGAGGGCCAGAAGGTCGTTCACGAGCCGCGCGAGGCGCTCGGACTCACGCTCGATGTGCGCGAGGAACCTGGCCGCGGTCGCACGGTCCGACAAGGCCCCCTCCGAAAGAGCTTCAGCCAGCGCACGAATCGCGGCGACAGGAGTCTTCAGTTCGTGGGACACGTTGGCGACGAGTTCGCGCCGCAGCCTGGCGTCCCGCCTGGTCTGGCCGAGGTCCCCCAGTACGAGCACGGCCCCGGTCTTTGTCCCCGAAGCATCGCGTAGAGGCGAGACGCTGACGTGAACGAGGTCGTCCGCACCGCGCCCGGGCTCGACTTCAAGTTTCGAGCTCTCGCCTCTCTGAAGAGCCAGCCCCACTGCGTCCGCCAATGCGTAGCTGGTGATGAGCACGGAGTAGTGTCGTCCCCGGACCTCCGGAACGCGGAAGGAGAGGAGTCGCTCAGCGGCCGCGTTGGCCGAGACGATGCGGTAGTCCTGGTCTATTTCTATGACGCCTGAAGGCAGGTCCGCGAGCAGTATCTCTAGCCTGGATTTGGCCGCATCGAGCTGACGTATGTGCGACTCGAGGTTCGTCACGAGAAGGTTCAGGGAGGCTCCCAGGCCGGCCACTTCGAGCGGCCCGTCGACCGGAGAGCGCGCGTCGAGTCTCCCCGAGGCCATCTCCCGGGCTGAAGCCGCCATCTCCGCGAGGGGGGCGGTTGCCCGTCTGGCGGAATGCCCAAGCAAGATCAGCCCGCCGAGACAACCGATTAGGAGTGGGATGATGCCGATCAGCCTGAGACGACTGATCGCAGGTCTCACCGTGTCAAGCGGTACCGCCAGCCGGACAACCAGACCGTCGACAGCGGGTGCGGCGATGTAGAGCATCTCGCGCCCCACGGTGCCGCTTTTGCGAACAGCCGTCCCGGTCCCGCCCAGGAGAGCCTTTCTCACTTCCGGACGCGAAGCGTGGTTGTCCATCAAGGCCGGGTCGGCTTCTGTGTCCTCGAGCACCGATCCGTCTCGTGAGATGATGGTGACTCTCGCTTCCGTTAGCTCCGCGACTTGCTCGGCGAAGCGTTCAAGCAGGATGGGGTCTCCGGCGTCTCGAGCCAGCGTTCCGGCAACGCCGGCCACCCTTACAAGGTGCTCGGCGAGGAGATCCATGTAGACGCTGCGAACGCCGTAGTAGACGGCGACGCCGACGGCCAGGCCCATGATGAGGATGACCGACACGTAAGTGGTCGCCAGCCTGGTGCTGAGGCGGACCGGTCTTTGCGTGGACGTGGGTCATCTCTCCTCTCTTGCCGCGGGGCGCAGCTTGTACCCATAGCCCCGCAACGTGAGGAGGAGTTCGGGCTCGGATGGGTTCCGCTCGAGCTTCTCGCGAAGGTGCCTGATGTGAACGTCGATGACCCGCTCGTCTCCGAAATCGTCCTCTCCCCAGACTAGATCGAAGAGAGCGCGCCTACTCATGGCTTCGCCAGGGTGGTCGGCCAACGCTTTCAGGATTTCGAACTCGGTCGGGGTCAACGGCACCGCGCGCCCGTCCCGCCTGACTTCGCGCCCCCGCCTGTCCAGGATCAACCCGGGGCGAAGAACCGCCGCGCTCTCCGAGAGTTCTCGCCCCCCCGGCTTGGTGCTCGGGTCCGGACGGCCGTCCTCCTCCGCTCCGCGTGAAGGTGCCCGCCTCAAGACGGCCCTGACCCTTGCCACAAGCTCCCGCGGGCTGAAGGGTTTGGTTACGTAGTCGTCCGCTCCCGACTCTAGACCAAGGACCGTATCCAGTTCGCTCGCGAGCGCCGTCAGCATGATGATCGGGAGGTCCGGCCGGCGCTGCCGCAGCATCCGGCACACCGCCAGGCCACCGACGCCCGGGAGCATGAGGTCCAAGACGACCAGCGCCGGACGGGCCTCGTCGACCATGCGGAGAGCCTCTTGCCCGTCACCGGCCGAGGCGGTGTTGAACCCCGCTTGCCGGAGACTGTAAGTGACCACGTCGATAAGGGCCGGTTCGTCGTCCACAACAAGGATGGTCTGGCCTTCATCCACAGACCGCCCGTCCCCTTCCTGCGTCCTCGACTGTGGGCGACGGCCCTCCCGGCGGGAGGGCCGTCGTGT
>QZJP01000063.1 GCA_003599345.1 Bacillota bacterium | reverse complement strand
ACTCATCACCCCGATAGCCATCGAGCAAGGGCTGCGCTTCGCCGTCCGCGAGGGCGGCCGCACCGTCGGCGCCGGCGCGGTCATCGGCGTCACGGACTAACGGAAGGCTGGGGTGTAGCTGTGGCGAGCCAGAAGATACGCATCCGCCTGCGGGCCTTCGACCACAAGATACTGGACTCGGCCGCCGAGAAGATCGTTCACACGGCCAGGCGTACCGGGGCCAAGGTTTCCGGGCCGGTACCTCTTCCGACGGAGAAGAGCGTCTACACGATCCTCGTGGCCCCCAACGGTGAGAAGGACATCCGCGAGCAGTTCGAGATGCGCACCCACAAGCGGCTCATCGACATCATGGAGCCCACGGCCAAGACCGTGGACGCACTCATGCGTCTGGACCTGGCCGCCGGAGTGGACATCGAGATCAAGCTCTGACGCCAAGACGGAAGTGGTGGGAAGGACGGACGACCGTCGGCCCTTCCCGCGATTGGAGGCACGTTCCATGCCCAAGGGCATTCTGGGACGCAAGTTAGGCATGACCCAGGTTTTCGATGACGACGGCCATCTGGTGCCGGTGACCGTGGTGGAAGCGGGTCCGTGCGTCGTCGTCGAGCGGCGGACCCGGGACAAGGACGGCTACACCGCCGTCCAGTTGGGCCTCGGCGAACTGCCGGACCGGAAGGTTACGAAGCCTCTCGGCGGCCAGTTCGCTCGGGCCAAGGTCAGTCCGGTCAGGATTCTTCGCGAGATCCGCGTCGACGACGTCTCCGGCTACGAAGTCGGGCAGAAGGTCTCGGCGGACGTGTTCGAGCCGGGCGACACGGTCAGCGTGACGGGTCGCTCCAAGGGCAAGGGGTTCGCCGGCGGTATCCGCCGGCACGGGTTCAAGCGGGGCCCCATGGCTCACGGCTCCAAGTACCACCGCGCGCCAGGCTCCTTGGCGTCCCGTGATGCCGCCCGGGTGTTTAAGGGGCGGAAGCTCCCGGGACACCTGGGAGCCGAGCGCGTGACCGTCCGCGGGGTCAAGGTGCTCAGGGTCGACCCGGACAAGAACCTTCTCATTCTCAAGGGCGCCGTGCCCGGGCCCAGGGGTGGTCTCCTGGCCATCCGGGAGATAGTAACCGCCCGAAGCCGGAAGAGGGTGTAGCCGTTGCCCAAGACACCTGTCTACAACCCAGAGGGCGAGATTGTAGGGGAAATAGAGCTCAGCGACGTGGTTTTCGGCGCCGAGGTTAATGAGGCCCTGTTGCACCAGGCCGTCGTGGCCCACCAGGCCAGGCAGCGGCAGGGGACGGCCTCCACGAAAGGCCGGTCCGAAGTGTCCGGGGGCGGCCGCAAGCCGTGGCGTCAGAAGGGCACGGGCATGGCCAGGACAGGCAGCATCCGGTCTCCGATATTCCGTGGCGGCGGCATCATCTTCGGGCCAAAGCCCAGGGACTTCTCCGTTGACCTGTCGAGAGTCATGAAGCGCAAGGCCTTGAGGTCGGCCCTGTCGGCCAAGGTGGCCAGCGGGGACCTCATGGTCCTCGAGGGATTGGGGTTCGATAAGCCGCGGACCAAGGACATGGCGGAGTTGCTCGGGCGGCTGCACGTCTCACAGTCGGCGCTCCTGGTCACTCGTGAGACCGAGCCGGGCGTGGTGCTCTCGGCCCGGAACATTCCCGGGGTCCAGGCCCAGCGGGCCGCCAACCTGAACGCCTACGAGGTAATGGCGTGCGGCAAGCTGCTGATGACCCGCGACGCCGTCGCTAAGGTCGAGGAGGTGTTCGGCTCGTGACCAGCGCGCGCGACATCATCATCAGGCCGCTCGTGTCGGAGAAGACGACCGGGGCCATGGCCGACAACAAGTACACGTTCCTGGTCGACGCGAGGGCCGACAAGACCTCCATCAAGATGGCGATTGAAGAGATCTTCGGCGTGAACGTGACCGGGGTCAACACCATCCGCCAGTTGGGCAAGATGCGCCGGATGGGGGCTTTCCGCGGGCGGCGGCCTTCGTTCAAGAAGGCCGTGGTCACCCTTCGGGAAGGCCAGAAGATCAAGGTCTTCGAGGAGATGGGGTGAGCTAGGTGCCTATCAGGAAGTTCAAACCTACGTCGCCTGGCCGGCGACAGATGACCGTTGCCGACTTCAGCGACGTGACCAAGAAGCGCCCGGAGAAGGCCCTCATCGAACCCAAGAAGCAGTGGGCGGGCCGTAACACGCACGGGAAGCTGACGGTCAGGCACCGTGGCGCCGGCCACCGTCGTTTCATCCGAGTGGTCGATTTCAGGCGTGAGAAGGATGGGGTACCGGCCCGTGTAGCGGCCATAGAGTACGACCCCAATCGCTCGGCGCGCCTGGCCTTACTGCACTACGCCGACGGGGAGAAGCGGTATATCATCGCTCCCCTAGGCCTCAATGTGGACGACAGGGTCATATCCGGGCCCGACGCCGACATCAAGGTCGGAAACAACCTGCCGCTGGCCAAGATGCCCACAGGCATGGTCGTGCACAACATCGAGCTCGCTCCGGGAAAGGGAGGACAGCTCTGCCGGGCGGCGGGAGCTTCGGCCCAGCTTATGGCCAAAGAAGGTCCCTTTGCCCATCTGCGGCTACCGTCCGGTGAGGTCCGCCTGGTTGACATACGCTGCCGGGCGACCATCGGCCAGACGGGGAACGTGGAGCACGAGAACATCACCATCGGCAAGGCCGGGCGGGCGCGCTGGCTCGGCCGGCGGCCGTCGGTACGCGGTGTCGCCATGAACCCGATCGACCACCCGCACGGAGGCGGCGAGGGGCGTTCACCGGTCGGACGGCCACACCCGACCACTCCGTGGGGCAAGCCGGCCTTGGGTCACCGTACCCGGCGCAAGCGGCAGAAGTCCGACCGGTTCATCGTCAAGCGGCGGAGCAAGTAGCGCGAGCAGCGGAGCAGGTGGTGCGGACGCGCCGCCCGGAGGGAGGTACGGAGCTACGTGACGAGGTCGACTAAGAAAGGACCTTTCGTGGACCCGTCGCTCATGAAGAAAATCGCGGCACTCAACGCCAAGAACGACAAGCGCATCGTCAAGACGTGGTCGCGGGCTACCACCATCGTACCGGAGATGGTCGGCCACACGATAGCCGTCCACGACGGAAGGCGTCATGTGCCCATCTACATCACGGAAGAGATGATCGGTCACCGGCTTGGCGAGTTCGCGCCGACCCGGTTGTTCCGGGGGCACGGGGCTCACACCGAGCGTTCAACGTCACTGAAGTAGCCCGGGCGGTATCCGGAAGGCCCGGCTGGGGGGTAACGGTCATGGCGCGGACCAGGAAGGCTCTGGCGGATGAGGCCAGGGCGACCGCGAGGTTCGCCTGGATATCGCCGCGTAAGGTCCGTATCGTCCTGGACCTTGTTCGCGGCAAGAGCGTCGACGAGGCCTTGAACATGCTCAAGTTTCTCCCGAAGCGGGCGTCCACCCTGGTGGCCAAGGCCGTCAGGTCCGCCGCGGCCAACGCTGAGCAGAACTACGACATGAAGCGCGAAAACCTCGTGGTTTCGCAAGCGTTCGCCGACGGCGGGCCGACGTTCAAGCGCTACCAGCCCCGCCAAAGGGGACGCGCTTTTGAGATCAAGCAGCGAACGACCCACGTCACGGTAGTCGTCCGCGAGCGGGAGCAGTGAGACGTCTAGCGAGAGGAGGGGACTAGGTGGGACACAAGGTCCATCCTAAGGGGCTACGGATCGGGATTGTCGAGGATTGGGACGCCAAGTGGTTCGCGGGCAAGAAGCAGTTCGCCGACCTCCTCCTCGAGGACGACAAACTGAGGAAACACGTCTACCGGAAGTTTCAGATGGCCGGCGTGTCACGAGTGGAGATAGAGAGGGCCGCCAACCGGATCAAGGTGACGTTGCACACGGCCAAGCCCGGCATGGTCATCGGCCGCGGCGGAGCCGGCGTTGACGAGCTGAGGCGGGAACTGGAGAGCGCAACCGGTAAGCAGGTCTCGGTCAACATCATGGAGATCAAGCAGCCCGAGCTGGACGCCAGGCTCGTGGCCGAGAACATAGCCTCGGCTCTCGAGAAGCGTATCTCGCACAGGCGAGCCATGAAGCAGGCCATGGGGCGGGCTATGAAGGCCGGCGCCAAGGGTGTGAGGATAACGGTCAGCGGCCGCATCGGCGGAGCCGAGATAGCCAGGCGGGAGCGCGCTTGGGAAGGCACGGTCCCCCTGCACACGCTCAGGGCCAGCATCGATTATGGAGCGGCTGACGCCAACACGACCTACGGCAAGATCGGCGTCAAGGTCTGGATCTACAAGGGTGAAGTGCTTCCCCAGAGGAAGCCCAAGGCCGCCGTCCCGGCGGCCGAGCCCGCTACGGACGCGGAGGGAGGCGAGTAACCGTGCTGATGCCGAAGAGGGTCAAGTACCGGAAGGTGCACCGAGGCACGCGGAAAGGCAAGGCCTCCCGCGGCGCCGACATCTTTTACGGCGAGCATGGACTCCAGGCCCTCGAACCCTGCTGGGTCACCGACCGGCAGATCGAAGCGGCCCGTATCGCCCTGACGCGCCACACCAAGCGGGGCGGGAAAGTCTGGATCAGGATCTTCCCCGACAAGTCGGTGACGGCCAAGCCGGCTGAGACCCGCATGGGGAGCGGGAAGGGTTCGCCCGAGTACTGGGTGGCCGTCGTCAAGCCGGGCCGCATCCTGTTCGAGATCGGCGGCATTCCCGATGAAGTCGCCAGGGAGGCGTTGCGCCTGGCAGGGCACAAGCTGCCTCTGAAGACCCGGATCGTGTCCAGGGAACGGGCCCGGGAAGGCGGTGAGGGACTTGAAGGTTGACCAGGTGAGACAACTCAGTGACGACGAACTCGCGGCCAAGCTCAAGGAACTCAAGGAGGAGCTGTTCAACCTCAGGTTCCAGATGGCCACGGGACAGTTGGACAACCCCATGCGGCTCAGGGCCGTGCGGAAGGACATAGCCAGAGTCAAGACCATCCAGCGGGAGAGAGAACTGGCCGCCTTGAGGGAAGCTCAGGCGTAGCAGGACCGCGACCGGGCGGGGACGAGGCCGTGAGCATGTGCCTACGCCGGCGAGCGAGGAGGTTCAGGAGTGCAGATCAGGGGCACGAGAAAAACGCGGGTCGGGCGTGTGACCTCCAGCGCGATGGACAAGACCGTCGTCGTGGCGGTGGAAGGCTTGGAGAAGCACCCGCTCTACGGCCGTCGAGTCAAGAGGACTAAGAACCTCAAGGCTCATGACGAGAAGAACGAGTGTGGCGTCGGCGATCGCGTCAAGGTGGTCGAAACGCGCCCTCTGAGCAGGGACAAGCATTGGATCGTGGTCGAGATCCTCGAGAAGGCCAAGTGATAGGACTTCGGGGACTCCGGCGAAAGGGGTGTACCCGGTGATTCAGCCTCAATCGAGACTGGTCGTCGCCGACAACACGGGTGCCAAGAGCATCATGTGCATCAAAGTGCTGGGTGGCTCCGGGCGCAGGTACGCGAACATCGGAGACATCATCGTGGCGTCGGTCAAGGAGGCTGCCCCCGGCGGCGTGGTCAAGAAGGGTGATGTCGTCAAAGCGGTCATCGTCAGGTCGCGCAAGGGCCTCAAGCGCCCCGACGGTAGCCACATAAAGTTTGACGACAACGCCGGCGTCCTCCTGGGGGACGAGAAGGAACCCAAAGGGACCCGCATCTTCGGACCTGTCGCTCGCGAACTGCGCGAGAAGGAATTCATGAAGATAGTGTCCCTGGCTCCGGAAGTCTTGTGATGTAGGCGGTGCCGGGCGTTTAGGCCGGCGGCCAGGGCTAGGAGCGAGGTGGAACTGTTGCCGAAAGACAGAGCAAGCGACGCTGCGGGGAACGCCAAGCTGGGTGTGCGCAAGGGCGACACGGTCGTGGTCCTGTCCGGGAAGCATCGCGGCCGGAGGGGCAAGGTCATCCGGGTCGAGACCGACAAGCGGCGCGTGGTAGTGGAAGGCGTCAACGTCGTAAAGAAGCACATGAGGCCCAGGGGCAAGGTCATGCAGGGTGGCATCGTTGACCAGGAGGCCCCGCTCCGCCGCGACAAGGTGATGCTGATGTGCCCGCGGTGCAGTAAGCCGACCCGTGTCAGTCGGACCAGACTCGAGGACGGCCGCTTGGTGCGCAAGTGCCACCGGTGCGGCGAAGTCGTCGACCGGTAACTAGGGAGGCCGCCGACGTGGCGAGACTCAAAGAACGCTACCTGAAGACAGTCGTTCCGGCGCTCAAGGAGCGTTTCGGCTATTCGAGTTCGATGCAGATTCCCAAGGTCACCAAAGTAGTGGTGAACATGGGCGTCGGCGAAGCGACCCAGGACCCGAAAGCCCTGGATGCGGCGGTAACCGACCTCACCATCATCACGGGGCAAAAACCGGTCATCACCCGGGCCAAGAGGTCGATCGCCGCCTTCAAGCTCAGGCAGGGCGTACCCATCGGCACGTACGTGACACTTCGCGGGGACCGGATGTACGACTTCCTGGACCGCCTGTTCAACGTGGCCCTACCCCGTGTCCGCGACTTCAGGGGCGTCCCGTCCAAGTCCTTCGACGGCCGGGGCAACTTCAGCCTGGGAATCAAGGAGCAGTTGATCTTTCCGGAGATCGACTACGACAAGGTCGAGAAGATCCGGGGCATGGACGTCACCATCGTGACGACCGCGCGGACTGACGAGGAAGCCCGGGCCCTTCTCGCCCTTTTGGGCATGCCGTTCCGCGAGTAGTCGGGTTGCTTGGTGGAGCAGCGATAGGGACTAGGAGGGGGGCCTCACCGTCTTGACCCGAAAGGCGCTCGTCGAGAAGTGGAAGCGGGAGCAGAAGTACAAGGTCCGGACCTACAACCGTTGCAGGGTGTGCGGCCGACCGCGGGCCTACATGGGACGCTTCGGCATGTGCAGGATGTGCTTTCGCGAGAGAGCTCACCGGGGGCTGATCCCGGGCATCAGGAAGGCGAGCTGGTAGCCGAGTCCGGGTGGCAGGCCTGGCGGCCTCGGCCCGGAGTGGGGCTCCGAGCAAGGAGGGGGTTTCGAGCGTGTCCATGACCGATCCGATTGCCGACATGCTGACCCGTATCAGGAATTCGAACACGGCCCGTCACGACCGTGTTGACATACCCGGCTCGAAGATCAAAAGGAGCATCGCGGAGGTCCTCAAGCGCGAGGGCTACATCCGCGATTACGCCTGGATAGACGACGGTCGCCAGGGGACCATCCGGATCTACTTGAGGTACGGCCCGAGCAAGGAGTCGGTGATCAACGGCCTCAAGCGCATCTCTAGGCCGGGGTTGAGAATCTACGCCAAGAAAGAGGATGTCCCCCGGGTCCTCGGTGGGTTGGGAATCGCCATCCTGTCGACCCCCACGGGCATCGTGACTGACCGCGAGGCCAGGGAGAAGGGCATCGGCGGCGAGGTAATCTGCTACGTCTGGTAGAGCCGCGCCGGTGCCGTCCCGCGGGAGGACGCGGGCGGGAAGCGGAGGTAGAGTGCGTGTCGCGAGTAGGCAAGAAACCCATACCAATCCCGGCGGGAGTCGAGATTCTGAAGGACGGGAACGTCCTTACTGTCAAGGGCCCGCGCGGCACTATGAGCCGCGCCCTGCACCGGGCCATGAAGGTTGAGGTAGGCGAGGGCCAGATCACGGTCGAGAGGCCGACGAACCAGCCCGTTCACCGGTCGCTTCACGGGGTGACGAGAAGCGTCATCGCCAACATGGTCGATGGCGTGACCCGGGGCTTCGAGAAGCACCTCACCATAGTGGGGACGGGCTACCGCGCGGCCGTGGCCGACGGCCGCCTGACCCTCAGCGTCGGCTACTCCCACCCGGTTGAGATCATCCCGCCGGAGGGCGTGACCATCGAGACCCCCAACCCTACGACCATCTTGGTGAAGGGCCACGACAAGGAAGCCGTGGGACAGATGGCCGCGAACATCAGGAAGGTCAGGCCGCCGGAGCCCTATCACGGCAAGGGCATCCGCTACGCGGATGAGAAGGTTAGGCACAAGGCGGGCAAGACCTCGAAATAGGGTCTTGACCGGGTGGTGCCGGGAGGTAGAAGACAGCGTGGGCAGACTCACGAAACCGGAGGCAAGGAAGCGGCGCCATATGCGCATTCGCCGCAAGGTGTTCGGTACGCCCGAAAGGCCGAGGCTGAGCGTTTTCAGGAGCGCGCGCCACATCTACGCCCAGATCATCGACGATGTCAGTCGCCGCACACTCCTGTCGGCGTCATCGCTCGACCCTGAGCTGGAGTTGGCGTACGGCGGCAATCTGTCCTCGGCGAAGAGGGTCGGGGAGCTGCTCGGCAAGCGGGCCCTGGCCCACGGGGTGAAGCGGGTCGTGTTCGACCGCGGCGGTTACCTCTACCACGGTCGTGTAAGGGCCTTGGCGGACGCCGCGCGCGAGGCGGGTCTCGAGTTCTGAACCCGCGGGCCGGCTCCGGGGTGTCCGGGGCCGGATGCTAAGGTGAGTCGGGGGGAAGGTGATCCGGGGTTTGGCGCGCATCGACGCAAGCCAGCTGGACACAGAGCTTTCTGAGAAAGTCGTGAAGGTGAAGCGTGTGGCCAAGGTCGTCAAAGGCGGCCGGCGTTTCAGCTTCAGCGCCCTCGTGGTCGTGGGGGACAGTAGCGGGCATGTGGGAGTCGGCTTGGGTAAGGCGACTGAGATATCGGACGCCATAGCCAAAGGCGCCCAAGACGCCAAGAAGAACCTCATCCAGGTACCGATGGTCGGAACGACCATTCCTCACCAGGTGACCGGGCACTTCGGGGCGGGCAAGGTCCTCCTGAAGCCGGCATCCCGAGGGACCGGTGTGATCGCTGGTGGCCCGGTAAGGGCCGTACTCGAGATGGCGGGCATCCGCGACATCCTTACCAAGTCCTTGGGCTCGGCGAACGCGGCCAACGCCGTCTACGCCACAGTAGCGGGGCTCAGAGCCCTCAAGAGCGCCGAGGAAGTCGCCAGGTTGCGGGGCAAGTCAGTCGCTGAGATCATGTCCTGACCCCTTTTCCCGGGGGCCCGGTAGGCCCGGACAGCGCCGTAGGGCCGGATTTGGAGGAGGAACCTGATGGCTCTCATGCTTGACATAAAGCTCGTGAAGAGCACCATCGGCTATCCGAAGCGCCAGGAGCGCACTGTCAGAGCCCTAGGTCTTCGGAAACTCGGTGAGGCCGTTTCGCACCGTGACACCCCGGCACTAAGGGGGATGCTCCGCGTCGTGAACCACCTTGTCGAAGTCAGGGAGCGACAGGAGACCGCGGAGGAAGCCGAGGCCCGGCGCCTACGCGCCCGGGGTTCCAAGGCGCCGGAGGCCGTGAAGACCGGAGAAGCCAAGCCCGAGAAGACCACGGCGAAGGCCGCGCCGAAGGATGCCCGAGCGGGCGGGACCGCGGAGACGGGTAAGGCTCCCGCGAAGAAAGCCCCGGCCGAAGAGAGCGCGGCCAAGAAACCCGCCGCCCAGAAGAGCGCCGCCAAGAAGCCGGCCGGCAAGAAGACCGAGCCGGTGAAGAAGGAAGCTCCCGCGAAGAAGGCCGCGACGGCTAAGAAGGAGACGGCCAAGAAGGCCGCTCCGGCCAGGAAGGCCGCCGCCGCGACGAAGGGAGCTCCGGCCAAGAAGGCTGCGGCCAAGGAAGGCGCGGCGACGAAGAAGACTGCCGTGAAGGAGAAGACGGCGGCCAACCCCAAGGCCAAGGTCTAGTGGCTGAGAGGGCTGAAGGCCGTGTTGAGACCCGGATTCGCCCAGGCTCTCAGGTCCGCGACTCGGGACGGGGCCCGGGCGATCCCAGAGTGGAAGGTGTGGCGTCCATGATGACGCACGATCTCAGACCGGCACCGGGGGCGCGGAAGGCCCCAAAACGTGTGGGCCGCGGCATAGGTTCCGGGCACGGCAAGACGTCAGGAAAGGGTCACAAGGGCCAGAAAGCTCGCGCCGGAGGCGGTAAGGGTCCGCGCTTCGAGGGTGGGCAGATGCCGCTTTACATGCGCGTGCCCAAGCGCGGCTTCAAGAACCCGACTCGCCGCGTCTACGCTCTGGTTAAGGTTGGGGATCTCGAACGCTTCGAGCCTGGGACCGTGGTGACCCCGGAGGCGCTCTTGGAGAAGGGCGTGGTCCGCAAGGCGGAGGACGGAGTGAAGGTCCTGGCCGGCGGCGAGCTTTCCAGGCCTCTCACCGTGAGGGCGCACCGCTTCTCGAAGTCGGCCGTCGAGGCCATAGAACGGGCTGGAGGAAAGGCCGAGGTGATCTAAGTGCTTCAGACGCTTAGAAGCGCGATGAGGATCTCGGACCTCCGGAGGCGGATTCTCTTTACCCTCTGGATGTTCCTGATCTTCCGAATCGGCACGCACATACCGGTCCCGGGCATCGACAACGCGAGAATCGAGGAGCTCTTTCAGAGCGGCAGCCTTTTCGGTCTCCTCGACATCTTTTCCGGAGGCGCCTTTAAGGCGTTCTCCGTGTTCGCCATGAGCATAACGCCCTACATTAACTCATCGATCATCGTCCAACTGCTCACGGTCGTCATCCCGGCCTGGGAGAAGCTCCAGAAGGAAGGACCGGAGGGCCGCAAGCGGCTTCAGCAGTATGTCCGCTACGGAACGGTGATTCTCGGGTTAATCCAAGCTTTCGGCATGTCCTACGGCTTGAGGGCGGCCGTGATAGACTCGACCTTCTGGAGCATCGCCCTCATAGCCCTGACTTTGACCGCCGGGACCGCCTTCCTCATGTGGATGGGCGAACTCATCACCGAGCGGGGCATCGGGAACGGCATATCCTTGATCATCTTCGCCGGCATCGTGTCGCGCCTGCCGGCGGGCGCGGCCACTATCTGGACTTATCTGTCGGCCGGGAGTATAAGCATTCTGAGTATTCTTGTCCTGGCCGTCATCGCGGTGTTCGTGCTGGCCGCCGTCATCTGGATGCAAGAAGGGCAGAGACGTGTGCCCGTCCAGTACGCGAAACGTGTCGTCGGGCGGCGCTACTACGGCGGCCAATCGACCCACATGCCCATTCGGGTCAACACCGCCGGCGTTATCCCGGTCATCTTCTCGACATCGCTCCTGGCGGTGCCGGTCACCATCGCCCAGTTCGTGAACGCCCCTTGGGCGCAGAAACTGGGGGACATATTCTCGTTCAGCGGCCCGTTCTACATAACCGCCAACGCCTTGCTCATCCTGTTCTTCACCTACTTCTACACCGCCATCCAGTTCAACCCCATGAACGTGGCCAACGACCTGAAGAAGTGGGGCGGGTTCATCCCGGGTATCCGACCGGGTCGGCCCACCGCCGAGTACTTCAGCCGGATAACGTCCCGCATCACTCTTCTTGGGGCGGTGTTCCTGGCCATCATCGCCGCCGTGCTGCCCTGGGCCGTGCAGGTGGTTACCGGGGTCAACGTCTACTTCGGCGGGACCGCGTTGCTCATCGTCGTGGGCGTCGCCTTGGAGACGATGAAGCAGATAGAAGTTCACCTGGTCATGAGGCACTACCAGGGCTTTCTTAGATAAAGACAGGTAGTTCACGGGCCCGGAGGAGGAGACCGTGCTGAATATCGTCATGGTGGGACCACCGGGGGCCGGCAAGGGCACCCAGGCAAAGATGTTGGCTGACCGGCACGGCTACCTGCACCTTTCCCCCGGCGACCTCCTGAGGCAGGCCGTCAAGGACGGCACGGCGCTCGGGCTCGAGGCTAAGGATTACATGGACAGCGGGCGGCTGGTTCCGGACGACCTCATCATAGAACTCATCAGCGACCGGATGAGAAAAGCTGGCGCCGTCCCCGGGATGATTCTGGACGGTTTCCCGAGGACGCTGCGACAGGCCGAGGCTCTGGACGAGATGCTGCGGGAACTCGGACAGCGGCTCGACGTCGTGGTTGAGGTCGACCTGCCGGAAGAGGAGGCCGTCCTGCGCCTGACCGGCAGGAGGGTGTGCCGGCAGTGCGGGGCCAACTACCACCTCCTGTTCAAGCCGCCCCAACGCCCGGACGTGTGCGATGCCTGCGGAGGCCCTCTCTACCAGCGGAGCGACGACAGCGAGGAAACGGCGCGGGCCCGGCTGCAGGTCTATGGGAAAGAGACCGAGCCGCTTATCAGCTATTATTCCGCCAAGGGTCTCACCCGGGATCTTGATGGCCGGGGGAGCGTGCAGGAGGTCGCCGAGAGGCTCGAACGCCTGCTCGGCCTCCGTTGATGATCATCCTCAAGACGCCCGAGGAAATCGAGGTCATGCGCGAGGCCGGACGCCTCGTGGCCAGAGTGCTGGCGGCCTTGCGCGAGGCGGCCCGCCCGGGAGTGGCAACCAGTGAGTTGGACGTCCTCGCGGAGCGACTGATCCGTGACGCCGGCGCGGTGCCGGCTTTCAAGGGCTACAGGGGCTATCCGGCGACGGTGTGCGTTTCGATAAACGAACAGGTCGTGCACGGCATTCCCGCCGCCAGGCGCCTGCAGGACGGCGACCTTGTCAGCTTGGACGTGGGAGCGGTCATCAAAGGGTACTACGGGGACGCCGCGGTGAGCTTCGTTGCCGGTGGCAGGCCGACCAGGCTACAGGCCGACCTGCTCGACGCGGGGCAATCGGCCCTCACGGTCGGCGTCGAACAAGCTCGCGAGGGTAACCGCTTGTCGGACATCGGGAGCGCCATCCAGCGGCACGCGGAGAGCCGGGGGTACTCGGTCGTTCGTGATTACGCGGGACACGGGATCGGTCAGGCGATGCACGAGGACCCCCAGGTTCCGAACTACGGAACTAGAGGTCAGGGTCCGTTATTGAGGTCCGGAATGGTTCTCGCTATTGAGCCGATGGTCAACGCGGGGACGTTCGAAGTGACGTGTCTCGAGGATGGTTGGACGGTCGTGACAAGAGACGGCAGGCCGTCCGTTCATTTCGAACACACGGTGGCCGTCACCGAGGACGGGCCGGACATCCTGACCCTTCCCTAGGTCGCCCGCGATGGCTCCAATTGAATAGAAAGCAGGGCAAATGCTATACTAAAGAGCGAGTTTTGCCTGGAGAAAACTGGTAGCACCGCTCACAAACAAGGATACATACAGGGGATGACCTTCGGGGAGAGGGGAAGAGGATGGCCGAGGAAGGCTTACGCGTCGGCCAGCTCGTCCGGTCGAAGGCCGGGCGGGACGCCGGCCTGTACTTTCTCATCGTCGGGATAAAGGACAGCCGGTTCGTGGCTGTGGCCGACGGCAAGGTCAGGCGTGTCTCTCACCCGAAACTCAAGAACGTCAGACACCTGGAGATCTACCCGGTAAGGATGGAATCGGCCGACGCCCGGTTCGCGGCACCCAGCGTGGTGACCGACCGGGCCATAGCCGAGGCTATAAGAGAACTCCTGGCCGGGCTCGGTCAACCCACCTAGCCCACCGCGGCCGATGGGGCGGTGGCGAAGGCCGGTCCGATCAGGGGAGGGGGAAGAAGCCGGAGGAGGATGCAGTAGTTAATGCCTAAGAAGGACGCGATCGAGGTCGAAGGGAAAGTCGTCGAGCCCCTACCGAACGCGATGTTCCGAGTCCAGCTCGACAACGGTCACAAGATCCTGGCCCACGTATCAGGGAAGATAAGGCAGCACTACATTCGTATTCTGCCGGGGGACAGGGTTCTAGTGGAGTTGTCTCCTTACGACCTCACTCGCGGTCGCATTCTCTACCGTTATAAGTAGGCCAGGGCACGGGACAGCGAGAGGGAGGCCGACACGCCGCCGGGTGCGCCGGCTTCCACCCGTTGGCCGTTAGGAGGCTTTTGTCATGAAGGTGCGACCGTCGGTCAAACGTATCTGTGAGAAGTGCAAGATTGTCAAGCGCAAGGGACGGGTTGTCGTTATCTGCGAGAACCCAAAACACAAGCAGACTCAGGGCTAGGAGCCCAAGGGGGAGGTGTGACCCAAGTTGGCGCGTATCGCCGGCGTTGACTTGCCGAGGGAGAAACGGGTCGAAGTGGCCCTGACCTACATATTCGGGATAGGCGCGACCACGTCCAGGGAGATCCTCCGGGCGACCGGAGTCAACCCCGACACTCGCGTGCGGAACCTGACCGAAGAAGAGGTGGCCAAGCTCAGGGACACCATCGAGCGGAACTACAAGGTCGAGGGAGACCTTCAGCGCGAGGTCCAGATGAACATCAAACGTCTCATCGACCTTGGGACCTACCGTGGGCTGAGGCACCGTCGCGGGTTGCCGGTGAGGGGACAGAGGACCCGCACTAATGCCAGGACCAGAAAGGGACCCAGGAAGACGGTCGGAGTCCGGCGCAAGAAGTGATGGCCGAGCTCTTTGCGGGACAAGCGATTTGGTGAGATTCCAGAAAGGCGGTGGGTTTGTTGTCACCCCGTAGAACCAGGGGGCCCTCTGCTCGGAAGAAGGAAAGGCGCCTTGTCGAGCATGGGGTGGCCCATATTCGTTCGACGTTCAACAACACCATAGTCACGATAACCGATCGCCAGGGCGGCACACTGTCGTGGGCGTCGGCGGGTACCCAGGGGTTCAAAGGCTCGAAGAAGGGGACCCCCTTCGCGGCCGGCCTGGCGGCTGAGACCGCGGCCAAGACGGCTATGAACTACGGTCTGAAGGAAGTCGAGGTATGCGTCAAGGGTCCCGGAGCAGGGCGAGAGGCGGCCATCAGATCGCTCCAAGCCGCGGGCCTCGAGGTCAACTCCATCCGCGACGTCACGCCCATACCGCACAACGGCTGCCGCCCGCCCAAGCGGCGCAGGGTCTAGTAGGGAGGTAGGACGAGAATGGCCAGATACACCGGACCTGTCTGCCGGCTCTGCCGCCGCGAGGGGGGCAAGCTCTACCTCAAAGGTGAGCGCTGCTACAGCACCAAGTGCGCGTTCGAGCACCGGCCGGAGACTCCGGGTCACAAGTCCCGGTTCCGCAAGAAACCCACGGAGTATGGCATACAGCTGAGGGAGAAGCAGAAGACCCGCCGCATCTACGGGGTCCTGGAGCGGCAGTTCAGGACCTACTACCGCCGGGCGGCTCGCTCCCGCGGCGTCACGGGCGAGACCCTGCTCCAACTGCTCGAGCGTCGCCTTGACAACGTCATCTACAGGCTCGGCTGGGGATCGTCCAGATCCGAGGCGAGGCAACTCGTACGGCACGGTCACTTCACGGTGAACGGGAGGTGCGTCAATATCCCGTCGTTCCAGGTGAGACCTGGTGACGAGATCGCGGTGCATCCATCGAGTCGCGACCTGGCCCGGATGAAGGAACTCGCCGGTCTCGCCGGTCAGCGCGGAGTCCCGGAGTGGCTGGAGGCCGACCACGAGGAGATGAAGGCCCGCGTGTCGAGACTGCCCAGCCGCGAGGATATCGACGTGCCGGTGCAGGAGCACCTCATCATCGAACTCTACTCGCGTTAGCTGTAGCGGCCAGGACCAAGCACTCGCCGGTCCCGGCTCCTTTGTTTCGAGGGAGGCGTCTAGATGGCTCTCACCATAGAGAAGCCTAGGATAGTCTGTGTCGACCGCTCCGCGGACAACAGGTACGCCCGCTTTGAGGTCGAGCCTCTCGAGCGCGGCTATGGCACGACTCTGGGCAACTCGCTCAGGCGTGTCCTGCTCTCATCGCTCCCGGGAGTGGCCGTGACCACGGTGAAGATAGACGGGGTTCTCCACGAGTTCTCCACTATCCCCGGGGTTCTCGAGGACACCACCGACATCATCCTGGCTCTCAAGAGGCTATGCATCAAGATGCATGGTCCTGACGAACTGCGTATCGTGAGGATCGAGGCTGAGGGCGAGGGCGAGGTCACCGCCAAGGACGTCATCGCCGGGGCGGACATCGAGATTCTGAACCCCGACCTTCACATCGCCACGCTCGATAAGGGCGGCCGCCTCTTCATGGAAGTGACGGTGGAGCGAGGCAGGGGTTACGCGCCGGCGGAGCGCAACAAGTGGCCGGAGCAGCCCATCGGGGTCATTCCCGTGGACTCCATCTTCACGCCCGTGCGCCGGGTCAACTTCTCCGTGGAGAACACCCGGGTCGGCCAGATCACCGACTACGACAAGCTCTCCCTGGAGGTCTGGACCAACGGGACGATGACGTGCGAGGAGGCCGTGAGCCTCTCCGCCCGCATCCTGACAGAGCACCTGATGCTGTTCGTCGGCCTGACCGAAGAGGGCCAGGGCGTCGAGCTACTGTCGGACGCTCGTGAGGACGAGAGGGATCGGATCCTGGACATGCCCGTCGAGGAGCTGGAGCTGTCCGTCAGGTCCTTCAACTGCCTGAAGAGGGCCGGTATCAACTCGGTCGGCGAACTCATCTCCAAGACCGAGGCCGAGATGATGAAGGTCAGGAACCTCGGGAAGAAGTCGCTTGAGGAGGTCAAGGCGAAGCTGGCCGAGTTCGACCTGGCCCTGGCCGAGCCCGAGGAGTAGAACAACCCGCCCAGGCCGGGGCGGATTTCCCGGCCGAGGGCCCGAGAAACGGAACTCGGTCTTTCTGAACGGAGGTACCGTGGTGGGACAAGCCAAGCTGGGGCGCACATCGAGTCATCGCCGGGCCCTCTTCCGGAACATGGTGACGTCCCTGTTCGACAGAGAACGGATAGAGACGACCGAGGCGAAGGCCAGAGAGATACAGCCCATAGCCGAGAAACTCGTCACTCTCGCCAAGCGCGGCGACCTTCACGCCAGGCGGCAAGCGGCGGCCTACCTGACTGACGAGGACACACTGAAAAAGCTCTTCGACGTCATAGCGCCGCGGTACACGGACAAGGCCGGGGGCTACACCAGGGTCGTCCGTCTCGGGAATCGCCGGGGAGACGCCGCGCCCATGGCGCTCCTAGAGCTCATCCACTAGAGACTGACACTATGGAGACGGAGATCGGGTCAGGATCCCGGCTCCAAAACCAGGAGCGGGCGGCGGGCGGCAGGGCGATGCGTCCGGGTCGCCTGCTTCGTGTTTGTCCCGACGGACGGCAAGGTGGGGGAGGAGCCGTCGCCCTGTGTCTTGTGCAGCCGCCGAGAAAGAGATCATAGAGATTGACGGCCTCGGCCACCGCTACGGCGCCGGCACCGACTACGAGGTGAAGGCTCTCGAGGATGTCGACCTCCGGATAGTGCGGGGCGAGTTCCTGGTCGTCATCGGCCCTAACGGATCCGGAAAGTCGACCCTGGCCAGGCACGCCAACGGGCTTCTTCTACCCACCGAAGGACGGGTTCTGGTAGACGGCATGGACACGCGCGACCCCAACCGCCTGTGGGACATCCGCCGCACGGTGGGGATGGTCTTCCAGAACCCGGATAACCAGATAGTCGCCACCGTGGTGGAGGAAGACATCGCCTTCGGGCCCGAGAACCTGGGGGTGCCCACCGAGGAGATAAGGCGCCGTGTGGACGAGGCCATGGCCCTGGTCGACATGGGCGAGTTCAGCCGCCACGCCCCGCACCTCCTGTCGGGTGGACAGAAGCAACGTGTGGCCATCGCGGGGGCCTTGGCCATGAGGCCGAGGTGCTTGGTCCTGGATGAGGCCACCGCCATGCTGGACCCCCGCGGCAGGCAGGAGGTCCTCCGCACTGTCCGTCGACTCAACCGGGAAGAAGGGCTCACCGTCATCCACATAACGCACTTCATGGAGGAGGCTCTGGAGGCTGATAGGGTAGTAGTGATGGACCGCGGCCGTATCGTCATGGATGCCCCCCCGGGTGAGGTCTTCGGCCGCGCGGCCGAACTTGAGGACATCGGGCTGGCGGTCCCGCAGGTCATCGAGGTACGCCGTCACCTGTCGGACCGGGGTCTTTCAGTCCCGTCGTCAGTACTCACAGTCGAGGAACTGGTAGAGCACCTATGTCAATCGAGACGGTAGATCTTACCCACGTCTATATGGCCGGGACACCCAACGCCCTGACCGCCGTCGACCGCGTCAGCCTGAGGATGGGCGACGGCGAGGCTGTCGGAATCATGGGGCCCACCGGCTCGGGTAAGTCGACCCTGGTCCAGCACTTCAACGGGCTCTTGCGCCCTACTTCGGGCAGGGTCCTCGTCGACGGGGAGGATCTGTGGAGGGCCGACGAAACCCACCGCCGGGGCAGGAAAGCGGACCTGCGTAGTATCCGGCGCAAGGTGGGCCTCATCTTCCAGTTCCCTGAGCACCAGTTGTTCGAGGAGACGGTTTACGAGGACATCGCCTTCGGCCCGCGCAACCTGGGACTCGGCGAGGCGGAGACGCGTGAGCGCGTGGCCGACGCTCTCTCGGCCGTCGGCCTCGCGGGCGACGCGGTCGAGGACATCTCCCGGCGTTCCCCTTTCAGTTTGTCCGGGGGCCAGATGCGCCGCGTGGCCATAGCCGGGGTCCTGGCCATGCAGCCCGGTACCTTGGTGCTCGACGAACCCACCGCCGGGCTGGACCCTCGCGGCCGGCGCGGCCTTCTGGAGGCCCTCATCCGGCTCCGGCGGGAGAGGAACCTCACTCTCATCGTCGTGTCGCACAACATGGAGGATCTGGCCAGTCTTACCGAACGGGTCCTCGTGCTGGACAGGGGGCGAGTGGTGGAGGAAGGACCGACGCGGCAGGTGTTCAGCCGTCTCGACGTCCTCCGGGAACTTGGCCTCGACGCTCCGCCGGTTGTCAGTCTGATGCAGGGGCTGGCGGCACGCGGAGCCGAGGTCCGGACGGACTTGCTTGACCCGGCCGAAGCGGCGGCCGAAATCGAGCGCTGGATGAGGTCGAAGGGAGGCGACCCCGATCGTGTCCATGCTTAGAGACATCACCATCGGCCAGTACCTCTCGGGGTCGTCAGTCGTGCACCGGCTGGATCCGAGGACGAAGATAACCGTGGTCGGAGTGTTCATGATCGTGCTGTTCACGGCCATCAACGCTCAGGCATATGTCGTCCTGGTCGGATTTGCCGTCTTGTCGGTGGTCCTGGCCGAGGTACCCCCGAGGATGCTCTTCCGCGGCTTGAGGCCGGTCCTGTTTCTCTTGATGCTGACCTTCGCCCTGCAACTGTTTCTGACCCGAGGCCACGTGCTCTTCACCCTGGGGCCGCTTGTGGCGACGTGGGAGGGGCTCCGCCAGGGTATCTTCATGGTCCTCCGGTTGCTCCTGCTGCTGGTCATGGCCTCCCTGCTCACCCTGACGACGTCGCCGGTCTCGTTGACGGACGGGCTTGAGGCCATCCTCGGACCGTTCCGGTTCGTGGGCGTCCCGGCGCACGAGCTGGCGATGATGATGACGATAGCTCTGCGCTTCATACCTACGCTCATGGAAGAAGCGGACAAGATTATGAAGGCGCAGATGGCCAGGGGGGCCGACTTCGAGAGCGGCAACCCCATTCGACGGGCGCGCAGCCTCATACCCCTCCTGGTCCCGCTGTTCGTGTCCGCGTTCAGGCGGGCCGATGAACTCGCTACCGCGATGGAGTCACGCTGCTACCGGGGTGGGCACAAGAGAACCAGGCTTCACCGGCTCAGGGCGACGGGTCTCGACGCCTACGCGGCCGCCGTGACCGCCGGCATGGCCCTTATCGTCATCGGGCTCAGGTGGTGGATACCGCTATGAGCCCAGGGGCCGAAGGGCCACGCGCGACCGAAGGGACCCGCTTGTCGGGGCCACTTCCGCGCTACAAGTTGACCGTGGCGTACGAAGGCACCGCCTACCACGGCTTTCAGCTTCAGACTCCCGGTATGGACACCGTTGCGGGCAGGCTTGAGGCGGCGCTGGCTCGCATATGCCCCGAGGGGGGGCGCGGGGAGCGTATCACCGTGGAGGGGGCGTCGCGCACGGACGCCGGTGTTCACGCCCACGGACAGGTCTGCGCCTTCTCGAGCCGGACCACGGTCCCGGACGACCGGCTGCCCCTGGCCCTGAACAGCCTTCTGCCGCAGGACATCGTGGTCATGGACGCGGAGAGGGTGGATGCCGGGTTCGACCCGCGGCGCCAGGCGCGGTGGAAGACCTACTGCTACAGGATTTGGCGGTCTCCACTGCCTTCGCCGTTCTGGCGCGACCGCGCCTTGCACGTGATGCACGAACTGGACCTGGAGGCGTGTCGGGAGGCTCTCAGGCCGCTCGTCGGCAAGCACGACTTCACCGCTTTCAGGGACGCCGGCAGTTCGGCCCGGACCACCACCCGGGTCATCATCCGTGCGGAATTGACGAGCCGGCCGGTACCGGGCTACTGGGTCCCCGGGGGCGAGTTCGTCTCGGTGTGGCTTACGGGCAACGGCTTTCTCTATCACATGGCCCGCATCATCGCCGGCAGCCTTGTCGAGGTTGGCTTGGGGCGCCTGCCGCCCATAATCACGAAGCAGGCCTTGGCGAGCGGTCGCCGGGCCGCTCTGGGCCCGACGGCCCCCGCGCACGGCCTATGGCTGGAGAAGGTGAGTTACAGCGAGGAGCCGGAGGTCCCGGAGGGGGTTATTGAACCCTGAAATGCTTGTGGGGCAAGGCTTTCACGGCTGCGCCCTTTCCTTGACACTGCTGAAACGGCTGTAATAGAATTGCCCTGTGGCTCTAGAGGAGGCAACTTGATGAACACCTACGCGACTAAACCGGCAGATATTGAGAGGCGCTGGTACCTAGTCGACGCCGAGGGCCAGGCTCTCGGGCGCCTCGCAAGCCGGGTCGCCGGCATTCTCCGAGGTAAGACTAAGCCCATCTTTTCGCCCCACATCGACACAGGGGACCACGTCATCGTCGTGAACGCCGGAAAAGTCCTGGTCACGGGGCGTAAGGCCGAGAAGAAGCTCTACTATCATCATTCCGGCTATCCGGGCGGGTTGAAGACGACCAGCTTTCGCAAGATGGTGCAGGACAGGCCCGAACGGGTCATCGAACTCGCGGTCAGGGGCATGCTCCCCCGCAACCGGCTTGGACGGGCGATGGCCAAGAAGCTGAAGGTCTACGCCGGACCGGTCCATCCCCACGAAGCCCAGAAGCCCGTCAAGCTCGAACCCTAGAGGGAGGTGCTCTCCAGAGGTGGCAACCACGAACGCGAGCCGCGACTACAATGAATACCAGGGTACGGGGCGCCGGAAGACATCCGTCGCTCGGGTCAGGCTCCTGCCGGGGCAGGGACAGATTCTTGTCAACGGCAAGCCAGTGGAGGAATACTTCCCCTCACCCATGATGCGGGCCACGTTGACCCTGCCCCTCCAACTCACCCATGTCGCCGACAAGTATGATGCCGTCGTGCGAGTCATGGGCGGCGGCCTGAACAGCCAGGCGGGTGCGATCCGCCATGGCATAGCCCGCGCCCTGCTAGGCGTGGACGACGCCTTCCGTCCGGTCCTGAAGAAGGCCGGCCTCCTCACCCGGGATCCCCGGATGAAGGAGCGTCGCAAGTACGGCCTCAAGAAGGCCCGGAAAGCTCCGCAGTTCTCCAAGCGTTAGCGACGACACAGGCCCGGCGAGGGCGGACGGGCCGACGCCGGGAGACGCTCGTTCATCGCAGGTCCTTCGATTCGCGGCGGTCCCCTACGGGCCGCCGCTTCATGTTGGGTGCTACGGCCCTCGCCACCGGGCATAGACATCGGCGGGAGGGGTCGACCTGGATCTCGGAAGGCGCCCGTCTTCCGGGCTGACCCTGCTGGTCGCCGTGTCTCTTGCCGGCTGGCTGGGAACCGGCCCGCTTCTGGCCGCCGCCTTCGAAGCCTCGTGGCTCCCTACCGGTTCGGCTGTTCCGGTGGCGGGGATTCTGACTGGGCTCACCGTCGGCCTTGACCCCGGCCACGGCGGGTTCGACCCCGGAGTGCTCGTCGGTAAGGGCACGCCCGGCCAGATACGAGAATGCGACATCAACCTCGCTATCTCGCTGCGGCTCCGGGTGCTTCTCGAGCGCGCCGGGGCCCGTGTCGTGATGAGCCGCACAGGAGATGTCGACCTTGCCCAGAAGGGCGAGGGCTCGGTGGAGGACCTCACGAGGCGGGCGGAACTCGTCACGGACGCGGGGGCCGACCTCTTCCTCAGCATCCACTGCAACTCGTTCCCCCAGGCCGTATGGCGCGGATCGCAGACCTTCTACACCGCCGACGGCCCGCCCGGGAGCGACCTTCTCGCGTGGCTCGTCCAGGAGGAGTTGGCCCGGGTCACAAGGGAGACCGACCGCTCGCCGGACGGCAGGCAGGAGCTGTTCATCCTGAAGAAGATAACCGTTCCCGCTGTCATCATCGAAGTCGGGTTCCTCTCCAATCCCCGTGACCGCGCTCTTCTCCAGAACCCGGACTACCAGCAACTGCTATGTCTGGCGATTCTCTTCGGCATCTGCCGGTTCGTCCATCACGCCCCCGTCGGGCCGGCCTGAACAGGCCTGGTCACCGGCCTTGGCCACCGTTAAAGCCCACCCGGCCAGGTTAGACTACCGGGGATAACCACTACCGCCAACCCGCGGGAGGACTGACGCTTGCTCCCCCCAGCAAGGCGAGCCAAGGGACGTGTGACGCCTGCCGGCGGCGCCTCGGGCCTGAGCGACTCTCCCATCCGCGTGGTCCTTTGGGGTCTCGGGGCGATGGGGCGGCTCATGGCCCGCTTCGTCCTGGGCGATCCCACGATGCGCCTGGTCGGCGGAGTGTCTCGCCGGGCCGCGGGCACCACCAACCCTCCGGACCTCGCGGAGCTGACCGGGTTGGGACGGCCCACCGGCGTGCGGGCTTCCGCCACCCTCGGGGCCGCTCTCGAGCGGGCGGGAGGGGCGGACGCGGTCCTCCACGCGACCGGGTCGTTCGTCGGGGACGTAGTCCCGGAGATAGAGGCCTGTCTTGACCAGGACCTCGACGTCGTCACGATAGCCGAGGAGATGGCCTACCCCTGGGCCCGGAACCCCGACCTGGCTAGAAGGCTCGACGGCACGGCCCGGTCCGCGGGCCGGACCGTCCTTGGAACCGGGGTGAACCCCGGCTTCATCATGGACACCCTCATCGTGCTCTTGACGGCCGGCTGCGGGCGGGTAGAACACGTCCGCGCGCGCAGGGTCAACGATCTGTCCCCGTACGGCCCGACCGTCATGCGAACGCAGGGCGTGGGCCTGTCCCCGGAGGAGTTCAGCCGCGGCGTCGAGGACGGAACCGTCGTGGGCCACATAGGGTTCCCCGAGTCCATGCACCTTGTAGCCCGGGCGCTCGGGCTCGAGTTGACGTCGGTGGAGGAGAAGCGCGAACCCATCGTCTCCTCGGTCAGGCGCGAGACCCCTCACGTGGTAGTAGAGCCGGGATACGTGGCCGGCTGCCACCACTCCGCCCGCGGGTTCGTGGGCGGTCGGGTCTTCATCGAACTGGAGCACCCCCAACAGGTCAGGCCGGAGGCCGAAGGAGTCGAGACCGGGGATTTCATAGAGATCAAGGGCTATCCGGATATAAACATCCGCACGGGACCGGAGATTCCCGGCGGCATCGCCACGGCCGCCATCGCCGTGAACGTGCTGCCCCACGCGGTCGCCGCCCGGCCCGGGCTCCTTACGATGCTCGACCTTCCACTGCCGAGGGGTAGCGCCGTCCGGTCGAAAGGGGCCGGGGGCGATGGCTAGGGGTGGACCGGACACGGTAGTCGCCCGGCCGGGCGACTGGGTCCTCGTCTACTCCATCGTCCTTCCCCCGGGTGGCCGGGCCCCGGCCGTCCCCCCTGAGACACAGGCCGTGCCTCTGGAGATGAGGGTCAAGGGCTTCCTCGTGGACCGCGCAGCCGGCCGCGCGCCGGCGCGCGGCGACGTCGTGACGGTCAGGACCCTGAGCGGGCGCCTGGTGGCCGGCACCTTACTGGACGTGAACCCCGTCATCCCGCCCACCTTCGGTTCACCGGTCGCCGAGCTCCTGGCCGTCGGGCCCGAACTGCGGGGGAGGTTGGGAGGCGGCTCGTGGACTTAGAGTCGAGAAGCTACGAGGCCGTCATGGACCGCCGGTCCGACATCCTACGCCGGTCGACGGGCATCGACTACGAAGCCTACCGGCAGGGCCGCTTCGCCTTCGACTATGAGGCCATGATGGCCGGCGCCGGTTACTCAATCGAACGGGCCCGGCAGGTCCAGGCCGGCGCGAACGTGGGGAACACGCCGCTGCTCGAGCTCCGGAACCTCACCAGGCTCGCGAGGTCCGTGTCGCCTGCCGGCCGTGGGGCCCGCATCTTCGTGAAGGACGAGGCCGCGAACCCCTCGGGCAGCTTCAAGGCCAGAAGGGCCGCCCTGTCGGTGCGGGAGGCCTTCGAGAAGGGCTACCCCGGGGTCATCGCCGCGACGAGCGGCAACTACGGCGCCGCCGTGGCGTCCCAGGCCGCGGCCAGCAACCTTCCCTGCATAGTCGTGCAAGAGGTCTTCGATAGCCGGGGAGTCGGCCAGCCGGAGATTCTCGAAAAGACCAGGGCCTGCGAGGCCTACGGGGCCGAGGTCGTGCAGCTTACCGTCGGCCCGGAGCTCTTCTACGTCCAGCTCCTCCTCCTGGAGGAGACCGGCTTCTTCAACGCGTCGCTCTACACGCCTTTCAGCGTGGCCGGGATAGAGACTTTGGGCTACGAGGTGGCCGAGGACTGCCGCAAGGCTACCGGGAAGGACCCGGACGTCGTCGTCATCACGCACGCCGGGGGCGGCAACGTCACCGGTACGGCCAGGGGACTAGCCAAGGCCGGCTGCCGGGGGGCGACGGTCGTAGGGGCCAGCGTGGACCTTCACGGTCTTCACATGGCCTCCGACCGGGACTTCAACCGCAAGTCGTTCACGACCGGACATACGGGGTTCGGGGTGCCCTTCGCCGTCTGGCCCGACCGGGCCGACGTGGTCTATAGCGCCGCCCGGCCTCTCAGGTATCTCGACCGCTACTACACCGTCACCCAGGGCGAGGTCTTCTACATGACCGAGGCCCTGGCGCAACTAGAGGGTCTGGAGCGGGGCCCGGCCGGGAACACGTCCCTGGCGGTGGCATTCTCGCTCGCGGGGGAGTTGCCGGACGATGCCGTCCTGGTGGTCCAGGAGACCGAGTACACCGGGGCCGGAAAGCACCCCACCGCTCAGTTGACCTTCGCCCGGGAGAACGGAGTGACGGTTCGCCGAGGCGACCCGGCGGACGACCGGCCCGGCGAGGTCATCGTCATCCCCGAAAGGCCGGAACAGGTCCGGGCCAGGGAAGTCTCTCTGGAAGACCTCCGGCGCTCCTACCTCCGGCACGCGTGGCAGGTGGGCGGAGCGGACATCGGCGTCGTCGACAAGGACTTCTTCACCGCCGAGTTGCGCCTTGACCGGGAACGGGTCGACAGCATTCTCAGGGACCTGGCTTCAGCGGGGGGAGGCACCTGACTCTGGACCCGAGAGCGGACGACTTCGAGCTTCGCCGGGCCCACCTCTCCGGTCTCTCCGACGAGGCCCTGCGCGAGCGCTTCCGGGAGCTCGCCAGGCAGGTGGTGGAGCCCCTCCTGGAACTGGCGAAGACCCACACCACTCCCTCCATCGAACGGTCGGTCCTGGCCAGGATGGGTGTTCCAAGCTACCACGCGGCGACCGTCGTAAGAGAGTGCGTGGGCCGGGGGCTCCTCGGGCACGGCGCGGGGCACGTCGTCATGCGCGCGGCCAGGGCCGCCGGGTGCTCCGCCCGGGACGCCGCCTCCATGCTGGCGTCAGGCCACCTCTGGGACGAAGTGGAAAGGGCGTTCGGCCGTGAGCACTGAAGACCGCTCCGCCAAAGGCCCGCACCCGGGCGGTGTCTACCGGCTGGACCCCGGCAGGCCCATCGACATCGGGGCCGTCCTCGAAGGTCTCGAGGACTACCGCCCGAGGCGCCGGGGATGGGCGTGGCGCGGGCCGCTTCCCGCCGGTTCACGGGTTCCTCCGGCGCCGTTCGGCTACCACCAGATCTCCGGCTCCCCCGACCGGAGTGTCCCGCTTCCGGCTGCCTCCCGCTACTTCTGGTCCATCGACCCCCAGCCCGAAGTGACCATCACCTCCGAGATAGCCTCCGGACACTTCGAGGACGACATAAGGCGCATGCGCATGGTCGCCTGGCACGGGGCGGACCACGTGATGGTCATCCGGACTGCGGGGCAGAGCCACTTCGACGGCCTCATCGAGGGCACCCCGGAGGGCGTCGGGGGTGTCCCCATAACGCGCAAGCAGCTGAGGGCGACGAGGAGAGCCCTCGACCTCATCGAGGACGAGGTCGGCCGGCCCTTGAACCTCCACTCCTATGTGAGCGGCCTGGCCGGGCCGGAGATGGCTGTGCTGTTCGTCGAGGAAGGCGTGAACGGGGCCCACCAAGACCCCCAGTACAACGTTCTCTACCGGAACGTGAACATGGTCCGTTCGTTCGTGGACTCCGCCGAGGCCAAGACCGTGATGAACTCCGGGTCTTTGGTCCAGATAGACGGCGCCCACAACGCCGGCGCCACCGCGCGGGAAGCCTGGAAGGTGACGCCCGAGCTCCTCGTCCAGCACGCTGTCAACTGCGCGTTCTCCGAGGCCCTGGGGTACCCGCGCGACTTGGTCTGCCTGTCCACGGTGCCGCCGACCGCCCCGCCCGCGCCGAACGTGAGGCTTGACCTGCCCTACGCGGTGGCCCTGCGGGACCTCTTCGTCGGGTTCGGCGTCCGGGCTCAGATGAACACGAGATACATCGAGTCCGACGCCAGGGAAGCCACCGTGACTCACGTCCTCAACCTGCTCGTGACCCGGTTGACCTCGGCCGACATCCAGAGCACCATAACGCCGGACGAGGGCCGCAACGTACCCTGGCACTACAACAACGTGGCCGCCGTGGAGACGGCCAAGCAGGCCCTCGTGGGAATGGACGGGCTCGGCGACATCGTCTCCCTCCGGCGCGATGGGCCTCTGGGGCGGGCGGCCCGGGAGATCAAGGAACGGGCGGTGCTCTTCCTCGAGGAGATACTCGCCATGGGCGGCTACTTCGCCGCCGCGGAGGCCGGCATGTTCGTGGATTCCGGCTACTACCCGGAGAGGGCGGGAGACGGCATCGCCAGGCGATTGGGCGGGGGCGTTGGAGCCGGGACCGTCGTTCCCAGGGAAGACGACTACTGGGCCCCCGTGTGCGCCCACTTTGGCCGCTCGTCGAGGCCGGCGGACTTCGGGGGGCGGTCCGGCGGGTCCGGGTCTCGGACCGGGGCCCAGCCCGAGTCCGACGTGGGGTCGGCTTGCCGGCCGGCCGGCGGCTGCACCTTGTGCCGGCCGGACCTCATCCCGTATGTCGACGAACTCGACCCGGAAGACAACGTCCACCGGAGACTGGAAGCCGCGGCCGCCCGGCGGCCGGGTGGCCTGTTGCGGCCCGAAGTCGAATGGTCGGGGGACGGAGTCATGACCTTGACCCTCTTCCTCCCCGCCGGCCGCGACCTCGCGGCGGCCGCCGCGCTCGAAATCGCGGGTAGGCTGGGACTTGAGAAGCCCGAAGTCATCCACACGCACGTCATGCATCCCGCCGAAGGAACGCTGGTAGAAGTCAAAGGAATCCTGCCGTTCGGCGTCGACCCCGCCTCCTTGTCGGTTCCGGAAGCCAAGAACCTTCTCGACGAGGACACCATCCGTAAGGACGTGGCCGCCCGGCCCATGACCATAGTCGCGGCGACCGTCGGACAGGACGAGCACTCGGTCGGCATGAGGGAAATCCTTGACATGAAGCACGGTGGACTCGAGAAGTTCGGAATCAAGGGCCACTACCTCGGAACCTCGGTGCCCGTCGAGAAGGTTCTTGACGCCGCGGTGGAGTCCGACGCCGACGCCGTCCTCATCAGCACGATAATCACCCACGGCGATGTGCACCGGAAGGAGATGAGGAAGCTCCACGACCTCGCCGTCGAGAAAGGGGTCAGGGACCGGTTCATCCTCGTCGCCGGCGGGACCACGGTCACCAGCGAGATGGCCCGTGAGGCGGGGCTCGACGCCGGCTTCGGCCGCGGGACGAAGGGTATCGAGGTGGCCGACTTCCTGGTCCGGGCGCGCGCGGCGCGCGAAGGCCGCGAGGTCAAGGGCCCGGACGGCGATGCGCGCTAGCGTCCTCGTCGCTGAGATCGGCAGCACCGTCACCAAGGTCCACGCCTTCGCCAACCTGGACACGTCATCCCCGGCATGGCTCGGAAGCGGGTCGGCTCCTACGACCGTGAGCGAGGGTGACGTCACCGCGGGTCTGCGGAACGCGATAGCCGACCTCGCCCGCGCTGTCGGCGGCGATATCCGCTGGGACCGGATGATGGCGGCCTCCAGCGCCGCGGGCGGTCTCAGGATGTCCGTTCACGGCCTGGTCATAGACATGACGGTACGGGCGGCGAGGGAAGCGGCTCTCGGAGCCGGGGGCATCGTGGACCTGGTGACTTCGGGTGAGATGGGAGCGGCCGAGGCGGAAGCCCTCAAGGCGGCCCGGCCCGGTATCATCCTGTTGGCCGGCGGCGTCGAGGGAGGAGACAGGGAAGTCATAGTCGCCAACGCCAGGACGATCGCCGCCTCCGGGATTCGGGCCCCCGTCGTCTACGCCGGGAACGGCCTCGCCCGGGCGGAGGCGGTCGCCGTTCTGGAGGACGCCGGCCTCGAGGTCAAGGTGGTCCCAAACGTCTACCCACGCCTCGACGAGCTGGACGTGGAGCCCACCCGCCGCGCGATCCAGGAGGTGTTCGAGCGACACATCGTGGCCGCTCCCGGCATGGAGCGGGTCAGAGATCTCGTGGCGGGGAGCATCCTGCCGACGCCGGGGGCGGTCATGGAATCGGCCAAGGCCCTACAAGGAATCCTCGGCGACCTCGTGGTGATAGACGTCGGCGGGGCCACGACCGACGTCCATTCGGTGACCGAGGGGTCGGCGGCCATAGCGCGCATCCAGACCTACCCCGAGCCGGCGGCGAAGCGGACCGTCGAGGGCGACCTGGGAGTCTACGTGAACTCCGCCAACGTAGTGAGACTGGCCGGACTCCAGGAGGTGGGCCGGTACATCCAAGACATCCGGGGGTCCGGCGAGCGAGGCGGGCGTGGCGGGATACCGGGAGGCGGCGAACCGGAGGAGCTGGGCGACCTGCTCTCACGCCTCGCGCCCCTCCCGCCCGGGGACATGGACCCGGACATGACCGTTCTGGTCGAAGCCCTGGCATGTCTGGCAGCGGAGACGGCGATGGTCCGGCACGCCGGCCGGCTGAGACACCTATTCGGGCCGACCGGACGGGTCACCGTCGCCGAAGGTAAAGACCTCACGGAAGTAGAATGGCTAGTCGGGACGGGGGGCCCGCTCACCCAGTTCCCGCACGCGCGTGAGACTCTGGCGAGAATCGTGGGGCTGGCCCCCGGAGTTGTCGAAGCACGGAGCAAGAGGTCGGGCGATGCGGCCGGGTATTCCAGCCGAGCGCTGGGACCGCCCGGCCACTACCTATTGCCGGGCCGCGGCGTCCGGCCCCTGCTGGACTCGCGGTACATCATGGCCGTCCTGGGCGTCCTGCGCCAGGACTATCCGGAGGCGGCCGATACGTTGCTGCGCGAGAGTCTGGGAGGTGCGTGTCACGTCTGAGGGTCTTCCAAGTCCCAGGCTGGAGATCGACGTAGAGGCCATTCGACATAACGCGAGGGTGGTGTCCGGATGGTGCCGAGACGCCGGCCTGGGGGTCTACGCCGTGACCAAGGGGGTCAGGGGTGACCCCCTCATCGCCAGAGCCCTTCTGGGGGGCGGCGTAACCGGACTGGCCGACTCCCGGTTGTCGAGCTTTCGGCAGTTACAGGATCTCAGGCAATCGGGCGGAGGTGGCCGTGCTCCCGGGCCCAGATTCCTCCTCCTGAGAGCTCCGTCACCGGGTCAGGCCACTGAGGCCGTGTCCCTCGCGGACGAGGTTCTCTGCGCGAGCGCGGACGTGGCCGAGGCAGTTGGCCGGGCCGCTGCGGGCCTGCGACCAGGCCGGGCCTACGGTGTCATCCTCACGGTAGACCTGGGGGACCTTCGCGAGGGTCTCCTGCCTGAAGACGTGCCTCGGGCCGCCGTCGCCATCGAGGAACGCCTGGCAAGGGCGTCCGGCGGACGCGACCCGGAAAGGCGGGCCTTCGTCGCCGGCCTGGCGACCAACCTCGCCTGCTTCTGTGGTGTCGTTCCGACCCGAGGCCATCTCGAGACGCTCGTGGATCTGGCCCGCCAGACCGGTCAGGCTCTGGGCCGCAGGCTCAGCGTCTCCGGGGGCAACACGGCGGTTCTGCCGCTTCTCCTTCGGGAAGGCCTGCCTCCAGGAATCGACGACCTGCGCGTGGGTGAGGGAATACTCCTCGGCAGGGAGAGCTTGCACCGCGAGCCCCTGCCGGGTCTGAGGGTCGACCCGTTCACCCTGTGGGGCCCGGTCATCGAGATAGCGCGGAAGCCGACCTGTCCTGTCGGGGAGTGCGCCGAAGATGCCTTCGGCCACCGCCCCGTGTTCGTCGACCGCGGGCGCCGCCTGCGAGCCATTGTGGCCGCAGGACGCCAGGACCTCGTTCCCGAAGGACTACGTCCGCTCACCGGCGGCCTTGAGGTCGTCGGGGCAACGAGCGACCATCTGGTGATCGACGTGGAGGATTACCCCGGCACTCTCCGGGTGGGGGACGAGGTCGGGTTCCGAGTCAACTACGCCTGCCTGCTGCAGGCGATGACCTCCCCCGACGTGGCGCGAGTCCACGTCGGGCAGGCCTAGAGGTGAGGACGATGGCCAAGAGCGGAGTGGTCCTGGGTGCCGTCTCGCCCCACCCGCCCATCATCGTGCCGGAGATCGGCGAGCAAAGCATCCAACGGGTGCGGGCGACCCGCGACGGCATGCAGCAGATGGCGGCGCTGGTCGCGGACGTCAAGCCGGACACCGTGGTCATAACGTCCCCGCACGGCCCGGTCCTGCGGGACGCGGTGACGCTGATGGCCCCACCGATTCTCGAGGGTAACTTCCGGGAGTTCGGCATTGCCGGCTCGGCCCTGCGTTATGGGAACGACCTGCGCCTCGTGCAGAAGACGGTGGCCGAGGGGGCCACGCGCGGAGTCAACGTCTTCGCCGCCGACCCCAAGCGCACGGGGGCCTTCCGGTTCCCCGGCGCTCTTCACTACTCCATCCTCGTTCCTCTCTACTACCTCAAGCAGGCGGGTGTCGAATGCCGGGTGGTGGCCGGGGCCGCGGGACTGTTGCCTCTCGAGACCCTCTACGCCTTCGGCCGGGCGGTACAGGCGGCGGCCGGGGAACTCGGGGTCCGCGTGGCCTACATCGCCAGCGGCGACCTCTCTCACAGGTTGACGGAAGGTGCTCCGGCCGGCTACGACCCGATGGGCAAGGTCTTCGACCAGAAGGTGGTCGAGGCTCTCCGAGCGGCCGACGTCGAGGCCCTCTTCGGTCTTGATGCCGCGCTCGTGGACCGGGCCGGAGAGTGCGGCCTCGGGCCTATCGTCACCCTCTTCGGAGCCCTTGACGGCCTGGAAGTCGTTCCGGAAGTCCTCTCCTACGAGGGCCCGTTCGGCGTCGGCTACTGTGTGGCAACGTTCGTGCCCAAGGGACCCGGGCCTTCCCGCCGGGTGCCCGCCGAGGATAAGACCGAGGGCGGGGAGGTCCCCGGAGGGTCCGGCGGCGGAGTGGCAGCGACGGCGGACGGCCCGGCGGCTCCCGGGTCCGGCGGCGGCCCGGAACCGGCACTCGACGCTAGATCGGGA
>QZJP01000013.1 GCA_003599345.1 Bacillota bacterium | reverse complement strand
CCCTCCTTCTTCATGAGGAACGTGAACACGTTCCCCCCGGTCTGACAACCGAAGCAGTAGAACATCTGCTTGTCGGGGGTGACGGTGAACGAAGGGGTCTTCTCGTTGTGGAACGGGCAGAGGCCGACGTGATTCGAGCCGCGCCTCTTCAGCTGGACGTATTCGCCGATGACCGACACGATATCGGCCTTGGCACGAATCTCGTCAAGAAGTGAATCGGAGAAGCGACCCACGCGACCCGAGCCTAAGGTGGAAGCCAAGTTGCGACACCTCATCTCAGGCGGGAAGGACCTACGGGGAGGAGAACTTCCTCGACCGGACCCGTTCTTCCACGGAAGGGAGATGTCTCCTTCTACTCCTCCCACGTGTGGGGGATGAAGTGGTCGGTGTAGCGGTCGATGGCGAAACGGTCGGTCATCCCGGCGACGTAGTCGGCAGCCAGCCGGCCAAGGCCTTCGGCCACCCCCGGGTTCTCGGCGGTGGCTCCGGAGGGCGGCGAACCGGCCCGGGGGTATTCCCGGGCCAGCGCGCCGGGGTTACGGGTGTAGAAGATGTACAGGTCGCCTACCATCCTCTTGACTCTCTCGTGCTCGGCCTTGGCCGCCTGCCTCAGGTAGACCCGCTCGAACATGAAGCGGTGCAGGTACTCGGTCACCTCGGCGACCTGCCCGCTCATAGTCACCTCCTCCTTGTCCCTGCTGGTCTCGATGATGTTCCGGACCATGGCTCCGATGCGCCGTGACCCGCGCGGACCGAGAACTCCGGGCACTTCCGGCGGCAGGTCGCCGGGGGCCAGCACCCCGGCCCGGATGGCGTCGTCGATGTCGTGGTTGATGTAGGCGATGCGGTCGGCCCACTGGACGACTTGTCCCTCGAGGGTCGCCGGGCCGCCGTCGGGAACGTGGCACAAGATACCGTCGCGGACCTCCCAGGTCAGATTGAGCCCCTGGCCGTCACTCTCAAGGACGGTCACGACGCGCAGGCTTTGCTCGTTGTGGCGGAACCCGCCGGGCACCACCAGGTCCAGGGCGGCCTCGCCCGCGTGGCCGAAAGGGGTGTGCCCGAGGTCGTGGCCCAGGGCGATGGCCTCGGCCAGATCCTCGTTGAGGGCGAGGGCGCGGGCGATGGTCCGCGCTACCTGGCTGACCTCCAGCGAATGCGTGAGACGGGTTCGGTAGTGGTCCCCCCGGGGCGAGAGGAAGACCTGGGTCTTGCCTTTCAGGCGACGGAAGGCCTTGGAGTGGATGATGCGGTCGCGGTCACGCTGGAAGCAGGTCCGGACCTCGCACTCCTCCTCCGGTCGTTCCCGACCCTTGCTTCGCCGGCTCGTCGCGGCGAAAGGAGAGAGGACCCGTTCCTCTAGTTCTTCGGCGGCTTGGCGAATCAACGGCAAGTTGCCCCGCCCTCCCAATCCTCTGGGGTCTAGGCTGCCGGCCCTCCCGAGATGTAGAGCGTCTGGCCGGTGATGAACGACGCGTCATCGCTTGAGAAGAAGGCTATCACCCCGGCCACGTCCTCAGGCCGGCCGACCCGGCCCAGGGGGATGCTCGCGGACACGGCCGCCTTCATCTGCTCGTAGTCGACACCCAGGCGCTCGGCTACGGCCCTGGTCATGCGGGTCTCGATGAAACCGGGGGCTACGACGTTGACGTTGATGTTGAACCGCCCGAGTTCGATGGCGAGCGTCCTAGCCATGCCCTGCAGGCCCGCCTTCGCCGCGGAGTAGTTGGCCTGGCCGCGGTTCCCGAGCGCGGACGTGGACGAGACGAGGACAATCTTCCCGTACTTCTGCTGGACCATGTGCTTCTGTGCCGCCTGGACGGCCAGGAAGGTCCCCTTGAGGTGGGTGGCCATGACGCTGTCCCAGTCGTCGTCGGTCATCTTGTGGATGAGGTTATCCCGGGTGACCCCGGCGCAGGCCACGAGGATGTCGAGCCGCCCGAACTCCTCGACCACCCGGCCGACGGCCCGCTCGACGTCCTCTCTCCTGGTGACGTCACAGGTCAAGGAGAGGGCTTGTCCACCCGCGGCCCGGATTCGGGCCGCGACCTCCTCGGCCGGCCCGGGGTCGAGGTCGGCCACCCCCACGGCGGCTCCTCCGGTCGCCAGCCGCTCACAGGTCGCCGCGCCGATGCCCCGGCCGCCGCCCGTGACAAAGGCCACTCGCCCCTGAAACTCCATCTCGGTCTCTCCCCTATCGGCGTGTCGTCCGGACCGGTCTTCCCGGGGCGCTGCGATTTCAGGTCGGCACGGCCAGACGAGGGCGGATGAAGTCGATGGCTGCCTGGGCCATCCGTATGGCCTTAGCCGCATCCTCGGCATCGTAGGCTTCGAATGGCAGGCCGCCATCGGCAAGGCCGTTCGGGTAGCGGGTGGGAATGTAGTACTTGTCGGCCAGAACTACCGCCCGCCTCAGCTCTTTGAACGAGGGGTCGAGAGTCGCGGCTGCGTCACACAGTTCACCGGCAGCGTGTCCCCGGATGTCACGAGCTCCTCGCGAGTACAGGAAGCTCTTAAGGGCCTTCTCCACCGCCTGCTGGCAATGAAAGCAAGCAAGATTGTGGTGCCCATTCTCGCTCAGGAGCCGCGCGGCTTCGGCGTCACGTTCGGCTTGGGCGAACCAGCGTTCACCCTCGCCGGCGGCATCAGGCTTCATACAGCACTCTCCCCTCCCTCACGGCTTTCTGGATGAAGGGCTTCGCCTTCAGCAGGTCAGCGAATTCCTCGGGGGTGTAGACAAGTACATCCAAGCCCACTCGCGGATCGAGAGTGAGAAGGGCTTCTTCGAGACGGTCGACGAACCTCTTCGACGTGTCCTTGATGAGAATGAGGTCTATGTCGCTGGCTTCGGTCACGTCACCACGCACGAGCGACCCGAAGAGGATGGCCTTCTTGACCCCGAGTTCGGGAAAGAGCCGGATCATCCGGTCAAGTTCGCGCTCGAGGCGCTCCCGTCGCTCGCGGTCCGGGCCGATACGGAACGACACTCAACGGCCCCCTTACTTCTCTCCCCTATCGTCCGCCTTAAAGCCCTTCTTGGCGCGCTCCTCCTTGATGGCCGCCTGGGCCGCCGCTATGCGGGCCGTCGGTACGCGGAACGGCGAGCAGCTTACATAATCCAGGCCGGCCCGGTGGCAGAAGTGGATGGAATCAGGGTCACCGCCGTGTTCGCCGCAGATTCCCACCTTGAGGTCTTCCCGGACGTTCCGCCCGCGGAGGATGGCCATCTCCATCAAGCGCCCGACGCCGTCCGCGTCGAGCGTGGCGAACGGGTTGTCGCGGAGGATTCTGCGTTCGAGGTAGCTCCCGAGGAACTTGCCCTCGGCGTCGTCCCGGCTGAAGCCGAAGGTCATCTGAGTCAGGTCGTTGGTCCCGAAGGAGAAAAACTCGGCGTGCCGGGCGATCTCGTCCGCCACCAGCGCTCCGCGCGGGACCTCTATCATCGTGCCGACGTGGTAGGGGAAGGTGACGCCGAACTCCCTCATGGTCTCCTCGGCCACGCGGACGACCAGGTCCCGCATCATGGCTATCTCGCCCTCGATGCCGACCAGGGGTATCATGACCTCGGGCCTGGCGTCGACGCCTTCCTTCACCAGGCGCGCCGCCGCCCGGAAAATGGCCCGGGCCTGCATCTCATACACCTCGGGGAAAGTGACGCCCACGCGGACCCCGCGGTGCCCCATCATGGGGTTATACTCGTGAAGCTGGTCGACCCGGCCGAGGAGGTCCTCGGTGGCTTCGAGCTTCCTCGACAGCTCCGCGTCTCCCCCGGCCGCGGACGGCCCGGGGGCGCCCGCCCCCCCTTCTCCCTTGCCGCCCCTGGCCACCCGCAGTTCGGTCAGTTCCACCAGGAGGTGGTCGCGGTGAGGCAGGAACTCGTGGAGCGGAGGGTCGAGCAGGCGGATGGTCACCGGCAGGCCGTGCATAGTCCTCAGGATGCCGTGGAAGTCGTCCTCCTGCATCGGCATCAGGTCGTCGAGGGCTTGCCGGCGTACGGCCTCCTCGTCGGCCAGAATCATCCGCCGCACCACCGGTACGCGCTCGGGCACGAGGAACATGTGCTCGGTGCGGCAGAGGCCGATGCCCTCGGCGCCGTATTCCCGGGCCCGGGCGGCTTCGCCCGGGTTATCGGCGTTCGCCCACACGCCTAGGCGCCTGGACTCGTCGGCCCAGCCCAGCAGGGTGGCGAACTCGTCGGTGATGCGCGGTTCCATGAGGGGAAGCTCGCCGAGATAGACGGAGCCGGTGGAACCGTCAAGGGTCACGAGGTCGCCGGCCCTGACGGTCACACCCTCCACGGTCATGAGCTTCCGGTCGGTATCGATGTCCAAGGCCTGGCAGCCGACGACGGTGGGGATGCCCCACTGGCGGGCGACGATGGCGGCGTGGCAGGTCATGCCGCCCTGGCTGGTCAGGACGCCCTGGGCCGCCAGGATGCCTCGGATGTCGTCCGGGTTCGTCATCGGCCGGACCAGAATGACTTTGGGTCTTTTCTTGGGATCGGTCTCCTCCCCGACCGTCGCCACAGCGTCGGCCGAGGTGAAGACCACGCGGCCGAGCGCGGCCCCCGGGGAGGCGGGAAGACCGGACGCGATTTTCACCGGGTCGAGCTTCTCCTTCTTCACGCGCTCCCAGTCGATGGTCGGCTTGAGGAGTTGTTCGGCCTCCCCCGCCGGAAAGCGGACGACCGCCTCCTCCTTGTCTATGAGGCCCTCGCTGACCATGTCCACGCCGATACGGACGGCCGCCGCCGCGGTCCGCTTACCCGACCGCGTCTGCAGGACGAAGAGCCGCCCCTTTTCCACTGTGAACTCGATGTCCTGCATGTCGAGGTAGTGCTTCTCTAGGGTCTCGCAGAGGCGTTCTAACTCCCGGCGGGTCTCGGGCATGTCGGCGGACATCGCCGCTACGGACTGGGGTGTGCGGATGCCGGCCACCACGTCTTCGCCCTGGGCGTTGATGAGGTATTCCCCGTAGACGCCGGGCTCGCCCGTGGCCGGGTTGCGGGTGAAGAGCACGCCGGTGGCCGAATCGGGCCCGAGGTTCCCGAAGACCATGGTCTGCACGTTCACGGCCGTCCCGAGGTCGTGGGGTATCTTGTTCACCGTCCGGTAGACGATGGCCCTGTCGTTGTTCCAGGACGCGAACACGGCCTGGATGGCCATGCGCAGCTGCTCCCTGGGGTCCTGCGGGAAGGCCGAGCCGGTCGCTTCCCGGATGTGCTCGCTGTATGCGGCAATCACCGCTTCGAGGTTGGCCGGGTCGAGTTCGTAGTCGTAGTCAACGCCGGCGGACTTGCGGCGGGCGGTGATGATCTTGTCGAAGGCGTGGTGCTCGAGATGAAGGACCACGTTACCGAACATCTGGATGAAACGCCGGTAGCAGTCCAGGGCGAAGCGGCGGTCGCCGGACAGGGCGGCCAGGCCCTCCGCCGTCCGGTCGTTCAGGCCCAGGTTGAGAATGGTGTCCATCATCCCGGGCATCGACACCATGGCCCCGGACCTGACCGACACCAGGAGCGGATTCGACGGGTCGCCGAAGCGCTTGCCAGTCTTCTTCTCGACCACGCTCATGCGTTCCCATACCTGGTCCTCGAGGCCCTCGGGGAACTTGCCGCCGGCGTCGTAGTAGGCGATGCAGGCCTCGGTGGAGATGGTGAACCCGGGCGGGACGGGCAGGCCGATGTTGGTCATCTCGGCCAGATTGGCCCCCTTGCCGCCGAGAAGTCTCCTCTGGTCGGCCCGGCCCTCTTCGAAGAGATAGACCCACTTCTTATGTCCCTTGCCCAATGACGCTGCCCCCGTTTCTGTCAACCGGAATCGGTCTATCGCAGGTCCGCCGGCGCGGGTCCGTGGACCATGAGCCCGCCGACCGCGAGCCCGACAACCGCGAGCCCGTCAACTGCGCGCCGCTCTCGCTGGGCGACTCCTATTCCCCTTCTATGACCAGCCGTGAGAGATCGCCGCCCGAACCCATGAGGGAAGCGACCGCCGCCAGGAGGGCCAGGCGGTTCTCCCGGATGGTCTCGTCTTCCGTCATCACCAGAACCTTGTCGAAGAACCGGTCGACAGCCGGCCTCAAATCGGCCAATTCCCCGAGGACACTCTGGTAGGCGTTGACCAGAACGCCGAGGGCGTCCTGGCCGTGCCCGGCCACAGCCATCCGCCGGGCCCGCTGTTCGGCGCCTTCCAGGGCCGCGCCGACCCGCTCTTGTGCGGCTAGACACGCCTGGTAGAGCTCGAACTCGGCCTCCTCCGAGAAGAGGTTCGGGCGCGGAGCCTGCCCGCCAGGCGCGGTCTTCCCCGGGGCGGCGGCCCCCTTTCCGGCGAGCCCGGTGACCCGGACGTAGGAAGCGGCCAGGTCGCCGAACCCGTTCGTGTTCTTAAAAGCCTTGAGAGCCCTGGCCTTGGCGACTACCCGTACCGGGTCTCCTTCCCGCCCCCAACCGGCCGTGGCCGCGTCCGCCACATCGTACGCTATGTCCGCCTCGTCGAGAAGACTGCGCAGCCGGGGGAGGAGGAAGGCCAGGACAGCCGCCGTCAACCGCTGGGGGTCGAGATCCCGGGCGTAGGTCTTGAACGGCTCGGCCACCCGCGGGATGAGGGTCGCCAAGGGCAGGAGGTAGCCGGCGTCCACCACCGTCGCCACCACTCCGCCCGCCTGCCGCCTGAGCGCGTGCGGGTCGTGCGACCCGGTCGGCTCGATGCCCGCGGCGAAGCAGCCGGCGATGTTGTCGAGCTTGTCGGCGATGGACAAGACCCGCCCGATGTGAGTGGACGGGAGTTCGTCCCTGGTGTGACGGGGCAGATAGTGCTCGTAGAGCGCCTGGGCCACCTCCGGGTCCTCGCCGGACAGGAGGGCGTACTCCCGGCCCATCACGCCCTGGAGTTCGGTCAGTTCCCGCACCATCATGGTCACGAGGTCGGCCTTTGACAGCCGGGCGGCCCGGGCGACCTTGGCGGCGCCTTCCGGGGGAAGGCCCAGGCCGTCCCAGACCTCGCCGGCAAGCGCGATCAGCCGGTTGGTCTTGTCCTTCAGAGTCCCGAAGTCCTCGAGGAAGAGGATGCCGTCAAGGTCGTCGACCCTTTCCACCAGGGGTTTCTTCTGGTCCTCGCGGAAGAAGAACCTCGCGTCGGCCAGGCGCGCCGACAAGACCCGCTCGTTCCCCGCCCGCACCAGGTCCGCCCCCGCGTCCCCGCCGTTCCGCACGACTATGAAGAACGAGAGGAGAGTCTGGTCCTGTGCCTCGGCCACTGGAATGTAGCGTTGGTGGTGGCGCATGGTAGTCTCCAGGACGGGAGCGGGAAGATCCAGGAACTCGCGGGAGAACGACCCGACAAGGGCCGTGGGGTACTCCACCAGATGGGTTATCTCGTCCAGGAGGTCGTCGTCGAGGACCGGCCATCCGCCTCGCCGGGCAGCCTCCCGCGAGGCGCCCTCCGCGATGACCCTGCGTCTCTCCTCGTGGTCGACCATGACCCCGACACGCTCCAAGACCTCGCGGTACGCCGAGGCGCGGAAGACCGTCGGTGTCTCGTCCGGGGCGAGGAAACGGTGGCCGTAGGTGCTGCGGCCCGCCCGCACGCCGGCGACCTCCACCTGGAGGGCCTCGTCCCCGTACATGGCGACGAGCCACCTGATGGGGCGGATGAACCTGAAGTCGAGCGAACCCCAGCGCATGGGGCGGTCGACGTCCAGAGCCGTGATGATAGTGGCCGCTGCCTCCGCGAGAACGTCCGGCGCGGGACGCCCCACTCTCACCTTGCGGGCGAAAACGTAACGCCCGGCCGGGGTGTCCTTGACGTAGAGGTCCCCGGGCTCGACTCCCTGGCCGCGGGTGAAACCCTCTCCCGCCTTGGTCAACTGGCCCCCGGCTTGCCCGGCGTCGCCGTAGGCGACCCTCTCCGACGGCCCCTTGACCTCAGTCTCTTCATCCCTCTGCCGGTCCCCGACCCCTTCAACGTAAAGAGCCAAACGCCGGGGCGTGCCCCAGACGTGAACCTCGCCGTAGGCCAGGCGGCTCATCTCCAGGACCTCGCGCCCCTTGCGGTCGAGCTGAGTGAGAAGGTCGGGCATCAGCTTGGCCGGGATCTCCTCGGTACCGATCTCGAGCAGGAATTCGCCGCTCACCGTCCCCCGCCCCCCTTCCCGGCGGCGGGGAGGTCACCAGCAAGCAGGGGGTAACCCCGGCTATCGCGCCAGTCGAGGTAGGCCTTGGCTGTGCGCCGGGCCAGCGTGCGGACGCGGAGAAGGTACTTGGTGCGCTCGGTGACACTCACGGCTCCGCGGGCCTCGAGCAGGTTGAACGTGTGGGAGCACTTTAGGACGTAGTCATAGGCCGGGTGGATGAGCCCGGCGTCGAGGAGCCTTCCCGCCTCGCGTTCGAAGGTGGCGAAGAGTTCGAACAGCATCGGCACGTCGGCTTCGTCGAACCCGTAACGCGACTGCTCCACCTCGAACTGGTGGGCGATTTCCCCGTAGGTCACGTCGTTGTTCCAGCGGATATCCCAGAAGTTGTCGACTCCCTGGATGTACATGGCCAGACGTTCGAGACCGTAGGTTATCTCGGCCGAGACCGGCCGCGCGTCCAGCCCGCCGACCTGCTGGAAGTAGGTGAACTGGGTTATCTCCATGCCGTCGAGCCACACTTCCCAGCCGAGCCCCCAGGCGCCCAGGGTCGGAGCCTCCCAGTTGTCCTCCACAAGGCGGACGTCGTGAGACTCGAGGTCGATTCCCAGGGCCTCGAGACTCCTCAGGTAGATGTCGACCACGTCGTCGGGTGACGGCTTGAGAATGACCTGGTACTGGTAGAAGTAGCCGACCCGGTTGGGGTTCTCGCCGTAGCGGGCGTCGACGGGACGCCTGGACGGCTCGACGTAGGCTACGCGCCAGGGCTCGGGGCCCAGGGCCCTGAAGAAGGTGTAGGGGCTCATCGTCCCCGCGCCCTTCTCAATGTCGTAAGGGAACATGAGGACACAGCCATGCTCGTGCCAGAAACGGTCGAGGGCCATGACGATCTCCTGGAAGGTCAGGTGGCCCTGCCGGCCGCCGCCGAGGGATGTCATGAGGGATACCTGCCCCCTTCGTCACGCCGCATGTGGTCCAGGCGCTCGAGGCGGTCCTCGATGGCCTTCACCCTGCGTCTCAGACGCTGCCACTCGTCGAAGAGGACGAACAGGAGGGCCAGGCCGGCAAGCCAGATGATCGGGTTCAAGTAGTCGATCCTCCTCCCGAGAGTATCCCCCGTGGCGGGGTTCACGGGCGCGGGTGCGCGCCCGGGTGGTACCCAAGACGACAGCTCCCGCCCCCGGGGTCGCAAGAAACGACCCAGGGACGGGAGGGTTCCCGCGGTTCCACCCTGGTTGGCTCCGAGGCGACGCCCAGGGGCATCCCCTGACCCCTCGGAGCCCACTTCATTCGGCGCGCCCAAGCTCGGGACTGCCTTCCCCGGCGACCGGCTTACCGGGCTCTCACCGCCTTCGGCCCGGTTCTCTGAAAGCCCCCTCGCCGGGTACTCCTTTCCGTCATCGCGTACGGCGCCCGTTCTGCCCGAAATCTAGCACAGGAGGTGGGGAGTGTCAACGCGGGGGCAGGGGGAAGGGGCGGGCGCCGGCCTCCCCCAGCGGGGGGTAGGCCGGGAGAAACATATCCGGCCGTGGTCGTGCTTGTTTCCGTAAAGATCAGGGACATGGCCGCCGTCGCTTGCGCGAGCCGGATGCTCGTCCAAGAGGTAGCGGTACGCCCTTCTTGCACGTTAGACACTTTGACACTAGTAGGCAGTGCCTGTTATACGGAGGCACAAAGGAACAGCAGGGTCCGAGCCTCAACTGAACGGGCGGTTGCTTCGGTTCGATGCTTGGCGCCGGCCGCCGCGCACGAAGCAGACGCGATGTCGCCCCACCTCGGCTGGGGGCGGCCTCGGAAGGGGACAAGAAGATGGTTGCGGGACCGAATGTATTCACTACAGCCCAGATGCAGGTGAAGGGAGCGGTGGAGGAGCTCGGGTTGCCGGAGGCGGTTTACGAGATTCTCAAGCAACCCCTTAGGTTTTTCGAAGTCAGCATCCCCGTCGTAATGGATGACGGGCGGGTCCGGGTCTTCACCGGTTTCCGCTCCCAGCACAATGACGCCTTGGGTCCCACCAAGGGCGGTCTCCGGTTCTTCACACAGGTCACCCAGGATGAGGTCAAAGCCCTGTCCATGTGGATGACCTTCAAGTGCGCGGTCCTTGGTCTTCCCTACGGCGGCGGCAAGGGTGCTATCATCTGTAACCCGAAAGAGCTTTCGAGGAAGGAACTTGAGCACCTGAGCCGGGGTTACATCAGGAACGTCTCCCAGATCGTCGGGCCGGACAAGGACATTCCGGCCCCCGACGTCTACACCAACCCGCAGATCATGGCCTGGATGGTCGACGAGTTCAGCCGTATGCGCGAGCGCAACTCCTTCGGGCTCATGACCGGAAAGCCGCTCATTCTAGGCGGGTCGGCCGGGCGCAACGAAGCTACCGGCCGGGGCTGTGTGACCTGTGCCGCGGAGGCCTGCAGGCGCCTGGGCATCGAAATCAAGGGAGCCCGCGTTGTGGTGGAGGGTTACGGCAACGCCGGCAGTGTGGCCGCCCGGCTCATCCACGACCTCGGAGCCAAGGTGACCGCCGTGAACGATTCACGCGGCGGCATCTACTCGCCCAACGGACTCGACCCCAGGGCCGTGCTCGAGCATAAGGAGAGGACCGGGTCTGTGGCCGGGTTCCCGGGTACCCGGTCCATTTCCGACGAGGAGCTCCTCCAACTCGAGTGCGAGATCCTCGTCCCGGCCGCGCTGGAGAACCAGATTACGGCCAAGGTGGCTGAGGGCATCCGGGCCAAGATCATCAGCGAGGCGGCCAACGGCCCCACCACGCCCGACGCCGACACGATTCTGGCCAAGAAGGGCGTCTTCGTCATCCCCGATATTCTGGCCAGCGCTGGTGGAGTGACCGTATCCTACTTCGAATGGGTCCAGAACAACATGAACTACTACTGGTCGGAGGAAGAGGTCAACGAGAAGCTCGAGACAATGATGGCCAAGTCCTTCGACGCCGTCCACCGCGTACACCAGACTCGTGGCGTGACCATGAGGCGCGCGGCCTTCATGGTCGCCGTGAGCCGGGTGGCTGAGGCAATGAAGGCGAGGGGCTGGCTCGACTAGCGGTTAGCGATCATCCGGTGCTGGAGGTGCTCTCTCTTGCTGGGCTTCAGCGGACGGGGACTCCGAATTGACCTGAATCGTCAGGGGACCGAGGTCTTCATAATTGATGATTCCGACCTGGCCCGTCTGGGAGGGAAGGGCCTGGGCACCAAGCTCCTGGCGGCCGAGACTGACCCGGGGGTAGATCCGCTGGGCCCGGACAGCGCCGTGATCTTCGCCACGGGACCACTTACCGGCACACCCATGATGGGGGTAAGCCGGTACGGGGTGTACGGCAAGTCACCCGCGACCGGGGCCTACGCCGAGGCCTATTCCGGAGGGTCCGTAGCCCCCGCTATGAAGGGGACCGGGTTTGACGCCATCGTCATCAAAGGCCAGGCGCGGTCGCCCGTCTATCTCTCCGTCAGCCCGGAAGGGGCCGAGGTCCGGCCGGCCGAGACCCTGTGGGGCAAGGATACCTATGAGACGGAGGAGCGCATACTGCAGGCCTGTCCCCAAGGGGCTCAGGCGGTTGTCATCGGGCCGGCCGGTGAGAACCTAGTGAAGTTCGCCTGCCTTCAGAACAACCGGTGGCGCTCGGCCGGCCGCACCGGTTTCGGCGCCGTGCTGGGGTCCAAGAAGGTCAAGGGAGTCGCGTTTTGGGGCGACCGCAGGCCCCCGCTTGCCGATTCCAAGGGTCTCGAGTCGTTTACGAGGGCCCTGGTGGAACGTGGTCGGGAGGACAAGGGGGTGCAGGCCTACCAGCGCTTCGGCACCCCAAACCTTGTTAGCCTGCTCAACACCGTAGGCACCTTCCCCACCCGCTACTGGCGCCGGGGGCGCCTCGAGGGCTGGGAGAGCCTCAGCGCGCAGTACATGATTGAGAAGTTCGGCGCGAAGCCGAAGGCCTGCCATCGGTGCTTCATGGCCTGCGGCAAGATGGTCACGGTCCCCGACGGGCCCCATGCGGGACTCTCACTCGAAGGCCCGGAGTATGAGACCATCTATGCCTTCGGCGGCCTTTGCGAGATACGCGACCTCGGTGAGGTGGTGTATCTCAACGACCTGTGCGACCGTCTCGGCCTAGACACAATCACCGCCGGCAATGTGGTGGCCTTCGCCATGGAGGCCGGAGTCGTCGGCGCATACCCGCGGGCGACTCGAATCTCCTACGGTGATGCGGCGGCGGCGGCGCGGCTGATTGAGGACATCGCCTACCGCCGTGGCGAGGGCCGCCTGCTGGCCGAGGGAGTCCGCCGCCTAGCGTCGGAGTGGGGGCTCGAGGACTTGGCCATCCACGTCAAGGGCCTGGAACCCGCCGGCTACGACCCTCGGGTTCTCAAGGGCATGGGTCTGGCCTACGCCACGTCGCCCAGGGGGGCCTGTCATCTCCGGTCCACGTTCTACAAGGCTGAGTTGTCGGGTCAGATCAGCCCGGAGACCACCGAAGGCAAGGCCGAGCTCTTCGTCGATTACGAGAACCGCCTGGCCCTCCACGATACTCTCATTCTCTGCCGATTCTTCCGCGACCTGATCGGGTGGCAGGAACTGGTCGACCTAGTCAACCTCTCGACGGGCATCGGCGTGGACCGTGAAAGCCTCGAGTCCCTGGCCGGGCGTGTCGTCGATCAGACACGGCTATACAACTATCGCGAAGGCTTGACCGCGGCCGACGACCGTCTCCCGGTGAGGTTTCTCACAGAGTCTTTGCCCGAGACCGACGGGCGGCTGACCGAGGACGAGTTTGAGCGTATGTTGAGGGAGTACTACGCCTTGCGCGGCTGGGATTCGAACGGCCGCCCGCCTGCCTGAACGGTCAGGCCGTTACGGCGCGCAGTCCCTCTTCCACGACGGACAGTCCTTCGTCAAGCTGCTCGTCGGTGATGGTCAGGGGCATGAGGAAGCGGATGACGTTATTAAGGACCCCCGCCTTGATCATTATGACGCCGCGCCTGTAGCACTCCTTTATCAACTCAGCCGTTTCTTCTGCGGCCGGCTCCCTGGTCTTCGCATCCTTGACGAGTTCCATGGCGACCATTGCCCCACGACCACGGACATCGCCGATGACGGGAAAGCGATTCCTGAGGTCACGACAGGCAGCCAGCAGCCTCTCCCCAAGTTCCGCCCCGCGGGCGACGAGGCCCTCCTCCATCTGGGAGATGACCTCGAGGGCCGCCGCGCAGGCTAGCGGGTTTCCTCCGTAGGTCCCGCCGATTCCACCGACGTGGACCGAGTCCATCACTTCGGCCCGTCCGATGACCCCGGATATCGGCAGGCCCCCTCCTAGAGATTTCGCCACGAGAATCATGTCGGGCACGATGTTCAGGTGCTCAACAGCCAGCATCCTGCCCGTGCGGCCAAAGCCGGTCTGGATTTCGTCCAGGATCAGGAGGATGCCATATTTGCTGCAAATCTCGGCTACCCGCTCGAAATAGCCGTCGGGCGGAACGATGAAGCCTCCCTCACCCTGAATTGGCTCGGCGATGAACGCCGCCACGTTCCCAGGTCCCACGTCAAGCCCCATGACCCTCTCGAGGTTGTCGGCACAGTGCAGGTCGCAGGAAGGGTAGCTAAGCCCGAAGGCACACCGGTAGCAATAGGCCGAAGGTATTCTAGTCACCTCCGGGGCAAATGGACCGAACCCGCTCTTGTAGGGCATTACCTTGCTCGTAAGCGTCATTGTCAGGAGAGTCCGCCCGTGAAAGGCGTTCTCCAGGGTCACCACCGTGGGCCGGCCGGTGAACTTTCGAGCGATCTTCACGGCATTCTCGACCGCTTCCGCTCCCGAATTGACCAAGAGAGTCTTCTTGGGGAAGTCGCCCGGGGCCAGGGAGGCCAGTTTCTCGGCCAGAGCCACGTAGGGTTCGTACATGACGACATGGAAGCAGGTATGGGTGAACTTGCGCGCCTGCTCACATACCGCTCGGACGACCCCGGGGTTAGCGCTTCCCGCGTTCAGTACACCTATACCGCCGGCGAAGTCCAGGAAGTGGTTTCCGTCCACGTCGGTAATCACCGCGCCCTCGGCCCTCTCCGCAAAGACCGGGGCCACCTGAAAGACGCCCTGGGGGACCGCCTTGGCCCGCCGTTCAAGGAGTTCGCGAGCCTTGGGACCCGGCAGTTCTGTCTCAAGCTTGATGGCTTTGCTCATCAAGAGTTCTCCTTCCATTGGCCGAGCGGCCGCAGCGCGCGTGGACCCTCCGTCGCCGCCGCCGTCCTGGCTAGTCCTCCTAGTCCTCTGAAGCTGCTACGGCCGAATCTGGCGGGGCCGCGTTCACCAAGGTGCCGGTCTCGCCCGCGAGCGCCGGGGTGAGAGCCTCAAGGGCCGTTATCAAGGCGGTACCGCCCATACGAGCGAACGACACCGCAGCCCGCACCTTGGGGCCCATACTCCCAACCCCGAATTCCCCGGCCTCTAGGAGCCTCTCGGCCTCTACCACGCTCAGCCGGCGGAGAAGTCGCTGGCCGGGCTTGCGGTAGGCGACGTAGGCTCCGTCCACGTCGGTCAGGATGATCAAGCAGTTGGCTTTCACGTCCCTAGCCAATACCGCCGCCGCGAGATCCTTGTCGATGACCGCTTCGACTCCGGCCAAAGAGCCGTCCGGCAAGGTCGTGACCGGCACGCCGCCTCCTCCGGAGGCGACCACGACCGCACCTGCCTCCAGAAGAGCCTTGACGGCCGCGGTCTCCATCAGACGCTTGGGAATCGGCGAAGGAACGACCCGGCGCCATCCACGACCGCTGTCTTCGACCATGATCCAACCGAGAGCCCTCCGCAGTTGCTGTGCCCGGTCCTCATCGTAGAAGGGGCCGACCGGCTTTGTCGGGTTGGCGAAGGCAGGGTCGTCACGGTCCACGCACGTCTGGGTCACCACCGTGGCGACGGTCTTAACAACACCCCGCCTCCTTAGGTGGTTGCCGAGCGCCTGCTGGATGTAATAGCCGAGTTCGCCCTGAGTCTCGGCGCCGCAGACATCGAGGGGAAGGGGCGGGACCTCGACCGAACCCTTCTCGGACCTGATCAGGGCGTTGCCTACCTGAGGGCCGTTGCCGTGGGTCAGCACGACTTGCACGCCTGAGGCGACCAACTCGGCGATGTGCCTGCAGGCTGCGTTGACGTTAGTCAACTGCTCGTCGGCAGTGCCTCTCTGCCCAGGCTGAATGATGGCGTTTCCCCCGAGAGCGATGACGAAGCGGCCCATGGACTTTCAGCTCATTACCAAGGCCAGGACGGCCTTCTCGGTATGCATCCGGTTCTCGGCCTGATCGAAAACGACGGACCAGCGCCCTTCAATGACCCCGTCGGTCATCTCCTCGCCGCGGTAGCCCGGCAGGCAGTGCATGAAAATCGCCGTGGGATCAGCCAGGGCCATGGTTTCTTCGGAGATCTGGAAGGGTGCGAAGTCGCGGATGCGCTGTTCCTTGCTCTCCTCGGGCCCCCCCATGCTGTGCCACGTATTGGCGTACACGACGTCAGCACTCTTGACGGCTTTCTTGAGGTCCGTGGTGAAGACCACCTTGCCGCCGGAAGACAAAGCGGTCTTCTCAACAAACTCCGTGATACGGGGATGAGGCTTGTAGGCTGCCGGTACCGCCACGCTCATCTCCATGCCCAGGAGAGCCGACACGACCATGAGACTGTGGCACACGTTCCAGACGTCACCGGAGTAACAAAGCTTGAGTCCCTTGAACCCGCCTTTCTTCTCCCTGATCGTCAGCAGATCCGCCAGACCCTGGCACGGGTGGGTGAGGTCGGTGAGGGCGTTTATCACCGGCCACTTCATCCAGTGCGCGAACTCCTCGACTATCTCCTGGCCGAAAGTACGTATGACCAGGGCGTCACAGTAGCGGTCAATCACCCGCGCGGTGTCCTTGATGGGTTCGCCCCGGCTGGTTTGCAGCTCATCAGGGCGCAGGTAGAAGCTTTGTGCTCCAAGGTGGGCGATAGCCGCCTGGAAGGAGACCCGGGTGCGAGTGGACTTCTTTTCGAACAGGACGGCCACAGTTTTCCCCCGCAGTAGTTCGTGGGGCTCACGACGGGACCACTTGCGCTTGAGTTCGCCGGCTGTATCCAGAATGTGGAGAATCTCGTGTGGGGCGAAGTCCATCAAAGTGAGAAAGTCCCTGCCGGCAAAGCCGTTTCTCATGGGCGCATCTCCTACCTTCTTGGGGTTTTGGATGGTGGGTTGCACTTGGATGACGCAAGCAAGCGTCCCTTTGTAGCAGGGAACAAAGCTGGGCTACGTAGGTGTTGGAGTGTACAACGAGAAGATGCCGGGAGTGATTACCGTGAAATGAGGCATGTGATATGGCTGTATGTAGCATTGGACAGAGGTGCCGGGCAATCACTGTAGAAGTCTACTAACGTGGCGATTTCCGGGCGGTAAAGTCCCAAGTCAGGGAGGACGGCTGGTGCCTGCACAGAGACGAATCGATAACGACGGCGGCGCAAGGAGTGGCGCCGGTCTCACCGTCGCCGAAGCGCTCAGGATCGGGCCCCTGGCTAGAGGTCGGGTGCTTGCGGGGCGGAAGGGCGAGAACAGGGTCATAACCTCTGTGAACGTGATGGACACGCCCGATATCAAGGACTGGCTGAAGGGCGGTGAGCTGCTTCTAACCAACGTCCTGGTCATCAAGGACGACACTCAGGCTCAGGTGGCCTTGGTGAGGGATCTTTTTGAACGTGGGGCGGCTGCTCTTGGAGTGAAGCTCAAGAGGTGGGTCGATAGTTTGCCGCCCGACATGCTCACTCTGGCCGACGAACTCGGCCTACCCATTATTGAGATGCCCATCGATATAGCGTGGACCGAAGTCCTGAATCCGGTGCTGACCGAGATACTCAACCGCCAAGCGGCCTACCTGGAAACGTCTCAGCGTATCCATGACGACTTCACCCGCGTTGCGTTGCTCGGCCACGGCCTCCAGAGCATCTGCGCCCGATTGGAGCAGCTGACCCATTCACAGTGCGCTATTGTCGACGTTGAAGGCGAGGTGTTGGCTACTGGGCATGATCCTGAAGGGGCCGAACCGGCAGCCGAGGCGCTCGTTGACGAGGACTGGTCCGCTGCGGTCGGGTCTCTGACCGAAGACGCGGAGGAGGCAACCCGTCCGGTGGCCAGGGAGTGGAGAGGTGGCCTGCTTCTCTCCAACCCTCTTGCCGCCGGGTCCGGAGTCTACGGTAGGGTACTGCTCTTCCGGCGGTCGCAGGACTTCGGAGACCTCGTCTTCACCGCCCTGGAGCACGCGAGTACGGTCGCCACCCTCGAACTTGTCAAAGAGAGAGCCATTCTGGAAACGGAGAAGCGCTTCAGAAACGACTTCGTTTTCGATCTCCTCAACGGGAGCATCGAAAACCGTGAGACCGCGCTCAGGAGAGCTCGGAGCCTGGGCGACTGGGACTTCTCACGTCCCCATATCATCGCCATCGCCGACCTTGACCACTTCGAGCAGTACTATCTCAGAAGCCAGGGAAGAGCCGAGGACCACACTCAGCGGATCAAGGATAGCTTCCAGCGGCTGGTGGCCACCGCGGCCAAATCCGCCGTACCCGATACGGTGTGTGTGGAGCAGAGCGATAGCGTCACCATCATGTTTCCGGGAGACAAGGAGTTCAAGACTCTTCGCCACCCGGAACAAGTGAAGAAGCTGGCCTCCACCATCAAGAGCCAGGTGCAGTCAAAACTGCAGGAGGTCACCATATCGGTCGGTATCGGCCGCTTCTACGAGGAGGTCATGCAATGGCCGGTCGCCTACCGGGAAGCCCGAATGGCCTTGAGCTACGGGCGCAGGATCTGGGGGCGGGATCGAGTCATCCACTACGATGACCTGGGCACTTATCGCCTACTTCTCTCGCCTGGCGGCATCGAGGAGATGAAGGCTTTCGCTGACGAAATCCTCGGTCCTCTCGACAGGTGCGAGGCCCCGCGGCGTCAGGCCCTCTTCGAGACCCTCGAGCAGTACTTCCGGTGCAACCGCCGGATAAGGCAGGCTGCCGCGGCTCTCTACGTCCATGTCAACACGGTGAGACACCGCATAGCCCGCATCAACGGGCTTACAGGTCTCGACCTGGAAGACTCCGAGGATTGCCTCAACGTCGAGATGGCTCTGCGCATCAGGACATACCTTGCCCACGAGAGGGAGCGTCGCCAGCCGGGAGCGCCCCTGTGAAGCGGACCGCGGCCTTCGCCTGGGAAGGTGGGCCGCGGTCCACGGAGGTTTCCCGAAGGGAGTGCCCCAGTCGGGTTTTTAGAGGTCGAGAACTCCCTCGAAGGCCCGGTGCCAGAGACCAGCCATCTCCGCCTTGCTGGTCTGGCGGGGATTGGTGGTCATGGCTCCGTCGTTCATTGTCTTCTCTACCAGCACGTCCAGACCGCCCTCTTTGACTCCGCAGTCCTTCAGAGCGGCGGGAATTCCCAGATCCTTGTTGAGGGCTACCACGTTACTGCACGCCTTCCTGGCCGCGGAACGGTCGGACAAGTCCGAGACGATCTCTCCCATGGCCTCGGCTATACGGGCGAACCTGCCCTCATTCCCCACGAGGTTGAACTCCATAACATACGGCAGGAGCATGGCATTGGCCAGCCCGTGTGGCATATCGTAGACAGCCCCGAGTTGGTGCGCCATGGCGTGCACGTTGCCGACGCCCGCGTTCGAGAAGGCCAGACCGGCCAACATCTGCCCGTATAGGACCTTGCCGCGTGCCTCTACATCATCACCGCTCGAGTAGGCCCGCCTGAGGTTGCCGGTGAGCAGGGCGATGGCGCCGAGAGCCAGGCTGTCACTCAGGTGGCTGGCGTTTTTCCCGACATAAGCCTCGATGGCGTGCGTGAGCGCGTCCATACCAGTCGCCGCCGTCAGGCTCTGAGGGATGCTGGTCGTGAGGAGAGGATCGTCCACAGCCACGTCAGGGACGATGTTCTCACTTCCTATGGCCATCTTCACCTGCCGTTCCGGGTCCGTGATCACGGCCCAGCGGCTCACTTCACTCCCTGTACCCGCCGTCGTATTGACGGCCACGAAGGGCAGCATTCTCTTCTGGACCAGGTCCACTCCATCATACTCCTGGACCTGGCCGCCGTTGGCGGCCAGGGCTGCGACCATTTTGGCCGCATCGAGCACGCTTCCGCCGCCGACCCCCACCACGGCGTCGGCCCGGTGGCGCCTCAGCGCCGAGACCCCGTCGCTCACGTTCCCCACCGTCGGGTTTGACTGGACATCTTCATAGATCGTGGATTCGAGCTTCTCAGCCTCGAGAAACTCGAGCACCCGCTCAACGATGCCGGCGGCCCTCACTCCCGGGTCGGTGACCAGGAGGACTCGACTCCCCCCCAGTCGCTTGACCTCCCTTCCGACCACCTCGACACAACCGGGCCCGAATACAATCCTGCGAGGGCCGTAGAACTGCCAAATACGGTTCGCCACGGCTTTCCCTCCTGTACTTCGGCGTCCCCGCCTGGTAATCGCTGCCGTCCTCAGACGACCAGGTACTTCTGGATAATCTTGTGCCGGTCCATGAGCTCAACCGTCCCGCCCTCGACCACCATGCCCTTCTGCATTACGTAGAAGTCCGCAGCCACACTTAGGGCAAGCTCCATGTTCTGCTCGACGAGCAGGATAGTGAGGCCGTCGTCTTTGTTCAGCTGCGCGAGCAGTTGCAGGATGCGGTCGACGATACTAGGCTGGATGCCCTCGGTCGGCTCGTCGACGAGAAGCAACCTCGGCCTGCCGGCCAGGGCCCGTGCGATTGCGAGCATCTGCTGCTGGCCGCCGCTCAGGGTTCCGGCCTTCTGCCTCAGCCTCTCCGCCAGGATAGGAAACAGCTCGAACAGCTCGCCGAAGACGTCCGGCCTCCTGTCCGCCTTGTTCCGTAGTCCGAGTCTGAGGTTCTCCTCAACCGTCAGGTAGGGGAACATGTGACGTCCCTGTGGAACGTAGCCAATGCCGAGGTTGAAGACAGCGTCCGGCTTAAGTGTCTCTATCCGCGTCCCATCGAAGGTAATCTCACCTTCCCGGCAGGGAGTCAGGCCCATGATCGTCCTCAAGAGGGTGCTCTTCCCCATCCCGTTCCGGCCGAGCAAACAGCAAATCCGACCGTGCTGGACCTCTAGAGAGACACCGCGCAGGGCCTCGCTGAGACCGTAGAACGTGTGGACGCCTCTGACGGCAAGCAGACTCATTCCTAGCCTCCCTTTCCCAGGTAGGCATCTACTACGCGCTTGTCGTTCTTGATCGTGTCGTACGTCCCCTGAGCGAGGAGCGCGCCGTTGTTGAGGACCGTGATGGTCTCGGCCACCGACCGCACAAACTCCATGTCATGCTCGATGACCACGATGGTCAACTCACGCCCGAGCCCCTTGACCAGCTCGGCGGTCTTCCTGGTCTCGTCCGGGCCCATTCCCGACGTCGGCTCGTCGAGGAGAAGAAGCTTCGGCTTGGTCGCCAGGGCCATCCCGATCTCCAACCACTGGCGGTGACCGTGGACCAACGAACCAACCCGCTCGTGCTTCTTCTCTCTGAGACCGACCACATCCAGCAGCCTGAGGGCTTCGTCTTCAGCCCCTAGGCCGTTGTTCCGAAACAAGTCGCGCAGGGACGCCGCGGGTCCGATCAGGCTCAAGCGCACATTGTCCAGAACGGAGAGGCTCTCGAACACTTGGGTTATCTGGAACTTGATGGCGATGCCCAGGCGCGCTCTTTCGCTGGGGCTGAGTCCTATGAGGCTCTTGCCTTGGTACCGGATGTCGCCCACAGTGGGTGAATATCGCCCGATTATCAAGTTGAACAGGGTCGATTTGCCCGCCCCGTTCGGACCGATTACGGCTCTTATTTCACCGGGACGTATCTGCAGATCAAGCCCTTGCAGCGCCCAGAAACCTCCGAACCGCTTTCCGACCCCGTCAACTTCCAGTAGCACTCGGCACACCTCGCCTGAACCGCTCCACAAGTCCCATGATGCCGTTCGACCCAAGAAGCACGACTAGAATGAACAAGACGCCAAGGAACAGCATCCAGTAGCTGAGAGCAATGCCGCTGAGCGCGTAAGACACCGCCCGCACGAGCACCGCCCCTAGGAAGGCTCCGACCAGTGCTCCTCGCCCACCGACGGCCACCCAGACGACGGCCTCCGTGGAAAGCAACACCCCTAAGAGGTCGTAAGCGACGTAGCCGGCAATGGACGAGTATATACCTCCGGCCAACCCGGCGACAGCCGCCGAAATCGTCCAGACGACCATCTTGACCTGAGCGACGTTCATTCCAAGGTACTGCAGGCGCTGTTCGCTGTCTCTTAGTCCTTCGAGCGCCAAGCCGAATGGTGTCGCCAGTATGGAGCGTAGCCCGGCAGCGGCGATGACACACAGAGCTGTCACAATCACAAACGACGTCATCCCGGCGCGAGCAGACATCTCCCAATTCCCCAAGGTCAACGCCAGAGGAGGGACGTGGGGAAGCCCGGTATAGCCCCCAAAGACGCCGCTCCACCCCAGAGCCAGCAGGGACACCAGGAAGGAAAGGGCGAGAGTGACGACCGTGAAATTCGGTCCCGTGATCTTGCCATAAAAGAGGAAATACCCGACTATTACGGCCAACAGGGCCGGAAGGACGATAGCCGACAAGAGACCGGCCAGGCTCGAGTTCTCCAGAACAGGAATAAAGGCGAAGGTGCCCTTCCTGACCCAAGCGTAGCAGAAGGCACCCAGGCCGAAGAAAACCGCCTGGCCGAAGCTCAGAAGGCCGCTGTAGCCCCACAGGAAGTCCACGCTCATCGCGAAGAGCCCAAGGACCAGGTACTGGGTGATCTGCCGTAGGCCGGCTTCTCCCCCGAAACCGTGGCCGAGGGCGCCGGCGATAGTTGAGATGATCAGAACCGTGATGCCGGTCGTCAGGCTACGTCGCAGCAACATCCTACATCTCCCTGGTCACTTCTGCGTGAATAGGCCCTCGGGTCGAAAGCGGATGATGGCTATCACCAAACCCAGGACAATGACCTGAGCGATGACGGAGGACCCGAAGAAGGCGATCACACCCTCGAGTCCGCCGATCAGGGCCGAGCCGCCCACCACGCCAAGGATGGCTCCGACTCCCCCGACGATTACGGCCATGAAGGATCGGACCAAGAAGGCCGACCCCATCCAGGGCTCAACCGAGATTAGCGGGGCAATCATCGCCCCGGCGAATCCGGCCAACGCCGCACCGATGACGAAGGCGTACGTGTTGATGGTCGCAGCCTTGACGCCCAGGCACTGGGCCATTTCCCGGTCCTGGAGAACCGCCCTGATCTTCATGCCGAGAGTCGTCCTGTAGAAGAGCCAGAGTATCAGTGGGACGATGATAGCGGTCGTGGCCAATATCACCAGGTAGTAGACGGGAAACGCCATCCCCAGCATCGGAACGCCGCCGGTAACTGGGGCGCTCACCCTCCGAGGAGCGGCGCCGAAAACGAGCTGCAGAACCTGCCGGATGATCAGCGATAGCCCCCACGTGGCCAGGAGGGACTCAAGAGGGCGTAAGTAGAGGCGGTGTACGAAGGTCCTCTCCAGTAGATAGCCGATGAAGCCGACGACGATCACGGCCAAGAGGGTGCCAATCCAGCCGTTCAAGCCCAACATGCCGGCAGCCACGACGGTATAGGCACCCAGGGCCAGGAGCTCACCGTGGGCCAGGTTCAAGACACCCATGAGCCCATAGATGATCCACAAACCTATGGCGACCAGCAGCAACGTTGAAATGATGACGGCGGAGTTCAATCCTTGCAGGGCAATCAGCGCACCGGTGCCCATGTAGACCCCTCATCCAGATGAGTACCCTACGGATGACGAAGACCGACCCTCGAGGACCTGGCCCACCCCGGGCTCGGGCTCTGCCGTGTGTTAGCCTCAATCGCTGCGGTATCGTGGGGCGAGCCAGGACCTCGAGACCAATTTGCCTACACTAACCCACCCGCTGCTTCCGCGGTGGGCTAGTTGCCACCACGCTGGTCCTCACCGGGTTCTAGGACGCCTAGGTCCTTGATCACCACGAACTGGCCGTTCCTAACCTCAGCCACGAAGGAGTGCCTGGTGCTGTGGTGGTCGTGGGCCCGCAACGTCATCTGGCCTTCGGGGGCCTGGACGGTCATGCCCTCCATGGCTTCCCTCACGGCCTGACCCTCAGTGGTTCCCGCCGCCTTGACGGCTTCGGACCACATTAGGAGAACTGCGTATCCGGCTTCTGTGATGGTGGTTATCGGGATGTCGGGCTCAATCTGCCGGTAGGCCTCGATGAAGCTGTTGTTCTCCGGGGTGTCGATGTTCTCGAAGTAGCCGAAGGACACCAGTATCCCCTCGGAGGCCTCAACGCCGATTCCTGCAACATAGGTTTCCATATGAACTGTCGAGGCGAACGTGATATGGTCGAGCAGTCCATACTCGTAGAACTGCTTGGAGAAGGCGACCGCGTCTGTCCCTACCACGTTGTTGAAGACGACATCGGGCTGAGCAGCCTCGATGCGCGCTATGATGGAGGAGAAGTCGGTCGTGCCCAGCACTACGTACTCCTCTCCGGCGACCGTCCCTCCGGCGGCCTCGAGGTACTCCTTGGCCCTCGCGTTCGTTCCCCTCGGGTACTCGTAGTCGGACCCAACGAAGTAGAAACGGCCCCCGTAGTTCTCGACGAGCCAGGGTACGAAAGCTTGGGTCTGCTGCTCGGGGACCTCGCCGGTGATGAACATCAGGTCGTCATAGGCTCCACCTTCATAGAACGTGGAGTAAAGGAGCGGTATACCGGCCTCGGTCACCACGGGATAGACGGCGCTTCTCTCCGCGCTTAGAATGGGACCGATTACCACGTCAACGCCCTGGCCTACCAGCGTCTTCGCCTTCTCGTTGGCGGTCTTGGGGTCGGAGGCGCTGTCTAAGACAATCAGCTCTACCTCCTTGCCCAGCAGCCCTCCCGCATCATTTACCTCGTTGGCCCAAAGCTCGACTGCGCTCAACAACCCTTGGCCGTCCGCGGCGATAAACCCGGTCAGAGCTGCGACGACGCCTACCTTAATGGTGTCTTCATCGGCGCTCTTGGACTTGCAGCCAGCGACCAAGGCCATGAGCACAAGAACTACTGTGAGGAACGCGAAGAACTTGAGCTTCTTTCCGGTCATCGTTCTTGCCCCCCTTACTAACGGCAATCCTTAGACCGCTTTAGACCGGATGTGGCGATGTGCGTCTTGACTTACCTGCTCTCTCGCCGGCACTAGCACCTCCCCACTGTAATCTGTAGCTACTTCCCTTACCCACGTCGGTGGGGAAGGGAAAAACGTCAGTCCTTCTGCCAGAAACCAGCAAAGGCACGCGGCGGGCTGCCCCAGCTGACACCAAGGGGTGGTGACTCCTCTGTGTACATGAACTCCGGAAGGCGATTCGTGTGCGAGCCAAGACCACAGGCTTCGTTGAACCGGAGTTCGTTCATGATTGTGCGCTTGCCCTGATCCAGCAGTGTGGGCAGGTCAACGTCATCCCCCAGGTGCAAGCGGGCCAACGCAAGGAACGGCTCGGGGTCATCGTTGAAGGCATAGGATATGAACTCACACAGGCCCAGCGAGTCAAAGAGAGCGCATCTTAACTGCGTATTTCTAGATAACTCCGGCTTGCCTGCCATATCGGCGTGATCTACGTCACACCCAATGGTATTGCCGGCTGTATGGTCCGCTCCCATCGGAGACGTGACGTACGTAACACCATTCCCCTTTACGGCTCGGGGATCATAGCCCGGCATAGCCTGCCCTTTGACAACAGGGACTCGCCGGGCTCCGAATACCTTGCCTGTGATTGCCGCACCTTGAGCCAGTATGAGACCCAGAGGAGTTCCCCGAGCTATCTCGGAGGCAAGCTCCTCAATCCGCTCGGTGTCTCCGAAGTCTCCGAGCCCGCAGTCCAGGGCGACTCCCAGGGCACCTCCCAGCTCGATGGTATCGACGCCGAAATCGTTGGCGAAGCGGTTGAGCCGGGCGATGGCATCCAGGTCTCCCACTCCGAGGTTAGAGCCCAGTAGGGCGATCGTCTCGTATTCGAGCGGGCCAACCACGTGCTTGCCGTCTCGATCCACGTATCGGTTGGAGCACCTAACCACACACCCGGGCATGCAGGCGTGTCCGCACGTTCCGCCGCGGGCCAGAAGCGTCTCTCTGAGGGCTTTCCCCCCAATCCGCCCGGCCCATTCGAAGCGCCCAGACCGGAAATTACGGACGGGTAGGCCGCCAACCTCGTCAACCATCTCCAGGGTGCCGGCGGTACCGACAACAGGGAAGAACTCGGTTATGACAGAGTTGGCCTGGGCCACTTGGGCCACTCTCTTTGCAAGTTCGCGCAGCTGTCTCGTGGCCTTGAGCCCCTGACCCTTCCGGACAACAATCGCCTTGATGCCCTTGCTGCCCATCACGGCGCCGAGCCCGCCCCGGCCCGCGAACCGCTCCGGTTGCCCGTCCTTGTCACTGAACGCGATGGCAGCCATGGCGTCGCTCCGTTCGCCTGCCGGGCCGATGATTCCGAACGCGCAATCGGGGCCGAATCGTGAACGAAGGACCTGCGAGGTGTCGTACACACCCTTACCTTCCAGGTCAGGGCACGCCTGAATCGTCGCTGTACTTTGCTCGATGACCACCAAGGACAAAGGTCTGGTCTTACCCCGAAGGATGATTGCCCCGATACGGTTCGAGGCGAGGTGCAGAGCCATTACACCTCCGGCGTTGGCCTCTTTAGCCCCACCAGTCAGCGGGCTCTTGCCGCCCACGGACAGACGGTTACTGCTGGAGACATGAGTCCCCGCCAACAGCCCGGGAGCGAAGACCAGGTCATTGTGACACCCCAGTGGATCGCAGGCGGGGTCAATCTCTTGCGCAAGCCAGTGAGAGACAAACTGACGCCCACCCAGGAAGCGCCCAAGCGCGAGATCGAATTTCTCTTGGTAGATCTGGCCCGCTCCAAGGTCAACCAATAGAGCCTGCAATGTCGCTCACCCTCTGGCATACGTGAGAAGAGAGAAAAGGCTAGCTTTAGAGACGATTTCATGTCGGTGCTAGCCGGTCCTATAGTAAGTGGACCAAAACGCGGGCCGGGGTTTTGTACGTTTGAACAAAGGCCTAGCGGGCTAGTCCGGCTTAACCCGTTCACGCGGTAACCGCATAAGCATGGAGAGTTCGAGGCATATCTGAGCGGACCTGCACAATTACCGATATACCAAGTGTGTCAAGGCAATAGCGGTGCTTTCTACTTAGCTCAACGAGCCGGGGCGTCGTACGCATCTCTTTCCATGGCCTGAGCAGGTTCTAAGTCCGGGTAGCCGCGGTTTTTCGCCGTGGCCACGGTCGCCCGCGCCTCCGCCGCCAGTAACTGAGCGCCTGGAGATGGCCGGCGGCCCGGCTCCACGCTACCCTAGCACGCTGTCAAGGAAGTCCAACGACTTCAGGCGGCGATCCAGGCAGTAGGTGATGTGTGCCCGCAAGGCCTGTCCCATCTCCTGGGCCGCGCGCGGGGTCAGGCGAAGCACGCGGGCCCGGGCGGAATCGGCTTGGGCCAGGTGACGCATGGAGGCCAGAGTTCCGGGGGAGAGCAGGATCACAGGCGGGCCCGCCCGGCACGGTAGGCCCGGCTGGGCAGCATCCAGCCGGGATGTGTCCGGCCAGTTGCCGGGTGTCTCACCTGCGGGCGCCGTTCCTTCCTCCCCGCCGAGCGCCGTCCCCGCCCGGCACGCGGGACAGATGACCCCGCCCGCCGCCGCGCTGAAGGCCACTTGTCCTGTGCCCGCCCACGCCGCGAGCGGTTGACCGCAACCGGCGCAGGCGTCCAGCGAGGGAGCGAAGCCGGCCAGCGCGAGGAACCTGAGGTCGAAGGCCCGCAGGATATGGGTCACATTGGCCTTCGTCGGCTCGGCCTCCGCGAGCCAGCGGAAGGTGTCGAGGACAAGCTCGTATGTCTCGGGGCTGGGGTCTCTCTCACGGACCACGTCGTCCACGAACTCGGCCACGTAGCTGGCCGCGGCCATCCGCGGGAGGTCGTCCCGCAGGCAGGAGAACGACTCGACGACCTCGCACTGGCTGATGCCGTCGAGACTGCGTCCCTGCCAGAGGAAGAACTGGTTGTGGGAAAAGGGTTGACAGGCCCCGCGAAGGGAGCTCTTGACCCGCCGGGCCCCTTTGGCCACGGCTTCGACCTTTCCGAGCCTCGGGTCGAGAATGGTCAGGATGCGGTCCGCTTCCCCGAAGGGCCGGGCCTTGAGGACCAAGCCGTCGACCTTGTAGTTGACCAAGGCGGCCCTCCCCGGTCCGGTCTAGAGTGCAGTGGCTGCCCTGAGTTCCTCCATGACCGAGACCCCGGCGCTCATGCCGAGCCGGTCGGCCCCGGCGGCGATCATGGCCCTGGCCGAGACCAGGTCACGGATGCCGCCGGCGGCCTTGACCCCCAGCCTCTCTCCGACCGTGCGCCGCATCAGCGACACGTCGGCAGTCGTCGCCCCGCCCGGGCCGAACCCGGTCGAGGTCTTGACGAAGTGCGCGCCGGCCTTCTCGGCGAGCTCGCAGGCCCGGACCTTCTCGGCGTCGGTCAGGTAGCAGGCCTCGATAATGACCTTCACGAGGCCCCCGGCGGCGGCCGTGACGACTCCGCGGATGTCGTCTTCGACGAGGTCGTCCCGCCCCGCCCTCAGAAGCCCGACGGGGATGACCATGTCTATCTCGGTCGCTCCGCTGCGCACCGCCCACCCGGCTTCGTGGGCCTTGGCCCGGCCGCTCATCGCGCCCAGGGGAAACCCGACCACGGAGCAGACCTCTACGCCGGTCCCGCCGAGCCTCTCGGCGGCGAGAGGCACGAAGGCTGAGTTGACGCACACCGAGCCGAACCCATAGCGGACGGCCTCCTCGCACAGGGAGAGGATATCGGCCGGGCTCGCCTGGGCCTTGAGAAGCGTGTGGTCGATGATGCGCGCGAGTTCCGCTCCGGGCACGTGGCCTCCGGACGCCTGCCGGCGCCATTCCGGGGACGGGCGGGAAAAGGGGGCGCTCCGCGCGCGACTAAGAGGCTGCTTCGTCACGAGCTGTCACCATCCGCATCCACGGCCGTCGCGCCGGCATGGGCGGGGCCCCGCGCGGGCCACCGTCCGTAGCCGCGGGCCGGTTGTGAGCTCCCGGCCCTTATTTGCCCCGGCCGAACTTGTTTCCTGCGGAGGAGATGCCCCCCGGGGCCAGCGAATAGCCCTGAACGGGCGGAATATGGTGTCGGTCGCTTGTCACGGCAGTAGCCGTCGTACCGTCTTCGCGGAGGTGGCCGGGAATGGCTCAGGCGGTCAAGTCGCGGACCAAGGCGAGGGTGTGGATGCCCTCGGACGACCTCTCACCGAGGGTCCGGAAGCTCCGGGAGGAGTACTTCTCGTTCTACGACCGCGACTACTTCCGGAACGAGGTCATCGGCTACACCACAGGGGCCGAGTGGGACATGCTCTATAACCCTGTTAACTGGGGCGTGGTCCCGGAAGTCCTTCCCTTCGTTCCGGCCATGATGGACACCCTCCTGGCCTCGGCCGTGGTCGTAAAGGTCCCCGACGGCTTCTGGCGACGCTCGATTCCCGTGCGGAAGGCCCTCTTTTTCAACGAGGTTCTGAATAGCCACCTTCCCGTGCGGATACTCGAGGGAGAGCTCGTGGTCGGCGCCCACTTCTCAACGGCCCTCTCGCGCTGCCTCGACCGCGGGGAAGGCCAAGCTCACCGCAAGGCCGTCGACAAATGGTATCAGAGCCTACTGGCGACCAACGCCGAGGCTGTAGGGAACACGGGGGCCGTGCCCGGGCATCTCATTCCCGACTATCCGAAGGTTCTCCGGCTCGGCTTCGCCGGCATCAAGGCCGAGATCGAGGAGGAAGCCTCCCGGGAGTCGCGCCCCCAGGCCAGGGAGTTTCTCGAAGCCCTCGCGCTCTCGTGCGACGCGCCGCGCATCCTGTCCGAACGATACGCCGCCGAAGCGGAGCGGTTGGCGGAGGACCCGGCCCTGGCCGAGGAGGCCGCGGCCGCCGGCCTGGATCCCGACACCAGGCGGGCCGAGCTCCTGGATATCGCCCGTATCTGCCGCAAGGTCCCGTGGATCCCGCCCGAGACCTTCCACGAAGCCGTCCAGGCTCTGTGGATGACCCACATGCTAATCATGGCCGCCGAGTCCTACCCCGGGGCAGGGCTGTCTCACGGGCGTATCGACCAGTACCTCTATCCCTACTACAAAGCCGACATCGAGGCCGGGCGCCTGACGCGCGAGCGGGCCACCGAACTCCTCGAGTGCTACTTCGTCAAACACAACTACGCCTACGACTTCCAGGGCCGCCTCGGGGCCAACCAGGGCATCAACTCGTCCTTCGGCCAGCTCATCACCATCGGCGGCTGCGGGTCCGGAGGGGAGGACGCATCGAACGAGCTGACCTGGATCATCCTCGACGTCATCGAGAAGCTGAACATGCTCGAACCCAAGCCCAACGTGCGCCTTCACGAGCGGACGCCGGACGCCCTCCTCGACCGGATTGTCGATATGGTCGCCAAGTGCCAGGGAGCCCCGTTCCTCCTGAACTTCGACGAGAACTCCATCGCCGGCCTTCGCTGGCAAGGTCTCCCCGAGGACCGTCTGTGGGACTACGCCCCCGTCGGGTGTCTGGAGAACACTCTCCAGGGGGACGACCGTTCCGGCACCGTGGACGTGAACCTCAACCTGGCCAAAGCGGTCGAACTGGCCCTGAATAACGGCACAAACCCCGTCACCGGACACCGGTTGGGTCCAGCCACAGGCCGGCCCGAGACTTGGCGTGCCTTCGAGGAGTTCTACGCCGCGGTCAAGACGCAACTCAAGGCGATGGTGGACCGGCTCCTGGCCCTGGCCGCGGAAGCCGACCGCATCCGGGCCACGTGGGAGCCCACCCCCTACCTCTCGACCATGGTCGGGGGATGTATCGAGAAGCGGCGGGACGTGTCGGCGGGCGGACCGAACCACAACTACATCACGGTCGAAGGGGTGGGCCTGGCAACACTGGCCGACTCGGTGGCCGCCGTCAAGAAGCTAGTCTACGACGAGGGGCGCGTCAAGATGGCGGAGCTTCTGGAGGCCCTGGCGTCCGACTTCGACAAGAACGAGAGACTACGCCAGACCCTGGTCAACCACGCCCCGAAGTACGGCAACGACGACCCCTACGTGGACGAGATCGCCCACGACCTGTCAAGATTCTGGACGGAGGAAGTCTTCGGCCGGACGTCACCGGCCACGGGGCGCCGGTTCCGCGGCGGCTACCTCTCCTGGAACTACTGGATAGCCTACGGGCCGCTCACCGGGGCTACCCCCGACGGCCGCAAGAAGGGGCGGTTTCTATCGAACGGCATCTGCCCGTCGGCGGGCCGTGACGCCAAGGGACCGACGGCGGTGGCGCAGTCGGTCGGGACCGTGGGGCTCGAGACCGCGCCGAACGGCGCCTCGCACACGATGAGCTTCAGCCAGGCGGTCCTTCGGGACCCCGAGCACCGGGCCAAGTTCGCCGCGTTCCTTCGAGGTTACGGAAAGGTGGGCGGGACCGCCCTGCAAATCAACATAATCGACCCCGAGACTCTCCGGGAGGCGCAGAAGAACCCCGCCGAGTACGCGAACCTCCTGGTGCGGGTCACGGGCTACAACGCCTACTTCGTCACTCTGGGCAAGGCCATACAGGACGAGATAATCGCGCGGGAGTCGCACGCCGTGTGACGACGGCCGAGGCGGCTCCTTCCGGCGTGATTTTCAACATCCAGCGCTTCTCGACCGAGGACGGGCCGGGGCTCAGGACGACGGCTTTCCTCAAGGGCTGCCCTCTCCGGTGCTTGTGGTGTCACAACCCGGAAGGGCTCTCGTCCAAGCCGGACGTTGTCTGGTACGACGTCAAGTGCCGGGAGAACGGGGACTGCGTGATGTCCTGCCCCCGCGGGGTCCTCAGCCGCGGCGCCGGCGGGCTCCGTGTGGACCGCCTGTCCTGTCACGCTTGTGGGATATGCGCTCGGGCCTGCGTGAACGGGGCCCTCGAGGTCATAGGCCGGGAACTCACGAGCGCTGAGCTAGCGGGGGAACTGCTGCGCGACGCTGAGTTCTTCTCCGCATCCGGCGGTGGAGTGACCTTCTCCGGAGGTGAAGCCCTGGCTCAACCGGAGTTCCTCCTTGACGCGGCGACCCGCGTCCGGGCGGCCGGCGTTCACGTGGCCGTCGACACGTCGGGCCTGGCCCCCAAGAGCGTGTTCAGGCGGGCCATTGAAGCCGTCGATCTGGTCCTTTATGACATCAAGGTCATCGATGCCTCTAGGCACAAGGCGGCGACCGGGGCGGACAACCGCTTCATCCTCGAGAACGCCCGGGTTCTGGGGTCCAGCGGCCGGCCGTTCTGGGTGCGGTTCCCGGTCATCCCGGGCTTCACGGACGATGACGAGAACGTGAAGGCCGTGTCGGAGTTTGTTTCCCGGGAAATGCCCGGGGCGGAACGTGTCGATTTCCTGGCCTACAAC